>DASUHI010000158.1:0-29458 GCA_036273575.1 Streptosporangiaceae bacterium | reverse complement strand
TGACAGTCATAGGGACCGATGGCCTTCCCGTTATCAGGACGGAAGTCCTTTGTGGTGGCGACTGTCGGCCCTGCTCGGTGCCTGGCCCCGTAGCGGATGCTGAGTGCGGCTAAAGGAAAACGGAGGCCCGCCGGGGTCAAGGAAAGGTTCCGGTGGCGGATGCTTAGGAGGCATCGAAATGCGCAGAAGGACATTCGACGCGCTGATGGTGGTGGCCGGGCTTGCCCTGGCCGCGGTGCTGCTTGTCGCTGGCGGTCTGCTGACGTGGGGTCACAACTTCGTCAACAGCGAGGTACGCAGCCAGCTCGTCGCTCAGAAGATCGTGTTCCCGCCCGCGTCAAGCGAGGCAATCAAGTCACTGCCCAAGGCTGACGCGCAGGCGATGAGCGTCTATGGCGGGCAGATCATGACTACGGGGGCGCAGGCCCAGACCTACGCCGACCACTTCATCGGCGTCCACCTGGGCGAGATCGCTGGCGGGCAAACCTACAGCCAGCTCTCCGCCAAGGCCATGGCTGACCCGAAGAACACCAAGCTGGCCGACGAGGTCGCGACGGTCTTCAAGGGCACGACCCTGCGGGGGATGTTGCTGAACGCGTACGGATTCTGGAAGATCGGCCAGATCGCCTGGATCGGAGCGATCGTCTCCTTCGTCGGCGCGGCGCTGATGCTGATCCTGTCCCTGCTCGGAGCCTGGCACCTGCGCCGGGTCCCCGAGACCGCCGAGGTCTTCAAGAAGGTCGCGCACGCCAAGGTGCAGACGGCCTGAGCTCCTCGCTCGCACGCCAGTCCCCGCCGGCCCGGAAGGGCGGCGGGGACTGTGGCGTGCGGGGACTGTGGTGTATCGATAGGTGTCATGAAGATATGCGTCACGGGTTCGAGCGGTCGCGCCGGCCGCGCTGTTGTCGCCGATCTGGCCGTGTACGGGCACGAGGTGGTCGGCGCTGACCTCGTCGGTCCGTCCGGCGACGGCGGGCCAGCGGAGTTCGTCAGGGCCGACCTCACCGACTACGGCCAGGCAGCGGAGGTTCTGCGGGGCGTCGACGCGGTCGTCCACCTGGCCAACATTCCTGCGCCCGGCCTGCGCACGCCGGCCGTGACCTTCAACGTCAACATGACCATGAACTTCAACGTCTTCCACGCGGCCGCGCAGGCCGGCTTGCGCCGGGTGGTCTGGGCGTCCAGCGAGACGACGCTCGGGCTGCCGTTCAGCACGCCGCCGCGGTACGCGCCGGTAGACGAGGACCACTACCCGGTGCCGACGTCGACCTACGCGCTGTCCAAGGTCGCCAGCGAGACCGTCGCCGGTCACATCGCGCAGTGGTCGGGCATCCCGTTTGTCGCGTTGAGATTCTCGAACATCCTCGGCCCCGCGGACTACCAGCGTTTCCCGTCTTACTGGGACGACCCGGCCGAGCGACGGTGGAACCTGTGGGGGTACATCGATGAGCGCGACGCGGCGCAGGCGTGCCGGCTCGCGCTCGGGGCCGACATCGGCCCTACCGCAACGGGCAGCGCCGGCGCCAGCGCGAGCTTCATCATCGCGGCCGCTGACACCGTGATGACGCGGCCGTCCGCCGACCTCCTGCGACAGGTCTTCCCCGGCGTCCCGCTCCGCGGCGAGATCGCGGGCAACGCCACGCTGCTCAGCATCGACCTGGCCAAGCGCGTCCTGGGCTTCGATCCGCAGCACACCTGGCGCGATCACGTCGAGCTGTTAGCGCAGGCGGCGCAGGAACGGGTCTTGGGGTTCTGCCGGAACTAGCCTGATCCTGGCGTCCACCGGGTGGGCGCCGCTCGCCTGCGCGATCACGGGGTTGAGGTCCATCTCGGCGATCTCGGGGAGTTCGTCGGCCAGCCTGGAGACCCGCAGCAGGATGTCGGCGAGCGCGTCCACGGCGACGGGCGCGCTGCCGCGGAGCCCGTAAAGCAGCGGCGCCGCCCTGATGCCGCGGATCATCTCCTGCGCGTCCACGTCGGTGAGCGGTGTCAGCCTGGCGGCGTGATCGCCGAGCACGTCAGTGGCCACGCCGCCGAGGCCGAAGACGACCAGCGGCCCGAACACCGGCTCGTGCACGACGCCGACCAGCACCTCGACGCCCTCGGCGAGCATGGGCTGGATCAGGACCTGGCGCAGGCTTGGGCCGAACCGGCCGGTCAACTGGTCGTAGCCGCTGGTGACGTCGTGCTCGGTGCGCAGGTCGAGCAGCACGGCTCCGGCGTCGGTCTTGTGCACCAGGCCGTCCACGTCGGCCTTCAGGACGACGGGGCCGCCGAGCTCTGCGGCCGCCCGCGCGGCGTCGCCCGCGCTCATCACGCTGGTGGTCGGGATCAGGCTGATCCCGTAGCAGGCCAGGAGGGCGGCGACCTGATCGGGCGGGAGCCAGCCGCCGAGGTGCTGCCCGGCAAGGAAGTCGCCGACGAGCCGGCGGGCGTCGTCGTGCCTGATCCCTGCCAGGTCGGGGACCTGGCCCTCCTGGCCTCCGCGCCAGGAACCGTACCGGACGGCGTGCCCGAGCGCGCGGGCCGCGCTCTCCGGAAACAGGTATGACGGGATCGCGTCCTGTGTCACGCTGGGCGCGCGCTCTCCCGGCGCGCCTTGTCTGGCCGCGCCGGCCGCTTCCGCCTCGCGTGCAGGTCGCAGCAGGCGTACGGATTCCTGCTGGTCAAGCGTCACGACGACGATCGGCTTGGCGATGTTCGTCCTGAGGATGGCGGGCGTCAGGTGACCGAGAGCGGTCGGCACGGTGATCGCCATGACCGCGTCGACGCCGTCATCCTTCGCCACCCGCTCCAGGCAGGACCTGAACGCGTGCCTGGTGACGGCCGCGGAGGTGTCCACAGGGCCGGTCACGACCGCGCCGCTGGGCAGCAGCCTGCGCAGGCGCTGCTGGGTGGCCTGCGACAATATCGCCACCTTGAGGTCGTTGTCGCCGCACGCGTCGGCCGCGAGGACGCCGGCCCCGCCGGCGTTGGACACGATCGCGATCCTCGCGCCCGCGGGCAGCGGCTGGCAGGCGAGCAGCGCGGCGGTGTCGACGAGCTCACCGAGACTGGTCGTCGCGATGACGCCGGCCTGCTCGAACAGCGCCTCCTGAGTGACCAGAGACGTCGCGACGGTGGCCGTGTGCGAGGCTGCGGCGCGCTGGCCCGCCGCCGACCGGCCGCCGATCACGGTCAGGACCGGGAACTGCCTGGCCACGCGGCGCGCGGTCTGGGCGAACCGGCGCGGGCTGCCGAAAGACTCCACGTAGAGCACCGCGAGCCTGGTCAGCTCGTCGTGTTCCCACCACATCAGCATGTCGTTGCTCGACACGTCGTACTTGTCGCCTACCGACGCGAACGACGACACGCCGATCCCGAGCCTGGTGAGGTGGTCGAGCACGGCGATGCCGATCCCGCCTGACTGCATGACCAGGCCGGCACTGCCGGGAACCGGCTGACCGCCGGCGAAGGTCGCGTTGAGGCCGAGCGAGGGGACGGCGACGCCGAAGCAGTTGGGCCCGACCAGCCGCATGCCGTGGCGGCGGCACGCGGCCAGCAGCTCAGAGCCGGTCTCCGTGCCGATCTCCGCGGTCACCACCACGAGGGCCCTGGCGCCGCGACGGCCGCACTCCTCGGCGACGGCCGTGAGGTGCGCGGGCGGCACCGCGACGACGGCCAGGTCGGGCGGCTCCGGCAGGTCAACCACGGATGGCACGGTGCGCACGCCGAGAACGGAGGTCGCGTGCGGGTTGACGGCGTACAGCCGTCCGCGGAACCCCGCGTCGATCATGTTCCGCAAGATGGCGTGCCCGACCCTGCCCGGCTTACGGCTGGCGCCGACGACCGCGACGCAGCCGGGCTCGAGCAGGTGCCGCAGGCTGGCGACGTCGGCGAACCTCTCCCGCTGCGCCACCGAGTCCAGATAGCTGTGCAGCCCCTGGTCGGCGTCGTCGGCCGGGAGCGGGAACGTGGTCTCGATCACCCCGTCCGACACCTGCCGCCTGGCCGCGAGGCCCGCGTTTGCGAACACCCGCAGCATCGCGACGTTGTCGGCCAGGGTCTGGGCGGTGAACGCGCGCACGCCGCGCAGCCTCGCGGCCGAGATGAGGTGGTCGAGCAGCAGGGACGCGACGCCGCGGCCGTGCATGTGATCGGCCACCGCAAACGCGATCTCGGCGAAGCCCGGCTTGGTGGTCGGCTCGTAGCTGGCCACCCCGACCAGCTGGTCGCCCAGCCAGACGAGCAGCGCGTAGTGGCTGATATCGGGCGGCCTGCTGACACGCTTGGCCTCGCGGTCGGCTGATCGCGGGCTGAGGCTAAAGAAGCGCAGGTAGACGTTCGCCGGCGACATGTGAGCGTGCATCTGCCTGACGGCTTCCTCGTCGCCAGGACCTGCCTGCCTGATCAGCACCGTCGTTCCGTCGGTGAGCAGCGCGTAGACCCCGTCCGCTGTTCCGGGTTCTGCTGCGCTCATCGGGACCCGCCGCCTGTGTTCGTTCGCCGGTTGCTACCTGGATGACCGTTCCGGTCCGAGGGAGTTCCAACGATAGGTCTTTTGGCCCTAACGCGCGCCGGGCCTGCCGGGCAGGGTAGTTCGCGTGGCGGCAGAGCTGTCTATGGAGGTGGCGATGGACGAGCCCCGGCGGCTTGAGCAGCTCAGCAGGCGAGAAGCCCTGCAGCTGCTCGGCACCGTCAGCATCGGCCGGCTGGTCTTCACGCACCAGGCGCTGCCTGCGATCCGTCCCGTGAACCATCTGGTCGAGGGCGAATCGATCATCGTCAGGGCCACAGCCGGCGCGGCGATCACCGCAGCGGCCGGGCGGAGCGGCGTCGTCGTCGCGTACGAGGCCGACGCCATCGACTCCGACAGCCGCCTCGGCTGGAGCGTGATCGTGGTGGGAACCGCGCGGCTGATGACCGACGAGCACGCCGCCGCGCGCTACCGGGCGCGGCTGCGCCCCTGGATAGCCGGAGCCGTAGACGACGTGATCACGATCTCGGCCGAGCTCATCACCGGGTACCGGCTGGTGCCCGCGCATGACACGACGCCGATCGCACCCTGACCCGGCAAGAACACGACGTGCTGGCAAGATAGGCCCATGCCGACGCACGTAGCCTTGCTGCGCGGGATCAACGTGGGTGGGGGCGGCAAGGTCCCGATGGCCGACCTCAGGGACCTGCTGACGAAGCTCGGCCACTCCGACGTGAAGACCTACATCCAGACCGGCAACATCGTCTTCACGCCGCCGCACGATGGCACCGGCAAGCTGGCAGCCGAGATCCGGGACGCGATCAAGTCAACGTTCGGCGTCAGCACGTTCGCCGTCGTTCTGACGAAGGCGGAACTGGCCGCGGTGATCGCCGCGAACCCGTACCCCGACGAGCCGAACCCGAAGTGGGTGCACGGGGTATTCCTGGTCGACGACCCGCGGCAGGCGCAGCATGACCGCGTCGCCGACGCGGTGGCCGCGGCCTCGGGCAGGGGCAGCAGGGACGAGGCGAAGATCGTCGGTAAGACCCTCTACCTGCACACGCCAGACGGGTTCGGCACCAGCGAGCTGGCGAAGGACCTGCTGATGAAGAACCGGCGCGACCCGCTCGCCAACGGAACGGCGCGCAACTGGTCAACGATCAGCAAGCTCCTGGCGCTGTGCGAGGACGCTGACTGACAGCGAGCCTGACCCGCTCGTGCTCGGCCCAGACCAGGTCCCAGGCGGCCGCCCGCCCGGGATCCGGCTCGGTAACGCTGCAGCCCGCGGGCGCGTCCGGTACGGTGCGGCCGACCGCGCGAGCCGCGAGCAGCGCAGCCCCCCTGGCCGAGAAGTCCGCGTCATGCCCTCCCGGCCCTATTACCCGGCGGCCCGTGGCGTCGGCGAGATCGGCGCGGAACGCCGCAGAGGCCGCGCCGCGGCCCGCGACCAGCACGGCAGCCCCGTGTTGGCCAACACCGTGCTGGCCAACATCGTGCTGGCCAACACCGTGCTGGCCAACACCGTCCGTGCCGGCCTCCTCGAGGACGGCCAGGCACCTGCGGCTCTCGAGCACGATGCCGTTGACCAGCCCCCTGGCCAGGTGCCGCCGGCGGTGACCGAGCGTGAGCCCGGCAATGGTGCCGCGCAGCGCGGGATCCCACAGCGCACCTTGCTCGCCGGGACTGAGATAGGGGAGCATAACGGGGCCCTCGGCGGGATCGACCTCGGCGGCCAGTGCCATCACCGCTGACTCCTCCAGGCCACAGACGTCAGCCAGCCAGCGCACCGCGCTGCCGGTCGCGAGCACGTCCATCTCCTGACCCCACACGCTTGGCTCGGCCATCGGCGTGACAAGGAACCGGCGCCGCGGCTCCAGCCGCGGCTCGGCGGCGAGGCCGAGGATGACCGTGCTCGTGCCGGCCACGTAGGCGACCTGGCCCGGCGTGCGGGCGCCGAGCCCGAGCGCGCCGAGCACCGAGTCGGCCGCGCCAACGCAGACCGGTATCGGCGGGCAGCCGAGCCTGGCGGCGACCGTCGCCCGCAGCGACCTGACGGCCGAGGTTGGCAGCACCGGCGGCAGCGCCGGCAGGTCGCCGCCGGCCAGCGACGCGGCGGCCGCCAGGATGCCCGCGTCCCAGTCACCCGCGCTCAGGCTGTAGGCCCCGAACCCCGTGGCCGTGCTCGGGTCCGTGACGGCCTCGCCGGTCAGCCACCAGAACAGGTAGTCCTTCGCGCCGAGCAGCGTCCGCGTGGCCGCGGCCCGGTCCGGCTCGCGGTCACGCAGCCGCAGGAACATCGGCAGCAGGTAGCGGCCGTCCACCCGCTGACCGGTGCGCTCGTACAGCGCCGCGTCGCCCGCTGCCGCGCGCAGCCGGGCGGCGTGTCCCTCGGCACGGCTGTCCTCCCAGGTGATCGCCGCACCAACGGCGTGTCCCGCGGCGTCGGCCGTGACCAGCGTGGGGATCATGGCCGACAGCCCGATGGCCCGCCACTGGCCTGGCGGGGCGCCGGCCGCGAGCTCGGCGACGGCCCGTCCGAGCGCCCCGATCCACGAGGCCGGATCCTGCTCGGCCGCGCCAGGTCCCGGCCTGCTCGTCGGGTAACCGGCGCTGGCCCGCGCGACGGCCTCTCCCGACGTGTCGAGAGCGATCGCCTTCAGGCCGGAGGTGCCGAGGTCAAGCCCGATGTAGAGCCCGTTCAGCGGACGGTCCAGTCCCGGCTGCCGGGAGCAGGCAGCAGCTGCCTGGAGGCGCTGCCGGAGAACGCGAAGACGAATTGGTTCGCGGGATACAGCTGCTCGAACGCGTCGAACGGCAACCCGGTGCCGTCGGCGCTCAGCCCGCGTATCCGCACCACCTGGGCCCTCGCGGGCAGCTCGAGCAGCCTGGCCTCGTCCTGGGCGGGGGTGAGTACCTCCAGGTACTGCTCCTCGTAGGCGTCGACCAGGTCGTACTCGGCCGCGAGCAGGTCATACAGCGAGCCCTCGAGCCTGCCGAGCAGCGCGCTGAGCTCAGGCGCGAGCTCGACCGGGATGACGGAGGTCTCCAGCACGGCTGGCTGGCCGTCGAGCAGGCGCAGCCTTCGCAGCCGCCACGCCAGGCTGCCCGTGGCGACGCGGAGCGCGCGGCACAGGTCATCGGATGGCTCGCCCCGGTTGAGCCCCAGCACGACGGTCCGCAGCTCGCCGGCCCGCTCGCCGTCGCTGGCGAGGGTCGCGAGCAGGCTGCCGGCCCTGGTCGGCTCCGTGACGATGCGCGGTCTGGCCACGAACGTGCCGAGGCCCTGATGGCGGCGCACCCGGCCGGCCCGTTCAAGCTCGTCGAGCGCGCGGCGGACGGTGATCAGGCTGACCCCGGCCTGCTCGGCCAGATCGGTGTAGCTGGGCAGCATGTCGCCTGGCCGCAGCCCGCGGTCCGCGATGAGCCGCTCGACGTGGTCGACGACGCGCTCGTACAGCAGCGCGGCCCTGGGCAGCCGCGGCGCCGCCGGGCGGGGCGCCGGCTCGTCCGGCGGCCTGCCACCGAGATCCAGAACCATCTAAGCCTTCACTTCACCTAGCCAGGCCCTCGTGACGCGGCGAGCGCCGCGGCGCTACCGACCACGGCGAACGAATCGGCCGCGGCATTCAGCATCGCGTCAACGTCAGCATCCGTGTGCACCATTGAGAGAAAAAGGTTCTCGTACTGGCTCGGATGAAACAGCACGCCGCGCAGCAGCATCTCCTGCCACCACCGGGTGAACAGCCCGGTCCTGGCGAACCGCTCTGCGTCGCGCCAGTTCCTGATCGGGCGCTCGCTGAACCAGACCTGGAACACCGTACCGAGCCCCTCCACGATGACGGGCAGTCCTGCGGTCGCGGCGAGTGACCTCAGCCCAGCCATCAGCCGCTCACCGAGGCGGCGCTGGCGGTCGTACAGGCCAGGTTCAGCGAGCAGGTCCATAGTCGCGCTGACGGCGGCACAAGCTATGAGGTTCGCGTTATATGTGCCTGAATGTGAATATCGGCCGTCGGCGATGATCGACATGACCTCCGTGCTGCCGCCGATGGCCGCGACCGGGAATCCACCGCCTAGGCCCTTGGCCAGGGTGGTCAGGTCAGGAAGCACGCCGAAGTACTCCTGCGCGCCACCCCTGGCGAACCGGAAGCCGGTGATGACCTCGTCGAAGATCAGCAGCGCGCCGTGCTGACTGGTCAGGTCGCGCAGCAACTCGAGATAGCCGGGCGCGGGCAGGATGCAGCCGGTGTTGAAGACCGCGGGCTCGGTGATCACCGCGGCCACCTGATCGCCGTGCTCGGCCATCACGTCCGCGAAGCTGTCCGCGTCGTTCCACGTGAGCACGATCAGCGTGGTCTCGAGCTCCACCGGGACGCCGGGCCCTGACGGCACCGGCCTCGGCCGGGCGGCGGGACCAGCCACGGCCGGGTCCACGTGATTGCTCCAGTAGATCGCGTCCTGCCAGCCGTGATAGTGGCCCTCGAACCTGATCACGAGCCGGCGGCCCGTGTACGCGCGGGCGATCCTGATCGCGCTGCCGACCGCCTCACTGCCGGAGTTGGTGAACCGGACCATCTGCACGCCTGGCACCGCGTCGACGACCTTGCGCGCCGCCTCGACCTCGAGCGGATGGGGCAGCCCGAGGCACGTTCCGTACTCGGTGATCGCGGTCGCGACCGCCGAGGTAACGACCGGGTGCCGGTGGCCGAGGATCATCGGGCCGAGGCCGAGCAGGAAGTCCACGTACTCGTGCCCGTCTACGTCGGTGATCCGCGACCCACTGCCGCTGACCACGAACGGGGGGTAGGGCATCCAGCCGAACTTCGCGGTGCGCGCGCTGCTGCCTGCCCCGCCAGGGATGACGTCGCTGGCCTGCTCGAACAGCTCACGCGAGCGGCTCGCCCACGCCGCGTACCTGTCATTGAATGTCACGGTTACGTGCTCCGGGAGGCGGTAAGCCGGGCGTAGCCCGAGGCGGTGCGAAGATTTAGCCGGATCGTACCCTGTATACTCTGCATACTCAATACTCTTTGCGCCGGGTATGCCGGTATATGGTGAGTTCGTGATGCGCTTCGAGGTTGTTTCAGAACGCGTGTCGCGGGTGCGGGCCGACGTACTAGTGCTGCCGTGCTGCGCGGGCCGCGACGGCGCGGCTGAGATGGGGCCTGGCTGTGCCGAGGCGGCGGCCGCGCTGGGCATCGACCTCACGAGGACGTTGCGCGGGCGCGGCTGCACGGGCGAGGTCGGTGACACGTTCACGACCCTCACCCTCGGCAGGCTCGCCGCGGCTGAGCTGCTCGTCATCGGGACAGGCGACGGCGGTCCCGGCGCCGTCCGCGAGGCCGCGTTGCGCGCGGCGGGCGAGATGACCAGGGGGGCGACGATAGCGGCCGTGCTGCCCGCGGCCGGCCGGCACGGCCAAAGAGAGCTCGCCGCCGCGTTCGCCGAAGGGCTGCTGCTCGGCGGCTACCGGTTCGACAGGTACCGGCATCGGCCGCTCACGCCTGATCAGCGGCCGCCCGTGACCGAGAACGTGCGCGTTCTGACCGACGCGGCGAACGTGGCGGACGTGGCGGACGTCAGCGCAGGGCTGCGGCGCGGCCAGATCGTGGCTGAGCTGACCAACTGGGTCAGGGACCTGGTGAACGCGTCGCCGTCGGACAGCACTCCTGAGGACATGGCGCAGCGGGGACGCGAGCTGGCCGCGTCGCACGGCCTGTCCTGCTCGGTGCTGACCGTGCCCGAGCTGCGGGCCGGCGGGTTCGGCGGAATCCTCGGGGTCGGCCAGGGCAGCAGGCACGAGCCGCGCCTGGTCGAGCTGGGCTATCGCGGCGGCGAAGGCCCGGTCATCGCGATGACCGGCAAGGGCATCACGTTCGACTCCGGCGGCCTGTCGCTCAAGCGCGACGCGGAGATCGAATGGATGAAGTCCGACATGGCAGGGGCGGCCACGATCATGGCCGTGCTGCGCGGCGTCGCGGAACTCGCGCTCCCTGTCACCATCGAGGCGGCGATCCCGTTCGCCGAGAACATGCCGGGCGGTTCCGCGCAGCGGCCGGGCGACGTGATCACCCACCGGGGCGGGCGGACCTCCGAGGTCAGGGACACCGACGCCGAGGGCCGGCTGATCATCGCGGACGCAGTGGCCTATCTGGCAGAACGCGGCCCTGCGACGCTGGTCGACGTCGCGACGCTGACGGACGCCGCGGGGCTCGGCGAGGACCTGTGGGCCGTGCTCGGCACGGACGAGCGGCAGATCGGCGAGCTGATCGAGGCTGGTCGCGAGGCCGGTGACCCAGGCTGGCGGATGCCGCTGCCGCGCTCCTACCGCAGGTACCTGACCTCCGCCGTCGCCGACCTCAGGAACACGCCGGCGGGCGTGCCAGACACGACGGTCATGGCGGCGACATACCTGAGCGAGTTCACCGGTGGCGTGCCGTGGATGCACATCGACAACGGCTCGACCGCATACCTCGACCGCGCGGGGGTGCTCTGGCCGGAAGGCGCCACGGGTTCTCCGGTGCGAGCCCTCCTGCGCTGGGTCGAGCGTTTTGCCACAAAGTGCCGATAGAGTCTCTTGAACCGGATTGACGCGGTTCTGCACAATCCTCATACTCTGTATATTGTCTCGGGCCGACCTGGGTCTTAGGGGATCGCCGTATGCGGATGTTGCGGAATATGATCGCCCCGCCGCTGGCTCTCGCGCTGACCGCGGGCGCCGCGGTGGCGCTGGCGGCGTGCAGCGCGGCTGGCACGGGATCTGGTTCATCTGGCGGCGTCCTGCACATCGGCACGACGTACCCGATCGACTCGATGAACCCGTTCGTCGCCCAGTCCGACTACTCCTACGCGGTCTACGAGTACATCTATCCGCAGCTGGTGCAGTACAACGGCACGCTCGGCATCGCGCCGGACTTCGCGCGCAGCTGGTCGGCCTCCGACGGTGGCCGCACGTGGACGTTCCACACGGTCCCGCACGCGCACTGGTCCGACGGCAAGCCTCTGACCGCCGCCGACGTCGCCTGGACCATCAACGAGGTGATGAAGTACAAGAACGGTCCGGCCGGCCAGTGGGCGGGGCTCCTCGAGCACATGATCGGCGCGTCGGCGCCCAACGCCACCACACTCGTGATCAAGTACTCGACCGCGGTGGCGAACGTGCTCGAGCAGATGCAGGGCATGTCGGTGCTGCCGAAGCAGGTCTGGGCGCCGTACTTCACAGGCAACGGCTCCAAGCTGAAGACGTACGCGAATACCCCGCCGCCGAACGGCAAGCCCATGGTCTCCGGCGGGCCGTTCGAGATGGTGCAGTACAAGGCGAACCAGTACGCCCTGTTCAAGCGGAACCCGCGCTGGTGGGGTCCCAAGCCGAAGATCGAAGGCTTCGGGCTGCAGTTCTTCTCCAATGCCGACGCCATGGTCCAGGCGCTCAAGGACGGCCAGGTCGACTTCATCGGCGAGTACACCCCGCCCACCGCGGTGAAGGCGCTCAAGCAGGCGGGTTTCGTGGTGACCACGACGCCGTCGCTGTCGATGAAGACCTTCATCATCAACACCAACAGCCACAAGACCACGCACCGTGAGCTGCTAGACCCCCGGGTCCGCGAGGCCATCGAGTACGCGACCGACCGCAGCCAGATCATCAAGACCGCCTGGCTCGGCCTCGCCCAGTCCGGCAGCACGATCATCGCCCCGGCGGATGGCTCATGGCACGACGCGAACGTCAAGGTGCTGCCGTTCGACCTCGCGAAGGCGAACAAGCTGCTCGACGCCGCGGGCTTCAAGCGCGGGCCCAACGGCGTGCGGATCGCCGACGGCCACCCGATGTCCTACAACGTGATCTTCCCGCCGGACGAGCGCGGCACAGGTGACCGCACGTTCCAGATCATGCAGGCCGATCTCGCCAAGATCGGGATCTCGATCTCCCAGCAGAACATGGACGACAGCGCGACGTTCAACGCGATCTCGGCGCCCGGCAACAAGTACGAGACCTTCGACATGGCGATGTGGGACTGGGTACCGCCGGTCGACCCCGACTTCATGCTCTCGGTGATGACCTGCGCCCAGCTCGGCAACAACAGCGACAGCGGCTACTGCAACCCGGCCTACGACAAGATGTACGCCAGGCAGAGCACGCTGATCGCCACGTCGGCGCGGCGCGCGCTGATCTGGAAGATGCAGCAGTACATCTACGACGCCAAGCCGTACATCATCCTCGACTACCCCGACATCATCGAGGCGCACTCCACGAAGTGGACCGGCTTCACGGTGTCGCCGGTGATGGGTTCGGTGAACTCGCTGTCCACTGCCACGCTGCTCCAGGTTCACCAGAAGTAGCATGCGCGGTGCGGACTACGTCATCAGGCGCATCGGGTTCGCGCTGCTGACGATCTTCGTCGCCATCACGATCAACTTCTTCTTGTTCCGCGTGCTGCCAGGCAACGTGGTCTCCGACCTGGCCAGGGTCCCGCACGCCACACCGCAATTGCGGCACGCGCTGACCGTCGAGTTCGGCCTCGACAAGCCGAAGTGGCAGCAGTACGTGATCTACGTGCGCGAGCTCCTCCGCGGAAACATGGGGGTCTCGTTCGCCACCCAGCAGCCGGTCTCCCACCTTCTGCTGAACGACCTGAAGAACACGATCCCCATGGTCACGGTCGGCACGCTCGGAGCGATCGTGCTGGGCATCGCGACCGGCATCTTGTCCGCGTGGCGCCGGGGGTCGGCCGCTGACCACGTCAGCACGAACCTCGCGATCGCGTTCTACGCGTTCCCGACCCAGTTCCTCGGCCTGATGCTGCTGATCGTTCTTGGCGGCCTGCTGCCGACGTCGGGGATGGAGAACCCCTACGCAGGCGTGTTCGGCCCGCAGTCGTCGGTGGCCAGGCTCCAGGACATCGGGTTGCACCTGATCCTGCCGGCGCTGACCCTCCTGCTGACCCTGTACGGCGAGTTCACGCTGATCATGCGCTCGTCGATGCTGGAGACGCTTGGCGAGGACTACGTGCTGACCGCCAGGGCCAAGGGCCTGCGCGACCGCCGGGTGATCGCCAGGCACGTGGTACGCAACGCCTTGCTGCCGATCGCCACGCTCGTCGCGCTGTCGATCGGCTGGATCGTGGGCGGCGCGATCCTGGTCGAGTACATCTTCTCCTGGCCGGGCATCGGCCAGGCGCTCTGGCAGGCCGTGAACCAGCGCGACTACCCCATGCTGCAGGGCGGCTTCCTGGTGCTCGCGGTCTCGGTGGTGGGGCTGAACCTGCTCGCCGACCTCGCGTACTTCAAGCTCGACCCGCGGATCAGCCAGTGAGCGCCATCGCGACGGAAGCCGCTCTGGCGGGACCGGTCTCGCCGGGAAGGGCCGGGCTGATCCGGCAGGCCATCACCGAGCGCAAGGCCGCCGCGCTCGGGCTCGGGATCATCGTGTTCTTCGTGATCCTGGCGCTGGCGTCGCCCCTGATCGCGCCGTACTCCACGACCGCGCGGTCGTGCGCTGTGTTCGCGCCGCCTTCCGGCAACCACTGGCTGGGCTGCGACGACGGCGGCATCGACGTGCTCAGCGAGATCATCTCGGGCGGACGCATCTCGCTGATCATCGGCTTCGCCGCCACGCTGATCGCGATGCTCATCGGCGGCGGGGTCGGCATCGCCGCCGGCTACTTCGGCCGCTGGATCGACATCTCGCTGATGCGGATCACCGACTATCTGCTCGTCATCCCCGATCTGGCCTTCGCCATGGTGATCGCCGACGTGTGGGGGCCGAGCCTGAGCCACGTGATCTTGGTGATCGCGGTGCTGGAGTGGGCCGCGACGGCGAGGATCATCAGGGCCCAGGTGATGAGCATCAAGCAGCGCGTCTACATCAAGCGAGCCCGCTCGATCGGCGCCAGCCACGCCAGGATTATCGGCAGGCACATCCTGCCGCAGGTGGGGCCGCTGCTGATGGCCAACACCGTGCTCACCATCGCGGTGGCGATCTACCTGGAGACCGCGCTCGCGTTCCTTGGGCTGGAGGACCCGAGCACGACGACCTGGGGGACCATCCTGGAACACGCCTTTGACCGGGCCGCTGTCAGCGCCGGCGCGTGGTGGGCGATCGTCCCCGATGGTCTTGTTATCACCCTTCTCATCATGGGGTGCTTCCTGCTTGGCCAGGCCATCGAGGATGCCCTCAACCCGCGCCTCCGGGTCGCGCACCTGTCCTCGCGGCGGTGGGCGCTGAGGCCGCTGGCCGGCCGGGGACCTGACGCGATATGACCGTGTCGAGCCTGCTCGAAGTGCGTGACCTGCACGTCTGGTTCTCGATGCCTGGCGGCGGCGAGCTGCACGCCGTGCAGGGCGTCGGTTTCGAGCTCGGGGCGGGCGAGCGGTTCGGCCTCGTGGGCGAGTCGGGCTGCGGGAAGACGACCACCATCCTCGCGATGATGGGGCTGCTGCCGCCGAACGCGTTGGTGGCCGGCGAGGTCAGGTTCGACGGGACGGACATCCTCGCGGGCGGAGAGGACACCGTCAGGCCGCACCGGTGGACGGACCTGGCGATGGTGTTCCAGGGCGCGATGAACGCGCTAAACCCGGTGCGCACGGTCGCCGCGCAGATCGCCGAGCCGATGCTGCTGCACAAGGACACCTCCGCGTCCGCCGCGCGCAAGCGGGCGGGCGAGCTGCTGGAGATGGTCGGGATCCCGGCCGCGTCGGGCGCGAGGTACCCGCACGAGTTCTCGGGCGGCATGCGCCAGCGCGCCGCGATCGCGATGGCGCTGGCCTGCGAGCCGAAGGTGCTGCTCGCCGACGAGCCGACCACGGCGCTGGACGTCATGGTGCAGGCGCAGATCCTGGAGCTGCTGGTGTCCCTGTCCGACGAGCTCGGCCTCGCGCTCGTGCTGGTCACGCACGACCTGCCGGTCGTGGCGCAGATCTGCCACAGGGCTGGCGTGATGTACGCGGGTGAGGTGGTCGAGACCGGCACGACGGACGCGCTGTTCCACGCGACCAGGCATCCCTACACCAGGCTGCTGTTCGCCGCGACGCCCGATCTGTACGGCGACGAGGACGTGGTGTCGATCCCCGGCACGCCGCCCCGCCTGGACGAGCCGATCGCCGGCTGCCCGTTCCGGCCGCGTTGCGACGTCGTCATCGACCAGTGCGAGCACCAGCGCCCCGTGCTGCTGCCGGTCGGGGGGTCAGCCGGTCACGCGGTCGCGTGTCACAGGGCTGGGGGTGCCGCTTGACCCCGGACGACGTGCTGCTCGAGGTCGCTGACCTGCGGACGCGCTATCCGGTGCGGCGGTCGATCGCCGACCGGCTGGCCAGGCGGCCGCAGCGGTGGGTACGCGCCGTCGACGGGGTCTCGTTCTCGCTGCGTCGCGGCGAGATGGTCGCGCTCGTCGGCGAGTCTGGTTGCGGCAAGACCACGGCCGCGCAGACGATCCTGCGCATGGTCGAGCCCGCGGGCGGCACGGTCAGGGTGGACGGCCGGGACATCACGGCGTTGTCGCAGCGGAGGCTCAGGCCGCTGCGGCGCGGCATCCAGATGGTCTACCAAGACCCGTACGAGTCACTCGACCCCCGTTTCCGTGTCAGGCAGACGGTGGCGGAGCCGCTGCTCGTGCACGGCATCGGCGCGTCACGGGCCGAGCGAGAGAAGCTGGTCGCCGAGGCCCTCGAGCGCGCGGGACTGGCTCCGGCCAGGCTGTACCTCGACCGCTACCCGCACGAGCTCTCGGGCGGCCAGCGGCAGAGGGTCGCGATCGCCGCGGCCCTGGCGCTCGACCCCATGCTGCTGCTCGCCGATGAACCGGTCTCGATGCTCGACGTGTCCGTGCGAGCCGGCGTCCTGGCGCTGCTCGACGGCCTGCGCAAGGACGGCAAGCTCGGGGTGCTGATGATCACGCACGACCTGTCGACAGCCGCGCACTTCGCCGACCGGATCGCGGTCATGTACCTGGGCAGGATCGTGGAGTACGGCCCGGCTCGCTCTGTGATCGCCGACCCGCGGCACCCCTACACCAAGGCGCTGCTGTCGGTCGTGCCCGACCGCGACCCGCGGAAGCGCAGGAAGCCGCAGATCCTGTCCGGTGAGACGCCGAACCCTGTCGCGATCCCGGCTGGCTGCCGGTTTCGCCCGCGCTGCCCGATCGCCGTGGACCGCTGCGCCGGCGAGGACCCCGCCCTGGCTTCCGCGGCCCCCGGCGGCCACGAGGTAGCCTGCCTCCTGGCCTAGCCCTCCGCCGCAACGGGGGCGCCCCTTTGTCGCTAGAGCATCAACCGGGCGCCCCCGTTGTGCGGCGCGCCGGGCTCAGGGCTGGTAGGAGCCTGGTTCCCAGGCGCGGGTGGCGACGCCGATCGCGTTCCACGCGTTGATGGTCACGATGACGCTGACCAGCGCGCCGAGCTCGGCCGGGCTGAACTCCGCGGCGGCGGCTTGATACGCCTCGTCCGGGACGTGGGTGCTCGCGGCCAGCGTCACCTCCTCGGTGAACGCCAGCGCGGCGCGCTCCCGCGCGGAGAAGAACGGGGTCTCCCGCCAGACCGGGAGCGCGTAGATCCGCTGCTCGGTCTCGCCGATCGCGCGCGCGTCCTTGGTGTGCATGTCCACGCAATACGCGCAGCCGTTGAGCTGGGAGGCGCGGATCCTGACCAGCTCGCGGAGCCTGGCGTCGAAATTGACCTTGTCGAGTTCCTTGATCGCGGCCCTGTCCAGGTGGGCCATGGCGCGGGCGAACCCCGCCGCGTTCTCGTCGAAGTCCAGCCGGACCGGGATGGGTGCTGTCGTCTGCGTTGTCGTCATGGCTACCACACTAGGCGCCGAGCGGCCCAGGAGTAAGGTCCATATCTATGTCGGAAACGTGGGCCAATCCGAGCCAGCACCTCGGATTCGACCTGCACCTGGAGCTGGCTGGTTCGCGGGTCAGGGCCGCCATGGAGGCGGCGCTCAGGGAGGCGGTGCGCTCTGGCCGGCTCGCGCCTGGCGTCAGGCTGCCGTCCTCCCGCGACCTCGCCGCTGACCTCGGCGTCGCGCGGAACACGGTCGCCGACGCGTACGGGCAGCTGGTCGCCGAGGGGTGGTTCGAGGCGAGAACCGGCGCGGGAACGTGGGTGGCCGAGCGGCCCGTGCCGGCCGTCGAGCGGCCGGCAGTCGCGGCCGCCCCGCGACCCGCGGATCCGCGGTACGACCTGCGGGCGGGGATCCCCGCGGTGGCCGCGTTCCCGCGCCGGGCTTGGCTCGCCGCAGGCCGGGCCGCGCTGGCGGCCGCGGAGGACAACGTGCTCGGCTACCCGGACCCGCGAGGCCTGGCCGACCTGCGCGTCGCGCTCGCCGGGTACCTGGGCCGGGCCAGGGGCGTGCTGGCGAGCCCGGAGAACGTGGTCATCTGCTCGGGCTTCGCGCACGGCCTGGCGGTGCTCTGCCGCGTCCTTAGCCAGCGCGGCCGGCCAGAACGGCCCGCGCTGGCGATCGAGGCGTACGGGCACGCGCTGCACCGGCGGATCGCCGCCGCCAGCGGCATGCGGATCGCGCCGCTGCCCGTCGACGCGTCGGGTGCGCTCGACGCGGCCGCGGCCGGCAGCCATGCGATGGCGGCCGTGCTGACGCCGGCGCACCAGTACCCGCTCGGCATGACGCTCGCGCCCGCTCGCCGCACCGCGTTCGTGCGATGGGCGGCCAGCGCCGGCGCGGTGATCATCGAGGACGACTACGACGGCGAGTTCCGCTTCGACCGGCAGCCGGTCGGCGCGATGCAGGCGCTCGCGCCCGAGCACGTCGTCTACGCCGGTACGGCGAGCAAGAGCCTCGCGCCCGGGCTGCGGCTCGGCTGGCTCGTCGTCCCTGACTCGATGGTCGACGACGTCGTCGCCGCCAAGGAGATGTCCGGCGGCGCAAACGGGACGCTCGAGCAACTCACCCTCGCCGCGTTCATCGAATCCGGCGGATACGACCGGCAGATCCGCCAGTCCAGGCTCGTCTACCGGCGGCGGCGCGACCGACTGATCGCGGCGCTGCGGCGGGCGGCGCCCGCGGTACGGCTGACCGGGATCGCGGCCGGCCTGCACGCGCTCGCCGAGCTGCCGGGCGGCGTGAGCGAGGAGGCGGTGGTCGCGGCGGCCGCCAGGCACGGCGTCGCGGTCGACGGGCTGCGGCTGTACACGGCGCCAGGGCACGAACGCGGCCCGGCGCTGGTCATCGGGTACGGACGGCCCGCCGAGCACGCGTTCACCACTGCCGTAGGCCGGCTCTGCGCCGCGCTCGCGGAAACTACGTGACGGGCTTGAGCCGCGCCGCGATCGCGGACGCGAGCGCCCTGGCCTGGTCCAGGCTAGTCACCATCGGGTTGGCGAGCAGGATCCTGACGAGGTCATCAGCGTCCGGCTGGCCTGCCGCCAGGGTTGTGGCAGCGAGCCGCTCGTAGGACGCGTGCCTGGCCAGGATCCCGCGTGGCAGGTCGGGCAGCTCGGCCATCGGCAGGGGCTTGGCGTGCCCGCGCCTGGCCATCGTCGCCGGTCCTTCCACGATCACGTCGTCTGGCATCCATTCGATGCGGCCAAGATTCGGCAGCCCGAGGATCATTGGCTGGCCTCCGCCGGTGAGCCAGGCGTCGATCAGCGGGACGACCGCGAGGGAGTACCACGGGGCCGGCCGCTCCCAGGCGGCCGGGATCTCGCCCTTGCCGAACGCCTCGAGCGTGGACCTGGCCAGCTCGCGCAGCTGGTCCGCCCTGGTCGGCCGGTCCCGCTGGGCGGCGAGCATCCGGTCGGGCTGGGCGTAGTAGCGCAGGTAAGGTCCCGGCAGCGCGCCATGCAGCCGCGGCAGGTCGGCGTCGATGCCGGGTACGTCAAGCTGATCGAGCTCGGCTGGGTCCTCCGGCACGTACCAGCCCACGTGGTTCATGCCCGCATACCTGAGCCGCGGCCCGGCCGGATTGCCGGCGCCGAGCCGTCGGGCCACCGAGGCGAGCAGGCCGAGCGGGGAGTCGCAGACAGCGATGACGTCGATCCCGAACTCCTGCCGGGCGGCCTGCGTCACGATCCCGGCCGGGTTGGTCAGGTTGATCAGCAGCGCCCCAGGACAGGACGCGGCGACGTCAGCCCAGACCGGCCGCAGCGCGGCGACCGAGCGGATGGCGCTGGCGAAGCCGCCTGGTCCCAGCGTCTCCTCGCCGGGCAGGCCGAACTCGTGCGGGAACGACTCGTCGGCCGACCGCTGGTCGAGGCCGCCAGGCCTGATCTGGTTCAGCACGATGAACGCCCCGGCCAGCGCCCTGGCGCGGTCGGTCTCGGCCGCAACACCCACGGTGAGACCGAGCGCGTCGGCGCGCAGCCTGGCGGCGCCGGCCACCGCGTTGAGCCGCTCGGCCGACCGGCCGTGCAGGATCACGTCGAGGTGCGGCGGGCGTTGTGCGCCGGCGACGGCGTCGATCAGCTGCACGGTGGCGGGCGCGCTGCCGCCGAGCACGACCAGCCGGACGGGGTCGGGAAGGCTCGTCACGTGCCGTAGAACTCGCTGATCGCGGCGCCGACGCGGTCGATCTCCTCGTCGGTCAGCTCCGCGAACATCGGCAGCGACAGCAACCGGTCTGGCAGCGTCTCCGCGACCGGAATCGGCCCGGACCGCCACGGCAGGCTTGCGTACGCGCCGGCGTGGGTCACCAGCCGGGGGTAGATGACCATGCTGTCGATCCGGCGCTTGTCCAGGTGCGCCGCGAGCGCGTCCCGCTCGGGCGCGAGCACCGTGTACATGTAGTACGCGTGCCTGCCGGTGATGTCGTCGGGCGGCAGCGTCAGCGGAGTCTGGGCGAGCAACTCCGCGTACCGGGCCGCGACCCTGCGCCGGCCAGCGACCTGCTCGTCGAGGTAGCGCAGCTTCACCCGGAGGAACGCGGCCTGCATCTCGTCGAGGCGCTCCTGGTAGCCGAGGATCGCGTGGTCGAACTTGACCTGCTGGCCCATGTAACGCAGCTGCCTGACGCGCGCCTCGAGTGCTGGCGTTGACGCCGTGATCGCACCGCCGTCGCCGAGCGCACCGAGCACCTTGGTCGGATAGAACGAGAACGCCGCCAGGTCGCCCACGCTCCCCGCGGGCCTGCCGCCCAGCGTGGCGCCGTGGGCGTGCGCCGCGTCCTCCATGACGGGAATCCCCGGCGCCGCCCGCCTGATCGCGTTGACGTCGGCGCACTGGCCGTACATGTGCACCGGCAGGATCACCTTGGTGCGTTCCGTCAGCGCCGGTCCGATCGCAGCCGGGTCCATGTTGAGCGTGCGGGGGTCGACGTCGACGAACACGGGCAGCGCGCCCGTGTAGGTGATGGCGAACGCGGTGGCGATGTAGGTGTTCGGCACCGTGATCACCTCGTCGCCTGGACCGACGCCGAGCGCCAGCAGCGCGAGGTGCAGCGCCGCCGTCCCGCTGGAGATCCCGATGCAGGCGTGCGCGCCGCAGTAGCGCGCGAACTCCGTCTCGAACGCCCGCAGGTTCGGCCCTAGCGTGAACTTCGGGCCCGCCAGCACGTCCTCGAAGGCGGCCCGCAGTTCGGGCGCGATAGCCGCGTGCCAGCGGGATATGTCGTCGTCGGGAACGTGCGGTTCTGGCATAGGGCTCAGCGTACGGGGGGACCGGCTAGTACGAGAGGCTTGCTGCTGCTTGCCCGGTTTCTGGGACTGGGTTAGCGTCCTGGGATGGACGTCTTTGCGGGCCGGGTCGCGATCGTGACCGGCGGCGGGTCAGGGATCGGCGCGGCCATCGCCCGCGCCCTCGCCTCGCGCGGCAGCACCGTCGTCATCGCCGACATCGACGAGGCCGCAGCCAAGGCACTCGCCGGCGAGATCCCAGCGGGCGCCGCCGGCGCCGAGGCCGTCGACGTGACGGATGCCGGTGCGGTCGCCGATCTGGTCACCAGCGTCGTCGCCGCGCACGGCCGCTTGGACCTGATCTTCAACAACGCGGGCATCGCGGTGGCCGGTCTCGTCGATGAGCTGACCGTCGATCACTGGGACCGGGTGATCGACGTCAACCTCAGGGGCGTCGTGCACGGGGTGCACGCCGCCTATCCCGTCATGCTGCGCCAGGGCCACGGCCATATCGTCAACACCGCGTCGCTCGCTGGGCTGGTGCCAGGCCCCGGCCTCGCGCCCTATGCCGCGGTCAAGCACGGGGTCGTCGGGCTGAGCCTGTCGCTGCGCGCCGAGGCCGCGTTGCGGGGCGTCAAGGTCAGCGCGGTGTGCCCGGGATTCGTTGACACCCCGTTGCTCGGCCGCGTCAATCCCGGCCTGCCGCAGACCGATACCGGCGAGAACGCTGCCGTGCTCGCCCGCATGCTTGGCAAGCTCTATCAGGCCGATCAGCTCGCCCAGGACGTACTCCGCGGCGTGCAGCAAAACCGCGCGCTGATCGTTGCGCCGCGATCGGCGCGGATCGCATGGCGGATGTCGCGGTACTCACCAGGTTTGATGATGCGCACGATCATCGGCGGGGTGCGGCGCGCCGCTGCGCAGCAAGCGAGCGGCTAGCCAGCCACGTCGCCGGGCACAGGCGGGGGACGCCAGATGTGATCGGCGACCGCGACGGCAACCACCGCCGCGGCGCTGCACGCGGCCAGGACGAGCGCCGGAACGTGCGGGGCGAGCAGCCCGAACAGCCCGAGCGCGGCGATCGCGCCGAGCCTTGGCCAGGAGATCCGCCGCCAGATCGCAGCCTTGAAGGCCGCGTGCCCGGCCATGAACAAGGCGGGCCCGCCCAGGATCAGCCACGCTGTCCAGGCCGAGGCGCGGCCGGTGAGGCCGTGCGCCGCCGCTACGCGGGCAACCACCGCGTCGGCGGCCGCGGCGACGATAATCCCGCCCACCATGATCGGGTGGATCAGGTGATACGCCGAGCGGCCGATCCTGCCGGGATCCGCTGACCTGGAGATAACGTCGGCCGCGTCCTGCGCGGCACGGTCGAAGTAGACCCACCAGAAAGCGACGCTGCCGACGACGGCGATCACGAAGGCCGCTATCTCGGCGGCCGTGAGGGCGTGCGAGCTGTCGAGCCTGGCCGCGAGGCTCGCGCCGATCACGACGATCGACTCGCCGATCGCGATCAGGATGAAGCCCTGGCAGCGCTCGGCGAAGTGGCCGCCCTCGATCGTCCAGTCCGCGGTCCGCGAGCGGCCGAGACCCGGCGTGTAGAAGCCGGCCGCGCCGCCGAGCAGGTCGACCGCGACCGCTCCGGTCCACAGCAGGGCCCGGGCGTCGCCGTGAACCACGCCGCCGGCGAGCGCGAGCAGGCCGCTCACGGCGCACCAGGCCAGGATGCGCTGGAAGTTGCGGCGCAGCACGGGATCGCCGATCACCACGACGGTGAACGCGCTCCGCCCGACCTGCATGACCAGGTAAGCGCCGCCCACGACCAGCCCGGAGCGCTCAAACGCCGTTGGCAGCGCCGCCGAGGAGAACAGGCTGATCAGGGCCAGCGCGAGCAGTAGCAGCCGGACAGCAATGCGGTCGGGATCGAGCCAGTTCGTGACCCATGTCGTGTACGACCAGAGCAGCCAGACCATTGTGAGCAGCAGCGCGGTGAGCAGCGCGGTCCAGGCGTGGCCGTAGTAGGCGTGACCGCGCGAAGCATGGCCGGACAGCAGGAAGTGCGACAGCTGGGTCACCGCGAAGACGAAGACCAGGTCGAAGAAGAGCTCGACGTTGGTGACCCGCTGCTGGCCACTGCGATCGCGCATCATGCTCGCTCGCTGCACCGTCACGGCGGCAGCCTACCGAGATCACTGCGGGTACCTTAGCCACGTGATCGACCGTGACCGGCGCGGCCTGCCCGCTCAGTTCCGGCCGATGCTCGCCGTCGCGGGCGAGCGTCCCGCCGACGACGCTGCCTGGGCCTACGAGATGAAGTGGGACGGGCTGAGGTCCATCGCGGTCGTCAGCGGCGGCTCAGTGACCCTGTACTCGCGCACCGGCAGGGACGTCACAGGGACGTACCCGGAGCTGGGCGGCCTCGCCGCCGCGGCCGGGGAACGGGACCTCGTGCTGGACGGCGAGATCGTGGCATTCGGCGACGGCTCGTGGCCGAGCTTCGAGGCGGTGCAGCAGCGGATGAACGTGACGGCAGCCAGCCAGGTCAGGCGGCTCGCGGCCGAGATCCCGGTCACGTACCTGGCTTTCGACCTGCTGTCCGCCGACGGCGAGTCGCTGACGGGCCTGCCGTACACGGCTCGCCGGGCCCGGCTTGACGAACTCGCGGTCAACGGGCCGCGCTGGCAGACCCCGCCCGCGTTCATCGGGGTTCCTGGCGCGGACGTCCAGGGCGTCTCGAGGCAGCACGCGCTCGAGGGGATCATGGCGAAGCGGCTGACGTCCCGCTACGAGGCCGGCCGGCGCTCGTCAAGCTGGCGGAAGATCAAGAACATCCAGCGCCAGGAGTTCGTGGTCGGCGGCTGGAAGCCAGGCGAAGGCGTGCGCACCGACCAGATCGGATCGCTGATCGTCGGCGTGTACGGGCCAGACGGGTTCACGTTCGCGGGCCACGTCGGCACGGGCTTCACGAGGCAGACGCTGACCATGCTGATTGCGCGGCTCGCGCCGCTGCGCAGGGCAACCTCTCCGTTCGGCGCGACCATCCCGCCCGATCAGGCACGCGGCGCGGTGTGGACGGAGCCGCAGGTCGTGATCGAGGCCGAATTCGCGCTCTGGACCAGCTCTGGCCGGCTGCGCGCGGCCTCGTACCGCGGGATCCGCGACGACAAGGATCCCGCTGGCGTCGTCCGCGAGTGACCCGCGCCGGCAACGCCGCTGCAGCGACCGGATCGCGTGCCGGATCGGGGTGCCCGCTCGCGCCGCGCGCTTCACCTGCCCGTAGTTCAGCAGGCCAGGCACGATCAGCAGGCCTGCCGGGTCGGCCGAGGTCCGTCCTGCCGGGCGCAGTTTGTTCGAGCGAGGGTCAAGGTTGCTCCCGGCGCTCGCTCTGACGCAGTATCGGACAATCATCTAACGCTGGGAGCTGACCATGAAGGTACCGCTGACCGTTTCCGACTTTCTTCGCAGAGGTGCCCTCGTCTACCCTGACCGGCCAGCACTGATCGATGAACCGGGGACGGCAGGGTCGCTCGGAACGATCACCTACCGCTCGCTCGAGCGGCGGGCGCGCGGGCTGGCGATCGCGCTTGACCAGATGGGCGTGGGCCAGGGCGAGCGGGTGGCCATCGTCAGCCCGAACGCGGCGAGGTTCGGAATCGCGTTCTACGGTGTCAGCGGGTTCGGCCGGGTGCTCGTGCCGGTCAACTACCGCCTGAACGCCGACGAGGTCAGCTACGTGGTCGAGCACTCAGGCTCGTCGGTACTGCTGGTCGACCCCGAGTCTGATCAGGCCTTGCGGGACGTGAAGGCCAAGCACAGGATCGTGCTCGACGGTGTTGACGACGAGCATTTGTTCGCCGAGGCGGCGGACGACGCGGAGCCAGCGTCCTGGGAGCCTGACGAGGACATGACCGCCAGCATCAACTACACGAGCGGCACCACGGCACGCCCCAAGGGGGTGCAGCTGACCCACCGCAACTGCTGGCTGAACGCGGCGATCTTCGGCTGGCAGACCACGGTGACCGACCGCGACGTGTACCTGCACACACTGCCGATGTTCCACTGCAACGGCTGGGGCATGCCGTACGCCGTGACCGGCATGGGCGTGCCCCAGGTCGTGGTTCGCAAGATCGACGGCGAGGAGTTGCTGAGCCGGATCGACGCGCACGGGGTGACGCTGATGTGCGGCGCGCCCGCGGTCGTCGCGGCGATCCTGGACGCGGCCGCCGCCAGGCGCGCGGCCGGCGAGCCGGTGCCTGGCAGGGACCGGACCAGGATCGTGGTGGCCGGGGCTCCCCCGCCATCGAAGACCATTGAGCGCGTTGAGTCCGAGCTCGGCTGGGAGTTCATCCAGATCTACGGCCTGACCGAGACCGCGCCGTTGCTCACGATGAACCGGCGGCCGGCCGAGTGGGACGACCTGCCGAGCGAGGAGCGGGCGAGGCTTCAGTCGCGCGCCGGCGCGCCCGCGGTGGGCGTGCAGGTCGCCACCGACGGTGCCGGCGAGGTGCTGGCCAGGTCCAACCACGTCTTCGCCGGCTACTGGCAACAGCCATCCGAGTCGGCCAAGGTCCTGGTCGATGGGTGGTTCCACACGGGCGACGAGGGCCACATCGATCAGGACGAGTACCTGGTGATCTCTGACCGCAAGAAGGATGTGATCATCTCCGGCGGCGAGAACGTCAGCTCGGTCGAGGTCGAGGACTGCCTGTACCAGCACCCGGCGATCGCGGAGGCGGCCGTGATCGGGGTGCCGAACGAGAGGTGGGGCGAGACCGTCAAGGCGCTGATCGTCGTGCGCCAGGGACACGAGGTCACCGAGGCTGAGGTGATCGAGTTCTGCCGGTCGAGGCTGGCCCACTACAAGTGCCCGACAACAGTTGAGCAGCGCGACGCGCTGGCCAGGACCGCGACCGGCAAGCTGCAGAAGTTCAAGCTGCGGGCGGAGTACTGGGAGGGCTACGACCGCCGGGTCAACTAGGGCCGGATTCAGGGTGCTCGCGCGCCCAGCGTCGGTAGCCCTCGACCGCGGTGGGCAGCGTCGGGAAGATCAGCTCGGTTCCGATCTTCTCGGCCAGGCCGAACGTCCTGAGCCGGTCGACCAGCTCCTGCTTGGCTCTGGCGAGTGCGAAGACGGTGCCCTCCCCTGTCAGCTCATCGCGCACCGACTCGACCGCTTCGAGCGCGGTGAAGTCGACCTCGACGTTGGCTTCCACGTTGAGCACGAACCACCGAGGCGGATCGGCGCTGTGCGCCGCCGCTAGCGCCCGGCGGCGGAAGTCCTCCGCGTTGGCGAAGAACAGCGGCGCGTCGTAGCGGTAGACGACGAGGCCGGGAATGGTGCGGGCGCTCGGGTAGTCGTCGACATCGTGCATGCCGGCCAGGCCGGGCACCTGGCCGAGGATCGCGCCGTGCGGCCTGGCGACCCTGACGAGCAGTTCGGCGACTGAGATGCCGACGGCGATCAGGACGCCGTACAAGATGTTGAAGACAAGGACGCCCGCGCAGGCGACGACGGCGATCAGGAACTCCCGGCGCCGGAACGCGGCGAGCCGGCGCAGCACTGCGACGTCGATCAGCCTGATGGCCGCGTAGATCACCAGCCCGCCGAGCGCCGCCATGGGGAAGTGAGCCAGGAGCGTGTGGCCGAACTCCAGCACCGCGACCATGACGACGGCGGCGGTCACCGAGTACAGCTGGGTGCGGCTGCCCGCTGCCTGACCGATCGCGGTCCTGCTGGCGCTGCTGCTGACCGGGAACCCGCGCAGCAGCGACACCACGGCGTTTGACACGCCCAGCGCCAGCATCTCGGTGTTCGCGTCGATCCGCTCGTCTCGTTTCGCGAACGCCCGGCCGGTCAGCACGACGTCGCTGAAGGCGATCACCAGCACGCTAGCGGCCGGTCCGAGCAGGTCCCGCACGTCGTGCGCGGTCAGGGCCGGCACGTGGAACGACGGCAGTCCCGACGGGATCGGCCCGACCACCGCGACCCCGTGGCTCTCGAGCCCGAGCGCCCAGACAACGACGGTGGCCGCGACCACGGCGGCCAGCGGCCCGGGAAACGTAGGCCAGCGGGCCCGCATGGCAAAGAGGAAGGTGACCACCGCAGCGGCGATCAGGGTCGGGGCCAGCTGGATGCTCGTGATGTGCCTGGCGAACGAGGCCATGTCGGACAGGAACGTGCGGCCCGACACCGGTACGCCGGTCACGCGGCCGAGCTGACCCGCGATCATGATGGCAGCCAGGCCGGCCATGTAGCCGGCAAGCACGGGACGGGACAGCAGGTCGGCGACGAAGCCCAGCCTCAGCAGCGCGGCCGCGATCGCGAGCAGCCCGACGAGCAGCGCCAGCACGGTCGCCAGCTCGGCGTACCTCGCGGGGTTACCGGCCGCGAGCGGCCCGAGCGCGGCGGCGGTCATCAGTGCCGTCGATGACTCGGGCCCCATCGACAGAGATCGCGACGAGCCAAGGACGGCGTAGATGATCAGCGGTGGCGCAGCGGCCCACAGGCCCGTCACGGGCGGCAACCCGGCGACGCCCGCGTACGCCAGCACCTGGGGGATCAGGTACGCGCTGACGGTCAGCCCGGCAATGAGGTCGCCGCGCAGCCAGGATCGCTGGTAGCGCCGGATCTCGGCGAGACCCGGCAGCTGGATCCAGGCGCGCATGGCGGCAATGCCGTGTTTTCCTGGCGGCCCAGCCATGACCCATGATTACCCCCGAACTCCTCCCGCGCAGCAGAAAGCCCCGCTGCAGGTACTGGCAGCGGGGCTTTCCGTGCGTTCGTCAGGCAGCGACCATCGCGGGCAGGTCGGGCTCCGCGCCGTCTGAGGCAGCCGCGGCCGGCTCCAGGGCGAAGCCGAGCACCTCCCTGACGTCGCTCACCGGGTGGATCTCCAGCGCCTCGCGAACCTTCTCCGGCACGTCGTCGAGGTCGGGCTCGTTCCGTGACGGGATCAGCACGGTCGTGATGCCGGCCCGGTGCGCCGCGAGCAGCTTCTGCTTCAGCCCGCCGATCGGCAGCACCCGCCCGGTCAGCGAGACCTCACCGGTCATCGCCACGTCGGAACGGACCAGCCGCCCGGAGAGCAGCGACGCCAGCGCCGTCGTCATCGTGATGCCGGCGCTCGGGCCGTCCTTCGGGACCGCGCCGGCCGGAACGTGCAGGTGCACGCCGCGCTCGGCGAGCTCGGCGACCGTGAACCCGAGCGCTGGCCCGTTCGATCGCAGGTAGGAGAGCGCGATCTGGGCGGACTCCTTCATCACGTCGCCGAGCTGCCCGGTCAGCGTGAGACCGGTGCTGCCGCTCGCCGCGTCAGCCAGCGACGCCTCGATGAACAGCAGGTCGCCGCCCGTGCCGGTGACGGCGAGTCCTGCGGCCACGCCCGGGACCGCTGTTCGCTCGGCGGACTCTGGGGTGAACCTCGGGTGGCCGAGGTATTCGGTCAGGTTGATGTCGTGGACGGTGACTGTCTCGACTGCCGCGGGGTCTGCGGGCGACCCAGACGCGATGCCGGCAGGCTGCGCAACGCCGGGCATCGCGCGCGTGTCGTCCGCAGGAAGGTCGGCTGGCAGGGTGATGACCGGCTCGGAAACGCCCGGCGATCCCTGTGCTTGCTTTGCGGCGATCTTGCGCAGCACCCTGGCGATCGAGCGCTCCAGGTTGCGGACGCCCGCTTCCCGCGTGTATTCGGTCGCGAGGCGGCGGAAGGCGTCGTCGGTGAAATCGACTTCGCTCGGGTGCATGCCTGCGCGGTCTAGCTGGCGGGGGAGCAGGTGGTCGCGGGCGATCGTGACCTTCTCGTCCTCGGTGTAGCCGTCCAGGCGGATAAGCTCCATCCGGTCGAGCAGGGGCTCGGGGATCATCTCGGCGACGTTCGCCGTGGCGATGAACAGGACGTCCGAGAGGTCAAGCTCGACCTCGAGGTAGTGGTCGCGGAAGGTGTGGTTCTGCGCGGGGTCGAGCACCTCGAGCAGGGCCGCCGCCGGGTCGCCGCGGAAGTCGGAGCCCACCTTGTCGATCTCGTCGAGCAGGACGACCGGGTTCATGGAACCGGCCTCCTTGACGGCGCGGACGATACGGCCGGGCAGCGCCCCGACGTACGTGCGCCGGTGACCGCGGATCTCGGCCTCGTCGCGGACGCCGCCGAGGGCGACGCGGACGAACCTGCGGCCCATGGCGTGCGCGACGGACTCGCCGAGGCTGGTCTTGCCGACCCCGGGCGGACCGACCAGCGCGAGCACGGCGCCGCCGCGGCGGCCGCCCACCACGCCGAGACCGCGCTCGGCCCGGCGCTTGCGGACCGCCAGGTACTCGGTGATGCGCTCCTTGACGTCGTCGAGGCCGGTGTGGTCGGCGTCGAGGACGGCGCGGGCGCCGGCGATGTCGTAGGAGTCCTCGCTCCGCTCGTTCCAGGGGATGTCGAGGACGGTGTCCAGCCAGGTGCGGAT
>DASUHI010000157.1:0-3859 GCA_036273575.1 Streptosporangiaceae bacterium | reverse complement strand
TGGGCCGCGCACGAGCCGCGGGACCGCAGGAAGCTGCTGCCGATCTCGCCGGCCGGGAGGCAGGGCGCTGCCGCCGGCCACGTGCCAGGACACGGCGACCCGCACAGCAGGACGCGGATCGCTGACCTG
Organism: Streptosporangiaceae bacterium; assembly: GCA_036273575.1. Taxonomy (GTDB): domain Bacteria; phylum Actinomycetota; class Actinomycetes; order Streptosporangiales; family Streptosporangiaceae; genus Chersky-822. Next base: position 3,730 of record DASUHI010000157.1, on the reverse strand, counting down.
CCCGACGGCGTGGCGCCCGCGTCCGGGCCGAGGGTGCTGCGGCGCCGGCTCGGCGATGGCGTGGTCGCGCCGCTGAAGATCGCATCGGGGTGCGACCGCCGCTGCAGCTTCTGCGCGATACCGGCCTTCCGCGGCGCGTTCGTCTCCCGCCTGCCTGACGACCTGCTGGCGGAGGCCGGCTGGCTGGCGATGCACGGTGCCAGGGAACTGCTATTGGTCAGCGAGAACTCGACGTCCTACGGCAAGGACGCCGGCGACCTGCGGTTGCTCGAGGCGCTGCTGCCCAAGCTCGCCGCTGTGCCAGGCATCGACCGGATCAGGGTGAGTTACCTGCAGCCAGCGGAGGTCAGGCCCGGGCTGATCGAGGTGCTCGCGGGCACGCCGGGCGTGGCGCCGTACTTCGACCTGTCGTTCCAGCACGCCAGCGGCCCCGTGCTGCGCGCGATGCGCAGGTTCGGCGACTGCGACAGGTTCCTCGGCCTGATCGAGCAGATCCGCGCGCTCGCGCCGGAGGCCGGGATCAGGTCCAACTTCATCGTCGGCTTCCCCGGTGAGACCGAGGCTGACGTGGCCGAGCTCGAGCGGTTCCTGTCCGCCGCGAGGCTGGACGCGGTCGGGATCTTCGGCTACTCGGACGAGGACGGCACGGAGGCCGCGACGCTGCCGGGACAGCTCGGCGAGCACGAGATCGCCAGCCGGGTCGAGCGGGTGGCCGCGCTGGCCGACGAGCTGATGGACCAGCGGGCCGCCGACCGGATCGGTGAGATCGCGGACGTGCTGATCGAGGAGCCGATCGACGACGAGGAGGGGAGCCACGGACCGCCGTGGCGATACGCGGGCCGCGCGGCGCATCAGGCCCCCGAGGTGGACGGCGCCACGGAAGTGCGGTCGCCCAGGCGGCTGGCGGCTGGTGACCTGGTTCGGGTGCGGGTATCAGGCTCGGAGGGGGTGGACCTGGTGGCGGATCTGATCGATGAGCATGAACAGGGACGCGCGGGGCAGCCTGGGACCGTTGACTAGCTCGGACGCGAGGAACCGGCCGGCCGCGCCCAGGCTGGTCAATCTGCCCAACGGACTCACCGTTCTGCGGCTCGTTCTCGTGCCGGTTTTCGTCGCCTTCCTTGTCGCTGGCGGCACCGCGTCGCGGGTCATCGCGTTCTTCGTGTTCGGCGTCGCCTCCGTCACCGACCTGCTGGACGGCCAGCTCGCCAGGCGCAGCGGCATGATCACCGACTTCGGCAAGATCGCCGACCCGATCGCCGACAAGGCGCTGACGGGCTCGGCGCTGATCACGCTGTCGGTGCTCCGCGACTTGCCGTGGTGGGTGACTATCGTGATCCTGGTGCGCGAGGTCGGGGTGACCCTGCTGCGGTTCTGGGTCATCAGGCACGGCGTCATCGCGGCCAGCCGGGGCGGGAAGATCAAGACCGTGCTGCAGATCATCGCGATCGGCCTGTACATCCTGCCGGTGTCGATCGGCTGGGCGCGGCCGGCGGTCATGGCCGCGGCGGTCGCCGTGACGCTGGTGACTGGCGTCGACTACACCGCCAGGGCGCTCCGGCTGCGGCGGGCCGCGAAAAGCGGTCCGCCGCGTACGGAGTCCGCGCAGGAACGGTCGTCAGGCGGGCCCGCGGGCGGCCAGCCGCCCGCGGGTCGGCCAGCCACGGGCCAGGCACCCGGGGCCGGGCAGTGACCAGCGACGCGGGGGAACTGGCGGTCAGCGCGATCGGGCTCCTGGTCGCGCGCGGACTGACGATCGGCGCGGCCGAGTCGCTCACCGGCGGCCTGGTCACCGCCGCACTCACCACCGTGCCTGGAGCCTCTGCGGTAGTACGAGGGGGCATCGTCGCGTACGCCGCCGACGTGAAGAACGCGCTGCTTGGCGTCGACGCCGGGCTTCTCGCCCGGGTTGGCACGGTGCACCCCGATGTGGCGCTGGCGATGGCGCACGGCGCCAGGGAGCGGCTCGGCGCGGCGGTCGGCGTCGCGACCACCGGGGTGGCGGGACCCGATCCGGCCGACGGGCAGCCGGTCGGCACCGTGCACATCGCCGTCTGCACGGCCCGCCTGGCGCGCCATGAGGCGCTGATGCTCACCGGCGACCGGGCGGGGATCCGCCTGGGCACAGTGGACCATGTGCTCAAGTTGCTCGTGACGACGCTGTTGGACGACGACGCTCATGGAAGAACATGAGTGATTACAGCGTTACGTATGTCGAACACGCACCGATGCCCTCTCCCGCTGGGTCGTCGAGGGCAGGTACGGTGGAGGTGTAGGCGGCCGATCTCGGGAAGGGATTGCGACGATGGTCCTGCTTCGTCACTTGCTCGGTGACGCGCTGCGGCGGCTGCGCCTGCGGCAAGGTCGCACCCTCCGCGAGGTGTCCGCATCTGCGCGGGTCTCGCTTGGATACCTGTCTGAGGTTGAGCGGGGACAGAAGGAAGCATCGTCAGAGCTGCTCGCCGCGATCTGCTCGGCGCTCGGCACGCCGCTGTCCCAGGTGCTCAGGGAGGTCTCCGACAACTTCGCGCTCGCCGAGCTGCAGAGCGAGCCGGTGTTCACCGGCGTCATCGAGCCGCCCATGGAGGTCACCCGCGTCGGCCGCGGGCTGGCCAGCGAGGGTGGCGACCAGGGCGAGCAGGAAGAGGTCCCGGTGGGTCCCGTTGCCTCCGACGCGATGTCCAGGCCTGCCGAGCAGCGCGTTCCCGCAGGCGCTGGCCCGCGGGTGCCGGCGGGTGCCGGCCAGTTCAGCGCCGGTGCGCTCGGCCACAGCATCGGGAACGGTCAGGTAGCGGGCGCCAGGCACATTGCGGCAGGCCAGCTCGGCCAGAGCCAGAAGATCACCGTTCCTGGCAGGATGCCGGTCGGCGCCAGCCTGACCGTGGGCGAGCCCGCGTTCGAGCAGGTGTCGCGCACGGTCCGCGAGATCACCAACATGGTGCCCGTATAGGCGCAGCACCCCGTCAGCGGGCGACGCGCGCCTCCCACGAGCCCGGCATGTCCGCGAGCTTTCTGACGCTTTCCGGCAGGTCATCCGCGACCAGGTGGGCGAGCGTGACCTCCTCGAGAATCGCCCGCTCGTTCGCCCTGAGCGCGATCCAGACGGTCTGTAGCGGCTCGGCCGCGCCGATGTAGCCCAGGTTTTCTGGCCGCTCGCCGCGCACGCCGAGCAGCGGGCCGTCGATGGCCCTGATGATGTCGGCTAGCGCGATCTGATCGGCGGGCCTGGCCAGCCAGAACCCGCCGTCCGGGCCGCGCTGGCTGCGCACCAGGCCGGCCCGGCGCAGCTGGGTCAGGATCGCCTCCAGGAACTTCGCCGGGATCTGCTGTGCCTTGGCCAGCTGCTCGGCCGTCACGTGGCCCTGGCCCGACGCCGCGAGCTCGATCGCGGCACGAAGGGCATAATCGGCTCGGGCTGACAGTCGCATACGCAGCATTATGCAGGTAGCTGGCACGAGTTGCAGAACCCTGACGGCACGACCCCTGGAGGCCGACCACCATGGAGCAACGTCTCCCGGCCGGGCTAGGGCACGGCGCGGCGACCACGACCTTGTTGCTGTGGGGGGTCGCCGAGCTGGCGCTCAGGCTTCGGCTCGCCGCCAGGCCTGGCTGGCGCTCGCGGCTGCGGTCCTGGTCAGCGGCGGCCGGCGGGAGGCTGCGTGAGTGGACGTTCTTCCTGCTCGTGCTCGGTATAGCGGGAGCGGTGATCGGGTCGGCATGGCTGGCGAGG
>DASUHI010000156.1:0-16618 GCA_036273575.1 Streptosporangiaceae bacterium | reverse complement strand
TGCTCCCGCTCGTCAGCGCGCCGCGCCTCCTCGGCCCGGATCTGCCGTTCGGTCTCCAGGCCGGCGGCGACGATCGTGTCCGCTTGCCGTGCGCCGCCGCGGATCACCGCTACGAGTCCGGCGGCGACCATCGTCTCGACCACCAGCAGCCAGGCATCGGCAGCATGGCCTGAGCCGATCCCGTAGGCGATCACCACGACCGCGGCTCCTGGCAGCCCGAGCCATGGCCGCAGCGCGATCTGGAGGATGTACACCGACGTGCATGCCAGCGGGAGCATCCAGGTCGTGCTGTCCCTGATCAGAACGGCGGGGACCAGGTGCTGGTGCGCAAGCTCCAGCGCCGAGATAACCGCGGCGTCGGCCAGCACTACCGCTATCGCCAGCCCGGACGTCCGGATCCGCCAGGCGAAGAACGCCGACCACAAGCACAGCGCCGTGAGCGGTGCGCCCAGCCACCAGCCGGAGATCTGATTCGTCGCGGCCAGCACGGCTATCGCTGTGAACAAGACCGCGCCGCCGAGCCTCAGCGCGATCGCATACCAGCCGGCCAGCCGGTCCAGGGCCTGATCGGATGGCCCTGCGACCCGCGGGCGCCGTGCCCGCCTGTGGCGGCCCGCTTGAGACCGCACCCGCCCCCCGGCGGCAACAACTGCCCATTCCACCGGACCAGTATGCGGCAGAATCACGGTTTTGGGAGGGTTGACGTTTCAACATAGTGACCGCAGTGAACGACCTGCGGTTTTGGCCAATAGGCTGGCAGCCATTGTGCGGAATGCAGGCGCAAAAGGCGCCTCTTCCTGCTGATCTAGCGCGTCCCGCCGGGACCGGGAGGTGTCTAGATGAGCATCTGGGCTGGTGAAGGCGCCTTATCCGGCTAGCAGTCGAAGTACATCTCGAACTCGTGCGGGTGCGGGCGCAGCCTGATGGGGTCGATCTCGTGGGTCTGCTTGTAGTCGACCCAGGTCTCGATCAGGTCGCCGGTGAACACACCGCCCTCGAGGAGGTATTCGTGGTCGGCCTCGAGGCACTCCAGCACCTTCTCCAGCGAACCCGGCACCTTCGGGATCGCGAAGGCCTCGTCAGGCGGCAGCTCGTACAGGTCCTTGTCGATCGGCTCGGGCGGCTCGATCTTGTTCCTGATCCCGTCGATGCCGGCCATGAGCATGGCCGCGAACGCGATGTACGGGTTACTCGACGGGTCGGGGACGCGGAACTCTAGCCGCTTCGCCTTCGGGCTGGCACCGGTGATCGGGATCCGCACGCAGGCCGACCTGTTCCGCTGGCTGTACACGAGGTTGACCGGCGCCTCGAAGCCGGGCACCAGGCGGTGATAGGAGTTCGCGGTCGGGTTGGTGAACGCCAGCAGCGACGGAGCGTGCTTGAGCAGGCCACCGATGTAGTAGCGGGCCGTGTCCGACAGCCCGGCGTAGCCGACTTCGTCGTAGAACAGCGGCTCGCCGTCCTTCCACAGGCTCTGGTGGCAGTGCATGCCTGAGCCGTTGTCGCCGAACAGCGGCTTGGGCATGAACGTCACCGTCTTGCCGGCGGCGCGCGCGACGCTCTTGACCACGTACTTGTACAGCATCAGCTTGTCGGCCATGTGCAGGAGTTTGTCGAACCTGATGTCGATCTCGGCCTGGCCGGCGGTGCCGACCTCGTGGTGCTGCATCTCGACGTCGACGCCCACTTCGATCAGCTTGCTGACCATCTCAGAGCGCAGGTCGCTGTAGTGGTCGGTCGGCGAGACGGGGAAGTAGCCGCCCTTGTAGCGCGGCTTGTAGGCCAGGTTGCCGCCTGGCTCGTCGCGGCCGGTGTTCCAAGCGCCCTCGATCGAGTCCAGGTGGTAGTAGCCTTCGTTCGGGCTGGTCGCGAACCGCGCGGAGTCGAAGATGTAGAACTCCGCCTCAGGGCCGAAGTACGCCGTGTCCGCGATGCCGCTGCCGCGCAGGTACTCCTCGGCTTTCTTGGCGATGTTCCGCGGGTCCCTGCTGTACGGCTCGCCGGTCAGCGGGTCGTGCACGAAGAACGTGAGGTTGAGCGTCTTGTGCGTGCGGAACGGGTCAACCACCGCGGTCGTCGGGTCCGGCAGCAGCAGCATGTCGGACTCGTGAATCTCCTGGAAGCCCCTGATCGACGAGCCGTCGAACATCAGCCCGTCGGTGAACACCCGCTCCTCGAACGCCGCGGCGGGCACCGTGAAGTGCTGCATCGTCCCAGGCAGGTCGCAGAACCTGACGTCCACGAACTGCACGTCCGCATCGGCGATGTACCGCAGGACCTCGTCACCGCTTGTGAACATTCGCGCTCCCTTGTTTGCTCACGAACCTCGGCCGGCGGGTGAGTCTGCACGAGGCTAGCGTTCCGCGATTTCCGGTCCGTGTCCCCGATGTTTCGCCCGCGTTAAGCAGTCGCCCAGCAGTCAGGCCGGCTGAGTACTGTGAATGCGTGACGGAACACAAGCGCCCCGGCCCGGCACGTGCTCCCGGAGCCGGCGCCGCAGGACCAGGCTACCCCGGTCGTGACCTGGGCTTTCCTGAGACTGGCCAAGGCGCGGTAGCCAGCATGGCACGCAGGGTCGGCGCGCTGTTCGTGGACTGGCTGCTGTGCTGGGCGATCGTGGTCGTGGCGATCAGGCCGTACCAGGCCGACATCCCCTACTGGACTCTGCTCGTGTTCGCCGCGCAGGACTACGCGTTCACAGCGCTGACCGGCTTCACGATGGGCAAGCTGCTGCTGCGGATCAGGGTCATCAGGCTGAACGGCGGCCTGGTCGGGCCCGGCTGGGCACTGGTCAGGACGCTGCTGCTGCTCACGGTCGTCCCGCCGCTGATGGTCGACCGCGACCTGCGCGGCCTGCACGACCGCGCCGCGAACTCCGTCGTCATCCGGGTGTGACGGCCCCGGCCCCTACTGCACCTTCTGGCGCTGTACTGGCTATTAGCGCACCTTCGGCCGGGGCGGCTTGGGCATGCGGCCCGCGCGAGGAATGGGCCCGCGCGGCGCCTGCAGCGACGAGGGGAGCGCCTTCAGCCGGTTGTTGAGGTCGTTCACGGCGGCAGGCTTGAGCTCGCGCGGCATCTTCATCAGCGTCCGCTGCAGCTGCCTGACCGGGATCTGGCCCTTCTGGTCGCCGACCTGGATCTCCTTGATCGGCACCGCGTAGGCGATCCGCGCGATCTTCTTCTTCTCGGCGTTGATGAGGCTCGACAGGCCGGTGGGGGAACCCTCGCCGATCAGAATCACGCCAGGGCGGCCGACGACCCGGTGCACGATGTCCATGTTCCTGTTGCCGGCGACGGCCGGGGTCACGGTCCAGTTGCCGCGCATCGTCTGGACGACGGCGGCGGCCGCACCGGGCTGGCCGGCGATCGCTTTGTACTGCGCAGACTGCGCATAACGCCCGAACAGCACCATCGACGTGAGCAGGCCCAGAATGACGCCGAACGGGATCAGCAGGGGAGCCTGCCCCGTCAGCAGGCCGACCACAATGAGCACGACGAGCACCGCGACGCCGCTGCCGATGATGATCGGCATCGCACGCGGGTCGGATTTGCGGATGATGCCCGCGGCCATCTTGATCTGCTTCAGGCGGCCCGCCGTCGACGGATCGACTGCCGCGTTCTTAGCGTTGCTGGATGCCTGCGCCGCCGCGCCGCCGGGCTTCTTCATCATGGCTGTGAGGATAGTCCAGGACCGGGATCAACAGGACTCCCGGCGGACTGCGCTCCGCTGAGTCCGTCAAGCGCGGCGCGGTACAGCCGACCGGCCCGGTAGGACGACCTGACCAGCGGGCCGGACATGACTCCGGTGAAACCCAGCGCGCGCGCCTCCCCGCCGAGCTCGTCGAATTCGGCAGGGGTGACCCATCGGTCGACCGGGTGGTGCCGCGGCGACGGCCGGAGGTACTGGGTGATCGTCAGCAGGTCGCAGCCCGCCGCGCGCAGGTCGCGCATCGACGCGATGACCTCGTCGCGCTCCTCGCCCATGCCCAGGATCAGGTTGGACTTGGTGATCAAGCGGGCCGCCTTGGCAGCATCGAGCACCGCGAGCGAGCGCTCGTAGCGGAAGCCGGGGCGGATCTGCCTGAAGATCCGCGGCACCGTCTCGATGTTGTGCGCGAGGACCTCAGGACGCGCGCCGAAAACCTCTCTCAGCAGCGCAGGCTCGGCGTTGAAGTCGGGGATCAGCAGCTCGACGCCGCAGCCCGGGACGGCCTCGTGGACCTCCACGCAGGTCCGCCCGTACAGCCACGCCCCGCCGTCGGCCAGGTCGTCACGCGCGACGCCGGTCACTGTCGCGTACCGGAGCCCCATGGTGGCCACGGACTCGGCTACCCGGCGCGGCTCGTCGGTGTCGAGCGGACCGGGCTTGCCGGTCGCGATCTGACAGAAGTCGCACCGCCTGGTGCACTGGTCGCCGCCGATCAGGAACGTGGCCTCGCGGTCCTCCCAGCACTCGAAGATGTTGGGGCAGGCCGCTTCCTCGCAGACCGTGTGCAGGCCTTCGCGCCTGACCAGTTGCCGCAGCTGGCTGTACTGCGGCCCGGTACGCAGCCTGGTTTTGATCCACGGGGGCTTGCGTTCGATCGGGGTCTGGCTGTTCCGCGCCTCAATGCGCAGCAGCCGCCGTTCTCCCGGTGCCACTACCACTCTCCTAGCCTATGTCGGCCTGGCGTGCGTGCCGTCCAGGGCGTGGGATCATTGATTCCATGCCTAGCCAGTTCGATCCGCCGTCAGGAACGCGCGACTTCCTCGCCGCCGAGTACGCCAAGCGCGAGTGGGCCATCGGAGTGCTGCGCTCGGTCTTCCATGGCTATGGCTTCGAGCCGCTGCAGACCCCCGCGTTCGAACGGGTTGACGTGCTGCTCGGCAAGTACGGCGATGAGGCCGACAAGCTCGTGTTCAAGATCCTTCGCCGCGGCGAGCACGAGGCCTCCGGCGAGGTCGATCTCGCGCTGCGCTACGACATGACCGTGCCGCTCGCGAGGGTGGCCGCGGCCTACGGCGGCCAGCTGCCGACGCCGTACAAGCGGTATGTCATCGGCCCGGTCTGGCGCGCCGACCGTCCGGGGCGTGGCAGGTTCCGCGAGTTCACCCAGTGCGACGTGGACACGCTCGGATCCCTGTCGCCGCTCGCGGACGCCGAGATCATCTGCACCTTGCACGACGCGATCGCAGCGCTCGGCGTGCAGGACTTCACGATCCTGGCGAACTCCCGCAAGGTGCTCGCCGGGCTGCTCGAGGTGTTCGGCATCCCCGAGGAGCTCGGCGCTGGCGTTCTCGTGTCTCTTGACAAGCTGGACAGGCTCAGCCCGCGTGAGGTCATCGACGAGATCGTGGGCCGCGGCCTGCCAGAGCAGGCCGCGGCTGAGCTGGTCGGCGCCATGACGTCTGACGACGCCGTCGAGCGGATCAGGACGGCGCTCAAGCCAAGTGACACCGCGATGGCCGGGCTGGAAGAACTGGATCAGGTCCTGGCGCTGGCAGGGTCGCAGATCCCGGCCGGGCGGATCGCGTTCACGCCGCGAATGGTGCGCGGCCTCAGCTACTACACGGGGCCGATCTGGGAGGTCGTCTCGCCGGGCGTGCCCGGCTCGCTGGGCGGCGGCGGCCGGTACGACTACCTGATCGAGCAGCTGGGCGGCCCTGACGTGCCCGCCACGGGGACGTCGGTCGGCATCGAGCGGCTCCTCATGCTGATTCCCGACGAGGTCACGGGTCAGCGGAGGCGGGTCGACGTCGCCGTGACAGTGCTCGGCGCCGACCTGGCCGACGCCTCTTTCGCGCTCGCGGCCCAGGCAAGGGGCGCAGGCCTGCGAGCCATGGTCTACCTCGGCTCGTCTGGCAAGATCGGAAGGCAGCTGAAATGGGCATCGGACACCGGTGCGCGCTGGTGCCTGATCTACGGGAACGCCGAGCGGGAGGCCGGCACGGTCACGGTCCGCGACCTCGTCGGTGCCGAGCAGGAGGCCGTGCCGTTCGCTGAGGTTGGGGCGTACCTGGCGGGCCGGAACTGAGGTGGCCGATCCCGATACCTGGTTCGCGAGCCTGCCAGGCGTGGTCATCGCGGCGGGCGGGCTGATCACCGACACCGGCGGGCGCGTGTTGCTCGTGAAGCCGAACTACCGCGACCGCTGGTCCCTGCCGGGCGGGATCTGCGAGCACGGCGAACCGCCCCAGGTCGGCTGCGGCCGCGAGCTCGCCGAGGAACTCGGCCTGGAGATCCCGGTCGGCAGGCTGCTGGCCACCGACTGGTCGCAGCCCTACGGCGCCGATGCGAGGCCGATCATGCACTTCGTCTTCGACGGCGGGGAGCTGGACAACGGGTCACCGATCGTGATCCAGGAGGACGAGCTGGACGCCTTCGACTTCGTCACGCCCGCCGACCTGCCGGGCTATCTGCCCGACTACGGCCTCGCCCGGGTCAGGGGCGCGCTCAGGGCACGGGACTCCGGCAGGACGCTTTTCCTGCCGCACGAGGTCAGCTAGGACGTTCCGGCTCAGCCGACGGGACTGGCCAGCAGCTCGGCGGCGCTCGCCAGGTCCCTCGTGCGGGTGGCGCCGAGAACGTCCGCCAGGTGACGCCGCGCGCTGGGCAGCACATCGCCGACGGTGACGGACCGGCCCACCTCCGCGGACAGCGAGGTCACCGACGCGTCGGATATGCCGCACGGGATGATCTTTCCGAACCAGGACAGGTCGTTGTCGCAGTTGAGCGCGAAGCCGTGCATGGTGGCGCCTCGCGCAACCCGGATACCGATCGCCCCGACCTTGCGGTCAGGTCCGTTCCCCGTGACCCAGACCCCGCTCCGCCCGGCCACCCGCTCGGTGTCGACGCCCGCATCCGCGCACGTCCTGATCAGCGCCTCTTCGATCGACCTGACGTAGCTGATCACGTCGACGGGTTCGTTGAGCGAAATGATCGGATAGCCGACGAGCTGGCCTGGGCCATGCCAGGTGATCTTGCCGCCGCGGTCCACGTCGATCACGGGGGCGCCAGGGTCGCCGAGCGGTCGGTCGGCCGGGCTGGTGCGCTTCCCCGCTGTGTACACCGGAGTGTGCTCGAGCAGCAGGCAAGTGTCGGGGATGTCGCCGGCCACGCGGCGGGCGTGCAGGTCGCGCTGCAGATCCCAGGCGCGCGTGTAGCCGATCGCGGCGTCGCCGAACCCGGCGCTGACAAAGACGAGCTCACGGTCCACGCTTCCAGCCTATGCCGGCACGGCGCCGGCCCGCCGCAGCCGCGGCGGGTCGCCTAGGCGCCGTGCTGCCCGGCCCCGCCGGCGCTCCTGACGGTCGCGACGGGTGCACGATTAGATCGCGAGGGTGCTTTTGCTGCAACGGCTCGCAAAGCGCCCGACGAGAACGCGGCTGGCGTGCCGTGCCGTACTCATACCGAGCCTCCTCTTCAGCGCGGATCCTAAGCGTGGTTGCTGAGTCTTGCACGGCCCGGCCACCTCGGTGTCTGTGCGCGAGCCGGGCCCACCCGGTGCCGCCCCAGCGACGGCCCACCGCGAATGCATGTGACACCCATGCGGGTTTGCCGCGGTGGGTGTCACATTCATACGCGGGCGCCGCGGGGGCCGGGGCGCCCAGCGGCGATATTTTGGTCGGCTAACCTTTTTCGTGTCATGGATAACAGGCTCGACCCCGATGCGATCGCCGCCATAAGCCCGGACGAGCGGCGCAAGCTGCTGCAGGCGCTCGTGGCGATCGAGCAGGAGTCTGCCCCCTCGCCTGCCAGCAGCTGGAAGTGGGACGCGGTGCTCGTCGGCACAGTCGCCGGCTGCATCGTCCTGGCCGCGTGGATCGGCGTGCTCGCGGTCACGCTGCCGCAGTTCTACCGCACCGGCACGTGGCGCGGCGCGTGGGTCGGGTTCGACGCCGCGCTCCTCGTCGCGTTCGCCGTGACCGCGTGGGCGGCCTGGCGGCGCAGGCAGCTGCTGATCATCTCCTTGATCGTGCTGGCGACACTGCTGCTCTGCGACGCCTGGTTCGACGTCGTGCTCGACGTCGACACGCCTGGCTTCCTGGCCAGCCTGCTGTCGGCGCTGCTGGTCGAGCTGCCGCTCGCGGTGCTGGCGATCGCGATGGCCAGGCGCCTGCTGCGGCTGACGATCGGGCGGATGATGCGATACGAGGGCCTGACCGCGCCCGTGCCGCCGCTCTGGCAGATCCCGTTGCTGGGCCCCGCTGTCGGCACCCCGCTGGCCAGGCTGATCAGGGCCAGGGTCGCGCGCAGGCCGCGTAGGCCAGAGGCCAGCAGCCGCTCAGAGGGCGGCTAGCCGGCGAGCACGGCGGCCAGCGCCACCGCGATGCCGGGGTGGGCAAAGCTGAACCCGGCCGCCTGCAATTTGGCCGGCAGCACGCGCGCGCTGCCGAGCAGCTCACCCGATACCTCCCCGAGCGCTGCCCGCAGCGCGACCGATGGCACCGTGAGCAGGGCAGGCCGACGGACCGCGCGCGCCAGCGCCGTCGTGAACTCGGCGTTCGTGACCGGATCGGGCGCAGTGAGGTTGAACGCTCCCGTCGCGCTCGGCGACTCGAGCAGAAACCTGATCGCGGCGACCTCGTCCGGCATGCTGATCCAGCTCATGTACTGCCGTCCGGACCCGATCTTGGCGCCCAGGCCGAGCCGGAACGGCAGCAGCAGCTGGCCGAGGAGACCTCCAGCGGGAGAGAGCACGAGGCCAGACCGGACGTTCACGACGCGCACGCCCACCTCTCTCGCCGGGTCGGCCGCTGCTTCCCAGTCCCGGACGAGCTCGGCCAGGAACCCCCGCCCCGGCGACGCGCTCTCGTCCACCGCCCGGTCGGCGGTGTCGCCGTAGTAGCCGATCGCCGACGCGCACACGAGCACAGGCGGCCTGGGCTGCGCTGCCGCGATCGCGGTCGCGACGGTTCGCGTGGCGTCGATCCTGCTGGAGCGCAGCAGCGCCTTCCTCGCGGGCGTCCAGCGTCGGGGCGCGACCGGCGCGCCTGACAGGTGAACGACCGCGTCCACGTCGGCCAGCGCGGCCGGGTCGAGACCGGACGGCGATCCTGGCTGCCAGCTGATCTCGGCCGGTGACGTGGCCGGCCGGCGCACGAGGCGGACGACATCGGCTCCACCGCCCGTCAGGTCGCGCACCAGCGCGGTGCCGATCAAGCCAGAGGCTGCAGAGATCGCGATCCGCACGGCCGCGCTACCTGCCGAACTCGGCTTCGAACGCGCCCTCTTCCAGCCGGTTCTTGATCGTGGCGAGGAACCTGGCCGCGTCAGCGCCGTCGACGAGGCGGTGGTCGTAGGTCAGCGCAAGATAGACGATCGACCTGACCGTGATCACCTCGCCCAGGTCGGGGTCGTCCACGACGACGGGCCGCTTGCTGACAGTGCCGGTGCCGAGGATGCCGACCTGCGGCTGGTTGATGATGGGCGTGTCGAACAGCGCGCCGCGGCTGCCGGTGTTGGTCAGCGTGAACGTACCGCCGCTGAGGTCGTCGGGGCTCACCTGGCCGCCCCTGGTCCGCTGCGCCAGGTCGGCGATCTTGCGTGCGAGCCCGCCGATGTTCAGGTCGCCGGCGTTCCTGATCACCGGGACCATCAGGCCGCGCTCGGTGTCGACCGCGATGCCGAGGTGCTCGGCGTCGTGGTAGGTCATGGTGCCGTTCGCGGTGTCGATGACGGCGTTCAGCTTCGGGTGCGCCTTGAGCGCCTCGACCGTGGCAAGCGCGAAGAACGGCAGGAACGAGAGCTTGACCCCTTCCCTCGCCTCGAAGGCCGACTTGATCCTCTCGCGCAGTCTGGCTATCGCCGTGACGTCCGCCTCGACAACGGTAGTGAGCTGCGCGGACGTCTGCAGCGACTCCACCATGCGCTGGGCGATGACGTGGCGGGCGCGGGACAGCCGCTCGGTCGTGCCGCGCAGGGTCGACGGCGCGGGTATGGTCTTCGGCGCCGGCGGCGCCGGTGCCTGCGCTGACGGAGCGGCCTGGGCCTGCGGCCCGGCGGGTGCCGCGTCGGGCGCCGGTGCAGCTGGGGCTGGGGCGGCGGCTGCCGCAGGCCGCGGCGCCTCGCCGCCGCGGCGCTGGCTGGCCGCGTCCAGCACGTCCTGCTTGCGTATCCGGCCGCCGACGCCGGTCCCTGTGATCGACCCGAGGTCGATGTCGTGCTCCGCGGCGAGCTTGCGGACGAGCGGCGTCACGTACGGGCTCTCGCCGGCCTCGGCCGTCGGCTGGCCGGCCTCGGCCGGAGCGGGCGGTGCGGGCGCGCCCTGGTCCGGCGGCGGCTGGGGAGCGGGCGCGGCGGGCGGCGGGGCCGCGGGCGAGGTGGCTGCGGGAGCAGCCGGCGGTGCGGGCGCTGGCGCAGCCGCGGCAGGCGCTGGTGGCGCGGCGGCCGGCGGTGGGGGTACCTGGTAGCTGGCTGGCTGCCCGGCGTACTGCTGGTACTCGCCTTGCTGGCCCTGGTCCGCGTAGGACGGCGGCGGCTCGTAACCCGTCGCGGGCTGATAGCCGGCCGCGCCCTGCTCGGGCTCCGCGTACTGCGGCGGCTGGTACGAAGGCTGCTCGTAGGCGGGCTGCTCGTAGGCGGGCTGCTGGTAGGCAGGTTGCTCCTGCGGAGGCTGCTGGTAGGGCTGCTCGTACTGAGCTTGCTGCGGCCGCGCGTCTTGGTACTGGGGTTGCTGGTACTGGGGTTGCTGGTACTGGTCTTGAGGCTGCTGGGCGCCGGCTGGCGCGGAGTCCTGGCCGCCTGCCGCGCCGTCTTCGTCAATCACGGCGAGCTCGGCGCCGACGGCCACGGTCTCGTCCTCCGCGACAGTGATCCCTCGCAAGATTCCTGACACAGGGGAGGGGATCTCCGTGTCGACCTTGTCGGTCGACACCTCGAGCAACGGCTCGTCGGCCGAGACGTGGTCACCCTCGTGCTTGAGCCAGCGGGTAACGGTGCCTTCGGTGACGCTCTCGCCAAGCTGCGGCATGGATACGGAGACCGACATGGCTTGCGCTGACTCCTTCGCTCAGGTAACCGCCATTCCTGCCCTGAGGTCAGGAATGGAAATGCAAGGGCTTGCCGGCGAGCGCGAGATGCGCCTCGCCGATCGCCTCCGACTGGGTCGGGTGCGGGTGGATGAGCTGCGCGACCTCAGCGGGCAGCGCCTCCCAGTTGTAGATCAGCTGGCCTTCGGCGATCAGCTCGCCCACCCTCGCGCCGACGAGGTGCACGCCGAGCACCGGGCCGCCGCCGGCGGTCGCGATCACCTTCGCCGCGCCCTGGGTCTGCAGGATGACGCTCTTGCCGTTGCCGCCCAGATTGTAGGTGACCTCGGTCGTCTCGATTCCGCGCTCGGCCGCGGTGGCGGACGTGATGCCGACGGAGGCGACCTCCGGGTCGCTGTAGGTCACCCGCGGCACGCCGTCGTAGTCGATGGGCGTCACCGGCAGCCCGCCAAGCCGCTCGGCGACGCCGATGCCTTCGGCGAACCCGACGTGCGCGAGCTGCAGGCCTGGCGTCAGGTCGCCGACCGCGGAGACCGTGGGGACGCTGGTCCGCCAGTACTCGTCGACGAGCACGAAGCCGCGGTCCATCGCGACGCCGGCTTCGGAGTAGCCGAGGCCAGCGGAAACCGGACCGCGGCCCACGGCGACGAGCAGTACCTCGGCGTCGATCGTGGTGCCGTCCTCCAGGCTCACGCTGACGCCGCCCGCTGTCTCCTTGACCTCGCTGAACCGGACGCCGACGTGGTACTTGATGCCGCGCCTGCGGAACGCCCGCTCCAGCAGCTTCGAGCTCGACTCGTCCTCTGCGGGCAGCAGGTGCGGGAGCATCTCGACGATCGTCACCTCAGCACCGAACGAACGCCACACGCTCGCGAACTCGACGCCGATCACGCCGCCGCCCAGGATCACGGCCGAGGCAGGGACCCGGTCGAGCGTCAGCGCGTGGTCGCTGGCGATCACCCGCTCGCCGTCGATCTGCAGGCCAGGCAGCGAGCGCGCCTCCGAGCCGGTCGCGAGCACGACGTGGGCGCCCTCATAGACCGTGTCGCCGACCGCGACAGCGGTTGGCGACACCAGCCGGCCATCGCCGTACACGATCTCGACCTTGCGGCTGGCCAGCGTGCCCTGCAGGCCCTTCCAGAGCCGGTCGACGACCTTGTCCTTGTAGGAATTCACGGAGGGCATGTCGACGCCGTCGAAGGTCGTGCGCACGCCGACCGACGCGGCGTCCCTGGCGTGGTCGGCGACCTCCGCCGCGTGCAGCAGGGCCTTGGTCGGGATGCAGCCGCGATGCAGGCACGTCCCGCCGACCTTGTCCCTCTCGATGAGTACGACCCGCATGCCGAGCTCGGCAGCTCGCAGCGCGCACGCGTAGCCGCCGCTGCCGCCGCCCAGGATGACAAGGTCGTAACTGCCGGTCTCGGTCTCGGTCACCGATCGCTCCTCGTCGCCATCGACATGATCTGCGCCTGCCTGGTCTATGTCTTGGCTCGGTTAGAGCCGTCCGTCCGCGACGTCCTGCGCGATCTGGACCAGGGTGCGGGTCGCGGCGCCGGTTCCGCCCTTGGCCGTGTAGCCGTAGGGCTCGCCCTCGTGGAACGACGGTCCCGCGATGTCCAGGTGTGCCCAACGCACGCCGTCTGGCACGAATTCCCGCAGGAACAGCCCGGCGACGAGCATGCCGCCGTCGCGGTCCCCTGCGACGTTGGCCAGGTCAGCCACCTTGGAGTCGAGGCCCTTGCGCAGCTCCTCAGGCAGCGGCATCGGCCACATGGCTTCGCCGGCCCTGGTGGCCGCGTCCACGACGCCGTCCCTGACGTCCTCGTCGTTCGCCATCACCGCGCTGACCCTGGTGCCGAGCGCGACCACCTGCGCGCCCGTCAATGTCGCTATGTCGACAAGAAGGTCCGGCTGATCTGCCTCCGATCTGGCCAGCGCGTCGGCCAGGACCAGCCGTCCCTCGGCGTCTGTGTTGAGCACCTCGACGGTGGTGCCGCCGTAGATGGTGATGACGTCGGACGGGCGCTGCGCGCCGCTGCCCGGCATGTTCTCCGCCAGCGGCAGGTACCCGACGACGTTGACCGCGGGCTTGAGCGCCGCGATCGCCTGCAGCGCCGCCAGCACGGCCGCGGCGCCGCCCATGTCGGACTTCATCGCCTCCATCGCCTTGGGCGGCTTGAGCGAAAGGCCGCCAGAGTCGAACGTGATCCCCTTGCCGGCGAAGACCACGGTCCTGGACGCATCGGGATGCTGGTAGGACAGTCGCACCAGCCGGGGCGGGTGAACGGAGCCCTGGCCTACCCCGGTGATGCCGCCATAACCACCGTCGGCGAGCGCGGCTTCGTCCAGGACGTCATAGCCCAGTCCCGCGGCGGCGGCGATCTGGCCGGCCTGCTCGGCGAAGCTCTCCGGGTACAGGTGCGAGGGGCTGGTGTTGACCAGGTCCCGCACCAGCGTCACGGCGGCGGCGAGCACCTGAGCCTTGCTGACGGCGGCGGCGACCGCAGGGTCGTCGCCCGTGACCAGCGTGAGCTCCGCGGCAGGATGGCCGTTGGTGCGGTAGCGGCCGAAGTGGTAGCCGCCGAGCAGCGCGCCGAGCGCGGTCGCCTCGGCGCTGGCCGGGTCGCCGGCGGGCAGGGCGAGCGCGATCGTCCTGATGGTCGGGGAACGGAGCGAGCGCACCGCGGCGCCGGCGGCGCGGCGCAGAACCTCGGCGTCCGCGCTGCCTGAGTTGGCGGCGCTGGCGGTGCCGATGCCCACGGCCGCGATCAGCGGCGCCGACAGCTTGCCGGCCGACACGGTCTTTGTTACTTCTTCTGCCTTGCCGGTGGCGCCGAGCGCGGCGAGGGTCTCAAGCAGGCCGCCGCCGAGCGCGGCGTCGACGTCACCTGCTCCCGGGGCGAGCACGGGGCCGCCATCGCCCTGGCCGATTGCTATCACGATGGCGTCGGCGCTGACGTCGCGAGCGGCTGACGGGGAGGTCCGAAGGGTTGCTGTCACGGGTCTGAGCCTAGTGCCTGAGCGGGCGCGGGTTGCCGTCCTGTCCGCCGGGCGGATCGTAGGGTTGCGGTATGTCCGCCTCGGCGTGTGATCCTGCCCTCACCCTGCCGGCCATCGCTGCCCGTCTTAGGGCGGCGGGATGCGTATTCGCAGAGGAGGAAGCGCGCCTGCTGACGGAGGCGGCCGACGCGCCTGGCGCGCTGCGCGAGATGCTCAGCCGGCGTGTGGCCGGGCTGCCGCTCGAGCACGTCGTCGGCTGGGCGGAGTTCTGCGGGCTGCGGATCTCGCTCGAGCCAGGCGTGTTCGTGCCCCGGCCGAGGAGTGAGCTGCTTGTCAGGCTCGCCGCGGACCTGACGGCGCCAGGCTCCGTGGTCGTCGACCTGGCCTGCGGCTCCGGCGCGATCGGCGCGGCCATCGCGGCGGCCGTCCGGGGCGTCGAGCTGCACGCCTGCGACGTCGACCCGGCGGCTGTACGGTGCGCCACGCGAAACCTAGCCGCCGCCGGCGGACACGTGCACGAAGGCGACCTCTACGCGGCGCTGCCTGAGCACCTGGCCGGCCGGGTCCGCGTGATCGCGGCCAACGTGCCGTACGTGCCGAGCGAGGCGGTGGTGCTGATGCCGGCGGAGGCAAGGATGCACGAGCCGCTCCTGGCCCTCGACGGCGGCGAGGACGGCCTCGACGTGCTGCGCCGCGCGGCTGCCGGAGCGGGGGACTGGCTCGCGCCCGGCGGGCACCTGCTGATCGAGACGAGCTCTGGCCAGGCCGCGGCCGCGGCCGCGGAGTTCGCGGCCGCCGGACTCGCCGCCGAGGTCACCACAGAAGAAGACCTGGGGTCCACGGTCATCATCGGCCGCCTCGCGCCCTGACCCAGGCTCGACGTTAACGGAGCGTCAATTCGGGCGGGAGCGGCGTTAAGGCGGCGTCAAGATCGGCGGCGAACGCGGTGTCGCGGTGTGCAGTGGACAGTGCGATGACCGCTCAGCATGACACCAAGGACGCCAGCGCCGCGATGTCGCGCCCCCGCAGGCGCCGGGGCCTGGCCGCGCACGTCGCGCTGCCCGCCGGGTGTTCGACGCTGCTGCTGATCGGCGCCGTCGCCGCGGCGGCGCACGGCGCGATCTCTGGCGGCTGGGTGCTGGTGCTGGCCGCGATCGTGGTAGCCGCTGCCGGCCTGGTGGCCGAGCCGGGCGCGACGCTGTTCGTCGTCTGCGCGGCGTGGCTCACGGTGGCCGGCTTCTCCCGCCCGCCGTACGCCCAGTTGCAGGTGACGTGGCTGACCGGGGCGAGGGCCGCCCTCGTCTTGAGCCTGACCGCGCTGGCGGCGGCGCTGGCCAGGTGGGTGCTGCGCAACCTCCGTTCGTCGGTCACACTGAAAGATGTGGATGAAGGTGGCGGTCGCGGACCGTCGTGGTGGCGCGAGCTCGGCCCGGCCGGGGGGCTAGACCGCAAGCGGCAGCTCACCGGGCTGGCGCTGGTGGCCGCGCTGCCGCTGATGACCGCCATCCTTGTGCCTGCCCAGTCCTCCCTGAGCCTGTCCGATGACCTGCTCATCTACCTGGTGGGCGTCGTGGCCGTGGCCGTGGTCGGCGGCTTCTGGCCCGCCGTGGCCGCCGCCGTCGTCGCGAGCCTGCTGCTGAACTGGTTCTTCACCCCGCCGGTGCACACGTTCACGATCGAGGACCCGCAGAACATGCTGGCCCTGCTGCTGTTCATCACCGTGGCGGTCACCGTGAGCAGCGTCGTGCACCTGGCAGCGCGGCGGGCCGTCCAGGCGGCACGGAGCCGCGAGGACGCCGCCGCGCTGCTCGAGCTCGCCCAGACGGTGCTCGGCGGCGCGGACACGCCTGCCGCGATCCTCGATCACTTCACAGCGACGTGGGGCGGCGGCGCCGAGCTAGCCGAGCGCGCCGCCGGCCAGTGGGTGCGGGTGGCCGCGTCGGGCACGATGCCGGCGGGCGTGCCGGGGACCAGGGTCAAGGCGGGCGCCGACCTCCAGCTCTCGGTCGCGGGCCAGCTCGTTCCCGTCAACCGCCAGCTACTCGACGGCTTCGCCGCTCAGGCCGCCGCGGCGCTGGACCGGGACAGGCTCCGCACGCAGGCCGCTCAGGCCGAGGCGCTGGCTGAGGGCAACAGGATGCGCACCGCGCTGCTCGCGGCCGTCAGCCACGACCTGCGTACCCCGCTCGCCTCCATCAAGGCGAGCATCAGCACGCTGCGCCAGACCGGCGTGCAGCTCTCGGCCGAGGACGAGGCGGCGCTGCTGGCCACCACCGAAGAGTCCGCCGACCGGCTGAACGACCTGATCGGGAACCTGCTGGACATGAGCAGGCTCGCCGCGGGCTCGCTCGAGCCGTTCCTGCGCCCCGCGTCGGTCGACGAGGTCGCGCCGCTGGCGAGGCACGACGCGGAGAGCTCGGGCAACGTGCGGCTGGTGGTTCCCGACGAGCTGCCGCTGGTCCGCACCGACCCTGGCCTGCTCGAGCGCGTTCTGGCGAACCTGTTCGCCAACGCTATCGCCCACTCACCGCAGGGCCGCCCCCCGGTGATGACCGCCAGCCGGCAAGGTGACGTCGTGCTGCTGGACGTCATCGACCGCGGCAGCGGCGTGCCCGACGAGCTCAAGCCGCTGATGTTCGAGCCGT
>DASUHI010000155.1:0-6899 GCA_036273575.1 Streptosporangiaceae bacterium | reverse complement strand
GGAACCGGCGCCCGACGAGACGCCCGCCGCCGACGCCGGTCAGGGCAGTAAGCTGCTGGTCGCGGCAGGCGTTGTCACGGTCGTGGGCGCGCTCGTACTCGTCACGTCGATGTTCCCGCCGTTCCTGGGGACAAGCCCTTTGCGCGAGCACTCGCCCAACACCTGGCAAAACGGCATCGAGGCGGTAGCGGCGGCGTTGGCCGGAATCTGTCTGCTCGCGCCGCCCAGCAGGCGGCTGATCGGTCCTGGGTTTCTGTTCGGAGCCATCGCGACCGCTCCAAGCGGTGCGGTGTACGACATCATCGTCGGCCACGCATTCCCGCCGGCAGGCCCGGGCTTGTGGCTGAACGTCGCGGCCTGCGCCATTCTGACCGTCGCCGACGTGCTAGCCTGGCGCGCGCTCGCGCACCACGGCGCCGTCCGCCTCGGACGCAGGATGCCAGCTGGAGTCCTGCCGTGGCTCGTGGCATTCGCGGGCTGCGCGGGCGCCGTGCTGCTCGTCGCGCAGGTGCTCAACCAGGACGCGATCGCTGGCACCACATACAAGGCCGCCGGCACAGACCTATTCGCCCTCTACTGCACAGCGACTATGGCGCTGGTGATTCCGGTCGTCGCCGTCCTCGCCTCGCCCAGAACGTTCGGCGTGGCCCTTCTCGCTGGCTGGATAACGACCGCGATCGCCGAAGCCGAGTTCTACAGCGGCCTCACGAGCAGCGTTTTCGCCCTCACCCTGCTCGTGCTGCTCGTCCTGACCGTCGCGTACGCCAGAACCTCGCGCCCGCGGACGCCCGTCGCTACCGATGTCGCAGGTGCCACGCCGCGAGCATGAGCTCGCCGGCGCGATCCTGGTCAGATCGTCCTGCGCTGCCAGGCAGCGACTGGGGCCCGGGCTCAGTCGCCGCGCGGGCGGCGCTCGGGATGCTCGGCGGGCAGCTCATCCGCGCGCGCGAGCAGTTCTGCCAGGTGCATCGCCTCGCGTCCGCCGCTGTCGAGCTCGTGAATCTGCGTGCGGCAGCTGAATCCGTCGGCGAGCACAACCGCGCTCGCGGCCGCGTCCCGCACTCTGGGCAGCAGCACGCGCTCGGCCAGCGCCCTGCTCACCTCGCCATGGCCGCGCTGGAAGCCGAAGTTGCCTGCCAGCCCGCAGCACCCGGACTGCAGGTGCTCGGCCTTCGCCCCCGCGGCGTCGAGTAGCTGCGCGTCGGCGTCCCAGCCCAGCACGGCGTGCTGGTGGCAGTGCACCTGGGCCAGCACCTCGCGGTCGACCCGCGGTGGCTGCCATCCCGGCGTATGCCGGGTCAGCAACTCCGCGAGCGTCACGGTGTGATCTTTGAGTCGGCGTGCGTCTTGTTCATCGGGAAGAAGCTCTACCGCGTCGGAGCGGAACACGGTCGTGCAGCTCGGCTCCAGCCCCACGACGAATCCGCCGGCGCGCACGTGGGCGGCGAGCCGCGCGACCGTGCGGCCGAGCATCCGCTTGGCGGTCCGCAGCTGGCCGGTGGAGATCCAGGTCAGGCCGCAGCACAGCGGCTCGGCGGGGATATCGACGGCCCAGCCCGCGGCCTCGAGCACGCTGACCGCCGCGCGGCCGACATGCGGATGGAAGTGGTTGGTGAATGTGTCCGGCCAGAGCAGCACGGTGCCCCGCGCGTCGGCCGGGGCCTGGCCGCGGTCGCCCGCCGCGGTTCGCCTGGCGTGCCATCGCTGCAGGCTTTCCCTCGCGAACAACGGCGCCTCGCGCGGCTCGATCCCGGCCGCGAACGCCGCCACCCGGTCCAGCCAGCGGGTGTGCGTGAGCGCGTTGGCGGGGGTCGCCAGCCGGAGCGCAGAGACCATCCGTGCTGCGGCGGGCAGCCAGCCTAGCGCAAGGTCAGACCGCGGCCGCCGCCACGGCCTGCCGCGGAAGTGCTGAGCGAGGAACTCTGCCTTGTACGTCGCCATGTCGACGTTCGCTGGGCAATCCGTCTTGCAGCCCTTGCACGCGAGGCAGAGGTCGAGGGCGTCGCGCACCGCAGTTGACCGCCAGCCGTCGGTGACCGGCGAGTCGCCGTGCCCGTTGAGCATCTCGAACAGCAACCTGGCGCGACCCCTGGTGGAATGTTCCTCCTCGCCGGTGACCTGGTAGGACGGGCACATTACGGCGCCGCCTGGGTGCGAGTGCTGGCGGCACTTGCCGACGCCGACGCACCTGTTCGCGGCCTGCACGAAGGACCCGCCATCCTCCGGGTAGCCGAAGAACAGGTCGCGCGGCGCGGCCGGCGCCCAGTCGCCGCCGAGCCGCAGGTGCTCGTCAAGCCTGGCCGGATGGACGACCTTGCCGGGGTTCATCCGGTTCTCGGGATCGAAGATCGCCTTGACCTCGCCGAAGGCGCCGACGAGCCGCCGCCCGAACATCCGCTCGAGCAGCTCGCCCCTTGACTGCCCGTCGCCGTGCTCGCCGGACAGCGAGCCCCCGTAGGAAACCACCAGGTCGGCGGCGCTCTCCATGAACCGGCGGTACGTCGCTACGCCCTCGGTGCTGTACAGGTCGAACGGGATCCTGGTGTGCACGCAGCCCTGGCCGAAATGCCCGTACAGGCTGGGCATCAGGTCGCTGCTGTAGCCGAACTGGTCGTAGAGCCGCTGCAGGTCGCGCAGGTAGTCGCCGAGCCTGTCAGGGCCGACCGCGGAGTCCTCCCAGCCCTCGAACGTGTCGGGCTGGCCAGGCACGTGCGCGGTAGCGCCGAGGCCTGCCTCGCGCACCTGCCAGAGTTCGTCCTCGCGCGCCGGGTCGTCGAAGAACTCCACCGTCGGGTCGTGTTCGGTCTCGTGCAGCGCGTCGAGCATCTGCTGCGCGGCCTTGTCGACGTCCTCGCGGCTGGTCCCGCCGAACTGCACCATCAGGAAGGCCGATCCATCCGGCAGTTCCTGCAGCGCCTGCGGGTTGAGGTGCTTGACCTGCTCGTCGCGGATCAGCCGGTGATCCAGGCCCTCCAGCGCGATCGGCTTGTGCGGCAGGACCGCCGGCACCGCGTCGGCTGCCTTGTCGACGCTCGGGTAGCCGAGCACGACCAGGCTGCGCTCGGGCAGCACGGGCACCAGCGTGAGCTTCGCGCGCAGCACCGTCACGAGCGTCGACTCGCTGCCGACCAGCAGGCCCGCGACGTCGAAGCCGTGCTCGGGCAGCAGCGAATCCAGGTTGTAGCCGGAAACCCGGCGCGGAATATCCGGATACCTGGCCGTGATGTCCGCCGCGTAGTTCTCCAGCAGCCGGCGCAGACGCCGGTAGACCTCGGCCCTGCGGTCGCCGCGCCGCTCGATCTCGCGGTACTCCTCGTCGCTCGTCGGCCCGCACCAGAACCTCGTGCCGTCGTAGAGCAGTACTTCCAGTGCCGCGACGTTATCGACGACCTTTCCTGTGCGCTGCGCGGTCGCGCCGCACGAGTTGTTCCCGATCATGCCGCCGAGTGTGCAGTTCATGTGCGTGGCAGGCTCGGGACCGAACCTGACGTTGCGCGAGGCCAGCTCGGAGTTCAGGACGTCGAGCACGATGCCAGGTTCGACCACGCAGGACGTCGCGTCGTCGGCGACGCTCACGACACGGTTGCAGTACTTCGACCAGTCCAGCACGACCGCCTCGTTGGTGCACTGACCGGCGAGGCTCGTGCCGCCGCCACGGGACAGCACGGGCGCGCCGTGTTCCCGGCAGACCGCGACCGCCTCGACGGCAGCGTCCACGGTCCGCGGGACCACGACGCCGATCGGGACCTGGCGGAAGTTGGAGCCGTCGGTGGAGTAGGTCGCGCGGCTTCCGGGGTCGAAGCGGACCTCTCCGTCGACCCGGTGCGCGAGCGCGCGCTCGAGGTCCGATGCCTTCTCGCGGTCTTGTGACGTCAGCAACTGGCTCATCGCCGCTATGCACTGCCCGCCACGCGCGCGTCAAACATTCCCGGCATGTTTGCTGCAGGCGTTCCTGGACAGTCGACTGCAAGCGGAAGCTGAGGAGGATCAACGGTGGCACGGATCGCATCAGAGGCAATCGTCGAGCGCCTCGCCGACTGGGGCGTGGACACCGTCTTCGGGATACCGGGCGACGGCATCAACGGCATCATGGAGGCCCTGCGCAGGCACCAGGACCGGATCAGGTTCGTGCTCGTGCATCACGAGGAAGCGGCCGCCTTCATGGCCACGGGATACGCGAAGGCCACCGGCAAGATCGGGGTCTGTCTGGCCACCTCAGGACCTGGCGGCATCCACCTGCTCAACGGCCTCTACGACGCCAAGCTCGACCATCAGCCCGTCCTGGCGATCACGGGGATGCAGGAGACGTCCGTGCTGGGCACCGGCTACCAGCAGGAAGTCAGCCTGGACAAGCTGTACGCGGACGTAGCCGAGTACAACCAGATGATCTACAACCCTGCGCAGCTGCCGACGGTGGTGGACAACGCGATCCGCACCGCGTACGCACGCCGCGGCGTGGCGCACGTCACGGTGCCCAACGACCTCCAGGTCGCCGACGCCGACGCCGATCCGTGGGCGCATGTCGCGCCGGCCAGGTCGCCGCACACGGCGCCGGTGATGCGGTCGGCTCCAGGCCGACCCGACGATGAGGACCTGCGGGCGATCGCGAGCCTGCTCGAGGACGGCAACAAGATCGCGATCCTGGCGGGCGCCGGGGCGCTGCACGCCCGCGACGAGGTACTCGAACTCGCCGAGGTGCTCGCGGCGCCGGTGGTGAAGACCCTGTCAGGCAAGGCTGTGGTCCCTGACGACTCGCCGTACACGACAGGCGGCATCGGCCTGCTCGGCACGAAGCCGAGCGAGGAGCTGATGGACGACATCGACACGCTCCTCATGCTCGGGACGAACTTCCCCTACACCAAGCACTTGCCAGCGGCCGGGAAGGCCAAGGTGGCGCAGATCGAGGCCGATCCGGCCCGGGCCGGCACCAGGGTCCCGACCGACGTCCCGGTCGTCGGCGACGTGAAGCTGGCGCTCCAGGGCCTGCTCCCCATGCTCAAGCGCCGAACCGACACGTCGTTCCTCGACAAGTACGCCGACGCCATGGGCAAGTGGCGCGATCAGATGAAGGCGCAGCACGACGCCAGCAGGGACCCGATCGCGCCGCAGTTCGTCGTCGCGACGCTCGACGATCTGGCCGCCGACGACGCGGTCATGACCTGCGACAGCGGGACGATCGCCACCTGGGCGGCACGGCACTGGACGATCAGGGGCGACAGGCAGTTCTACCTGTCAGGGAACCTGGCCAGCATGGCACCCGGGCTGCCGTACGCGGTCGGCATTCAGCACGCCCATCCAGGCAGGCAGGTCATCGCGTACGTAGGCGACGGCGGATTCGCCATGCTGATGGCCGAGTTCCTGACGGCGATCCAGCACAACCTGCCCGTCAAGGTCGTGATCAACAACAACAACTCCCTCGGCCAGATCTTGTGGGAGCAGATGGTGCTCGGCTACCCGGAGCACGGTGTCCGCTACCCGACGCCGTTCGCCGACTTCTCCGCGTTCGCCCGCGCCAACGGCGGCCTCGGGATCAAGGTGGAACGGCCTGGCGACGTCCA
Source organism: Streptosporangiaceae bacterium (assembly GCA_036273575.1). Taxonomy (GTDB): domain Bacteria; phylum Actinomycetota; class Actinomycetes; order Streptosporangiales; family Streptosporangiaceae; genus Chersky-822. Next base: position 1,341 of record DASUHI010000155.1, on the reverse strand, counting down.
GGGTGCGCTCAGCCAGGCTCTCGCGCACGACGGCCCGGCCCTCGTGGACGTGAACGTTAACCCGGACGAACCGCCGCTGCCTGGCAAGGTCGAGTACCAGCAGGCGGTCAAGTTCGCACAGGCGTTCCTGCGGGGCCAGCCGCGCAAGGCGACGATCGCGACCACCTTGTTCAAGGACAAGATCGAGCAGCTGAAGGCCTGACGGAAAATGAAGCTATCGGACATCGCCGGTCTCATCCGCCTCGGACGGCCGGACGCGCCCTATGGCGTCCGCGCCCTGGCGCGCTGCTACGACGTCGATGACGTAGCTGACCTGGCGCGGCGCCGGTTGCCGGCCGGCGCCGCCGCCTACCTGGACGGCGGCGGGGAGGACGAGTGGACGCTGCGCCGCAACCGCGAGGCTTTCGGCGACGTCCAGCTGCTCCCCCGCGTCCTTCGCGACGTGAGCCACGTGCAAACCGCCACGACGGCCCTGGGCACCGCGATGCCGCTGCCGATCATCCTGTCTCCGGTGGGCGCGCCGCGGATGTTCCACCACGAGGGCGAGCTGGCGGTGGCCAGGGCAGCGAGGGCCGCCGGCCTGACCTATGGCGTATCCACGCTGGCGACCCAGCCGCTCCGTGCGATCGCCGACGCAGCGGCCGGCAGCCCGCTGTGGTTCCAGCTGTACCTGTGGGGTGACCGATCGGTCGCCAAGGACCTGCTGGCCGAGGCGCAGGACTGCGGCTACCGGGCCTTGCTGCTGAGCGCGGATACCACGGTGCGATCTGAGCGCGACCGGGAATTGCACAGGGGTATTGAACTACCCACTCCCGAACTCACCCTCCGCACCGTGCTCGACGGCGCCCGGCATCCCGCCTGGTCGTGGCGGTTCGTCACGTCGCCTGCACCCAGCTTCCCGAACCTGTCCACCCACGGCCCCACGTCCAGGAACCAGATGAAGGAGATGTTCGACGGGACGGTGAGCTGGGCCGACCTCGACTGGATTCGCGACGTGTGGAACGGCCCCGTCGCGGTCAAGGGCGTCCTGCGCGCCGACGAGGCGGCCAGGGCAGCGGACCACGGGGCTGACGCTGTCATCGTGTCCAACCACGGCGGCAGGCAGATGGATCACCTCCCGGCGACGCTCGACGTGCTGCCCGGCATCGTCGACGCGGTCGGCGATCGCGTCGAGGTGCTCGTTGACTCGGGGTTCCGGCGCGGATCCGACATCGTCACGGCGCTGGCGCTCGGCGCGCGCGCCGTCCTGATTGGCCGCGCCCACCTCTACGGGCTCGCGGCCGCCGGCGAGGCAGGCGTCCGGCACGTCATCGACATCCTGGCGGAAGAACTGCGGATGGC
>DASUHI010000154.1:0-4832 GCA_036273575.1 Streptosporangiaceae bacterium | reverse complement strand
CGAACTCGGACCGGTGACCGTCGGCGTGCCGGGCGGCTATCATCGCGAGCCTGCGGATGCGCCCGCCGTCGAAGTCAAGCTGCGCGGACTCGAGCCCGGTGACCAGCGCGATCAGAGCGTCACCGCTCGACCGCAGGTGGCTGGCGACCTGCTCGCGGGTGAGGTCGCGGGCGCTGGCCGCGTGCCCGGCGTTGAGGTCGTCGACCAGTTCGGCGTTCACGGCGACAAGCTGGCCAGCGGCGACATCGGCGATCCAGCCCGCCAGGTACTCGTAGGAGTGCGCCACGTGATCGGCGATCACGCCGGCTGGCCGTGGGTCGCCGGAGACGGGCGCCGAGCGCCAGAAGTCGTCAGGGCACTGGCGGACGAAGTCCAGGAGCCGCTGGCGTGCTTCGTCAATGGCCTTGGCGTAGCCAGCGGGCGTGAGGTCGTCGGTCATGCCCGAAGCCTAGAGGGGCGCTGGATAATCAGGACAATGAGTGTCACCGTAGTGAACAGCGGACAATGACGGCCGACGGCAGGGGAGACGCGGGTGACGGTGACGCAACAGGCAGGAGCGCGAGCGAGTCGGTCGCGGAGGCGGCCTGGTGGTTCGTCACGATGGAGCGGCCTTGCCAGGCGCAGCTGCTGGCGATGGCGGCCGGCACGACGAAGCTGATCGACAGGGAGACCGCCTTGATCACGCGCGGCCAGCTCGGCATCCCGATCGCCGGTCAATTCCAGTTCCGGCCGCTGTGGGATCATATCGTCGCGACCGACCCTGACCTCTTCGACTGATTGGGCGCAGGTTGAACCAGCCGCTAGAGACCTATCAAGACGAGATCTACCTCAACGGGATGGGCGGCGCGACGCCCGTCCTGCCCGCCAGGCTGGACGCGCTCGAACAGCTCGCGAGGGACCGGATGGCGCCCGAGGCCTTCGACTACGTCTGCGGCGGCGCCGGGTCAGAGGATTCGGTGCGGGAGAACCTGGCCGCGTTCCGCCGGTGGCGGATCGTGCCGCGGATGCTCACCGACGTCAGTTCCCCTTCCTACGCAAGCACGGTGCTCGGCGCCTCGCTCGCCGCGCCGATCATGCTCGGCCCGGTCGGCGTGCTCAAGCTTGCCCATCCCGAGGGCGAGGTGGCGGTCGCCCGCGCGGCGTCCGCGGTCGGCGTGCCCATGATCATGTCGACGGCGGCGTCGTGCACGATCGAGGAGGTCGCCAAGGCTAATGGCGACGGCCAGCGCTGGTTCCAGTTCTACTGGCCCAAGGACAAGGACATCGCGGCGAGCTTCCTCGGCCGGGCGCGGGCCGCGGGGTTCACCGTGCTGGTGCTGACCCTGGACACCAGGGTGCTTGGCTACCGGCCCCGCGACCTGGACAGGGCGTTCCTGCCGTTCCTGCGCGGGATCGGCAACCAGAACTACTTCGCAGACCCGGCCTTTAACGCGGGATTGCCTGGCCCGGCCGAGGAACACCGCGACACGGCCATCCTCCGCTGGACGCAGATCTTCGGCGACCCGTCACTCACCTGGGACGACCTGCCGTTCCTGCGCGAGCACTGGGACGGGCCCGTCGTGCTGAAGGGCATCCAGTCGGCGGACGACGCCAAGCGTGCAGCCGACGCCGGGATGGACGGCGTCGTCGTCTCCAACCACGGCGGCCGCCAGGTAGACGGCGGCATCGCGGCGCTCGACGCGCTGCCGCCGGTCGCCGCGGCCGTCGGGTCACACCTCACCGTGCTGTTCGACAGCGGCATCCGCGGCGGCGCCGACGTCGTCAAGGCGCTCGCGCTCGGCGCGCAGGCCGTGCTGATCGCGCGGCCCTACGTATACGGGCTCGGGCTGGCGGGCGAGGAGGGCGTCACGCACGTGCTGCGCGCGCTCCGGCAGGAGTTCGAGCTGACGATGCGGCTCGCGGGGCACGCCAGCCTGGCCGACCTGAGCCCCGAGGCCCTCATTCGCATCCACTGACGCGCCAGGCACCTCGCCCGGTGGATGAAAGCGCGGGGTGGGGCGGCGCGGGGCCTGAGGGTCGGATCAGAGTACGTCGACGTTGATGACGATGGCTTCCTGGGTCGAGCGCGCGATGACCACGACCGCCTCGGTGTCGGGCGACGGGTTCTCTTCTCTGTGGTGCACATGCGGCGGCACCCAGACGTAGTCGCCTGGCGCCGCCTCGAGGCGGATCAGCTCGCCTGTTCCGGGGTCGCGGCAGACGAACACCGGATGACCGGCGATCACGTAGATGCCGGTCTCCGACTCGCCGTGATGGTGGTCGCCTGATGTGACGCCGGCCGGCAGGATCGTCTGGCCCATCCAGAGCGACTGGGCGCCGACCAGGTCGCCTGAGATCGCCGCGGAACGCATCATGCCGGCGGTCTGGGCGGTCGCGCCTGACAGGTCGGCGGGGCGGATCAGCCGCAGGACGGCGCTGCCGTCGCGGTCAGGCATTCTCGGCGGGCTCGAGCTTCAGCGAGACCGAGTTGATGCACCACCGCTGGTCGGTCGGCACGTCGTAGCCTTCGCCCTCGAACACGTGCCCGAGGTGCGAGTCGCAGTTGGCGCACCTGACCTCGGTCCTGACCCGGCCGAACGAGCGGTCCTCGAGCAGGACCACGGCGTCGCCTTCCCGCGGCTGGTAGAAGCTCGGCCAGCCGCAGTGGGACTCGAACTTCGTGTCTGAGCTGAACAGCTCGGCGCCGCAGGCACGGCAGCGGTAGACACCGCGGGTCTTGGTCCCGGTGTACTCGCCGGTGAACGGGGCCTCGGTGCCGGCCTGGCGCAAAACGTGGTACTCCTCAGGAGTCAGCCGCTCGCGCCATTCGTCCTCTGAGAGCTGAGCTTTTCCCATACGACGAGCGTACCGGCCAGGATCAGACCGCAGGCGTGCCGCCCGCGGCCGGATCCGCTGGCTGCGTCGCGCTGCTCCCGGTGCTCGGGGCGGCCGGACTGGCCGGAGCCGTCGCGGGCGCGGTCACCGTCGCGGGTCGCGTGCCCCTGGCCGCGATCCGGCGCGCGAGCGGGCTGTCCCCGGCGTCGTCGGGGTTCAGGTAGTTGAACGCGATCGCCGCGACCGCACCGCCGAGCAGGTTGGCGATCAGGTAGATGTAGAAGTTGCCCCAGTTCAGCAGGCCCATGAGCATGGCGCCGAAAGCCACTGCGGGGTTGAACGCGGCGCCGCTGACGACGCCGACCGCGAACGCGCCGGCCGCGACGGTGAACCCGATCGCCAGGCCGAAGAACTGGTTGCCCGGCTGGTCTTTGCTGGTCGCGACGTTCAGCACGACGTAGACCAGCGCGAACGTGAAGAAGAACTCAGCGAACATAGCGGAGAAGACCTGGTGCACTCCGCTGGTCGACAGCGCGTGCAGAAGGCCAGGATGCATCGTGAACTTGGCCAGCCAGGCGGCCAGGAACGCGCCAGCGAGCTGGGCCACCCAGTACGGCGCGACATCGGCGCGCGGCAGTTTGCCCCGCAGGAAGACGCCGAGCGTGACCGCCGGGTTGTAGTGCGCACCAGAGATGTGGCCGCCGGCGTAGATCAGCACCATCAGCGCCGCGCCGATGGCGAGCGGCGCAACCGGCGTGCCCGACATCACCGCGCATCCGACGGTGAAGACCAATCCGAACGTCCCTATGAACTCCGTCACGTACGTGCGCATCGCCACTCCAACCCGCGACCTGTGGTTACGGCTTGCGCCAAGGATCATAGCGAGACAGAATCACAAGATCACCTCAAAGCATGACGCATCTACCACTTCATCAGCTTGATCGCATCGAGCCGGCCCTTAGCCCGGTGACGCCGCTGCCCTAGGAGGCAGGCGCGAGCGCGGCCAGAATGGTCGCGGCGCGATCGACGGCCGTGGCCTGACCGGCGTCTGGCGCGCCGACCAGCGGATCCCAGTTCAGGTCGCAGAACACCTCGGTGACTCCCTCGCCGGCCAGCCACGCGAGGTCGCCGCGGATCTGCTCGCGATCACCGGACAGCAGACGGCGGCGTCCCGCGTCGTCGGTAACCGGCTCGCCCCAGCGGACCACGCCGCGGCAGATGACGCGCAGCGCGGACGGGTCGCGGCCAGCCGCGGCCGCCGCATCATGCACGATCTGGATGCTCTCGGCGATCCTAGACAGGTCAGCCCGGCTGGAGGTCACCCAGCCGTCGGCGATCCGGCCCGCCCGGCGCAGCGCCACCGGCGCGGTCCCACCGAGCAGCACCGGCGGGCCGCCAGGCTGGACCGGCGTCGGCAGCACGGTTCCGCGCGGCACCGTGTAGAACTCGCCGCTGAACTCCGCGGGCTGCGTGCCCCAGATCGCGCGCAGCGCGCTGACGTACTCGGCGGTCCGCGCTCCGCGACGCTCCATCGACGCGCCGGTCATCGCGAACTCTTCTGGCATCCAGCCGAGGCCGAGGCCGAGGTCGAGCCGCCCCGCCGACAGCACGTCAAGGCTGGCAGCCTGTTTGGCGAGGTAGCCGGGCGAGACGTACGGCGCGTTGATCACGGCGACGCCGAGCCTGACCTTGCTGGTGACGGCCGCGGCGTAGGCCAGCGCTGCCATCGGATCCAGCACGCTGTGGTAGACGGGCTCCATCAGAGAGCCCTCGGGCACCAGCAACCGCTGGAAGGTCCAGAGCGAGGAATAACCGGACGCTTCCGCGGCTGTGGCAAAGCGGGAGATGTTGTCCGGCGTGGCCCACGCACCCGACACGGGCAAGCCGAATCCGAGATGCATGGCGCCAACCATAGGCCATGGCTCTCCGGGCCGGCTGCGGGCACAGCTCGCGATGAGCTGTACTGGTATCTACGGTTCAGTCAGTGCCGGGCACTTGCCTGACACTTCAGGGTTGGC
>DASUHI010000153.1:0-11872 GCA_036273575.1 Streptosporangiaceae bacterium | reverse complement strand
GGCGCGGCGGCGGGGCCGGCCGCCGCGCGAATCCGGCTGTCGTCGGACAAGCTCTGGCGTGTCGCCACCCGGGGCATCGGCGTCGAGACGGCGCTGGCGGACGCCGGCATCACGGGCGATCACGCGCTCGCCGCGGCGGCGATGAGCCTGGTGTCCATCATCCGCTAGCCAGCCTCGCGGAGCATCGTCGCGGCCGCCTCGGGGTTGACGTCGCTGACGAACGCGCCCATCGCTGACTCCGAGCCTGCCAGGTACTTCAGCTTGCCAACGGCCCGCCTGATCGAGAACAGCTGAAGATGCACGTAGGCCAGATCCCGGTCGATCCGCACGGGCGCCTGGTGCCACGCGGCGATGTACGGCAGCGTGTCGTCGAAGACGGCCTCCATCCTTCGCAGCACGTCCAGGTAGACGGCGGCGAGCTCCTCCCGCTCGGCTCCGCTGAGGGACGGCAGGTCAGGAAGCTGCCGATGTGGATAGACGTGCACCTCGAGCGGCCAGCGGGCGGCGTAGGGGACGAAGGCGGTCCAGTGCTCGCCGCGCAGGACGACTCTTTCCCCGCTTCGCTGCTCGGCGGCGAGAACGTCGGCGAAGAGATTGCGCCAGGTGCGCTCCCGGTGCGCGCGGGCCGCGGTCAGCATCTGCTTCATCCTCGGCGTCAGGAACGGGTACGCGTAGATCTGGCCGTGCGGATGCGACAGGGTCACCCCGATCTCGGCGCCGCGGTTCTCGAAGCAAAAGACCTGCTCGACGTGCGGCAACGAGGACAGCGCCAGCGTGCGGTCCGTCCACGCGTCGATGACGGTGCCGACCCGCGCCGACGTCAGCGCGGAGAACGAGGAGTCGTGGTCCGCGGTGAAGCATACGACCTCACAGCGGCCCGCTCCGCTGCGCTGCTGCCAGAGCCCGGCCTCCGTGCCAAGGCCCCCGGACGGCAGCTCCGCGCCGGGCAGTGCCGCGAAAGCGGGGAACCGGTTCTCGAACACGACCGCGTCGTAGCCGTCGGACGGGATCTCCGTCGCACGGCCTGGCGCTGACGGGCAGAGCGGGCACTGGTCATCTGGCGGAAGATGGGTACGGTCCTGCCGGTGATCGGCCAGGCCGACCCACTCGTCAAGCGCGGCGTCGTAGCGGACCGAGGGGCGCGGCAGGAACGCGGGCAGGTCACGCGCGTCGCGAGTCGAGCGCACCGCGTCGTCCGACTCGTCGAAATAGATGATCTCGCGGCCGTCGGCGAGCCTGGCCTCGGTCTTCTTCACGCGCCGGCCCCGGTCATCCGTCGTCGCGCGAGCTCGGTCACCGCGGGCCGCCGGCATGGCGATCCACGGCCGAGGACCTGCCGATCACCATCAACCCAACAACCTCCAACATGATCCAACCAGGATGTCACGCAGCAGCGGCGGACTAGTACTTCAATGATGTGCGCATATGTGTATCTCTGTGCACAGCTCCCCTTGATGCGCGGCCGCGGTCCTGGCGGCCGTGACCCCGAAGTAGTCGCCGCCCTTGTGCCGTGGGCTGTCCGTGCCCCAGTGCCGTACCCGGGACTGCGGGACCAGCTTGGGGATGTGCTTGGAGCAGTGGATGTAGGCCTCGGTGACGTTCACGAGCACCCACTGCACGGGGCGGCGTCCGGGGTTCGAGAGTTCGGCCGCTGGAATGTCACGGTCGAGCTCCTGCATGCGGGCGTGCGTGACGATGCTGGCGTCGCCGTTGACGTGCAGGCCGATAAGGTCGCGGGTGAAGTCGACGAGCAAAATGGCGATGTGCGGATTCTGCAGCATGTTGCCGAGGCTGGCCATCACGCCGTTGCCGCGGTACTCGGGGTAGGCGATCGTGCGGTCGTCCAGGACCCTGATGAACCCGGGCGGCCCGGCCCGGAAGGTGCAGTCGCACTCCCCCGATTCGTCGCTCGTCGCGACGAACGCCATTTCCATTCGCCCGATGAATTCAGTCATGACCGGTGTGAGCTGATCGCTGACCTGGTTCTGGTAGAACTGCCTGGCTCGCCGTGCCGTTCCGAGTCGCTCCTGCAGAATCCACTCGCCGAGCGAACCTGGCTGCCGGCAATGATCGCGGCGCTTCCGTGCAGGCGCAAGTGCCCGGGCCGCTCGTCCTAACGTTATCTGCATGACGCCCTCCACGTGCTGGCCGGCAGGCCGGCCGGCCTGCCGCGTGTGCCGGTCATGGCTCGCCGTCCTTGACCGCAAGTTCAGCGTGCGGCGGGGACCTTGATGCCTGGCTTGCACTCGCCTTGATGCCTGCCTTACAACGGGCGGGCCCGAGGGCCGGCTGTGCTGGCTGTGCCGCATGCGGCGCATGCGGCGCCTTTGTCATTCCCGCGATTTGACCCAGCTGGCGTTTGCGTTTATCGGCATTGGGCGAAGAACACGGCACCCAATCAGAAAGGGAACGGAATTGCCCAGCCGAATCAGGCACGGCGGTCCCGGCCTGCGCGCAACGGCCTCGCTCAGCGTGACGGCCTCGCTCTGTGCGACGAGCGCGCTGACGATCGTTCTTACCGCAGGATGCAGTGCCGTCAGCCCTAGTTACGCGTCGTCCGGCCTGGCGCGGCAGGTTAGCAACGGAGAGCGGATCAGCGCCGCTACCCGCGCTCACACGGCGCGGCAGCCCGCCGCGTCGCACCCCCAGGCGGCGCGGCAGGGCGCGGGCGCAGCGGCCACGCCCGCTCCCGCAGACGTGCCACGCAAGATCGCCGGCGCGCAGGTCACTGCCATCGGCGACTCGGTCATGGCGGCGAGCGCGATGGCGCTCGCGAAGGTGCTCCCCGGCATCTACATCGACGCCGTGCCGAGCCGCGAGATGCCCGCGGGCCTCGCCGTCGTGCGCCACCTCGCCGTCACTGGGCGGCTGCGCCAGGTCGTCGTCATGGGCCTCGGCACCAACTACATCGTGACGAACAGGCAGCTCGCCAGCCTGCTGCGGATCATCGGGCCACACCGGCAGCTGGTGCTCGTCAACACCTATGTACCGGACGAGTGGAGCAAGGAAGTCAACGCCACCGACGCCAGCTTCGTGCACAGCCATCCCGAGGTCGTGCTCGCTGACTGGTACGACACCATCAAGAACCGGATGTACCTGCTGTGGCCCGATCACGTGCACCCGCAGATGCCAGGGACCACGGTCTACGCGCGCCTTGTCAACCGCGCCGTGCAAGCCAGCAGGTCCGCGACCGCCATCCAGCCATTCAACAAGGCGTAGCGCTTACTGCTACAGGGAGCGCTTGCTGCGCTATGTGCCGCAAACGCTCTCTCTTGACGACAGGTGCGCCTGGTACAGGTCACGGAGCGCATCCCAGTGCCTGGCTTCGGCGGCAGGATCATATCCGGCGTCGGCGATGATCCTGTCGTTGGTCAGCGGACCCGCGAGCGTTGACATGCGCGCCCGCTCTTGCGAGTCGGTGAACAAGGTCGCCACGTCGAAGGGCTCCCACCCGCCGGCCCGGTAGTAGATGTCGGGCACCAGCGCGACGTAGCCCATGCCGGCCAGCCGGTCGGCCATCACCCGCATCGTCTCCCGCGCGCCGCCCGCGTCAGGGAAGACCAGCACTCCCGGCCAAGGACCCGTGCCATCGGGGACGTGCAGCGTCCCCGCGGCGCTGCCGTCGGCGGCGGGGATCTCGACGTCAAGGCGCGGCATCAGAGCGACTTCAGGAAGTCGAGCAGCCCGGGGAAGTAGTGCTCAGGGTCGTCGAACTGCGCGAGGTGGCTGCCGTCTGGGCAGTGCAGGTACCGGCCCCGTGGCAGCTGCTCGGACATCCAGCGCATGTGGGCGGGGTCCATGGTGTCGTGCGCGGCGCCGATAACGAGCGTCGGAACGTCGATATCGGGCAGGTCGCCCGAGCGATCCCAGTCTTCAAGCGAGCCGCTCAGCCCTAGCTCGCTCGGTCCCTGCATCGGCACGTAGATCGCCGGATTGATGTGGGCGATCGCCCGCTGGACGGGGTCGGGCCAGGCTACGAACGGCATCCGGCAAACGTGCAGAACGTAGTGGTGCTCCATGAGCAGCTTCTCGTACCTGGGGTCATCGGTCTGACCCTCGGCCTCGAGCCGCTTGATCTCCGCGAGCACGTCCTGGTCCATGGCCGGCATGAGGACGTCGTTGGCGTAGGCGTTATAGGCCGGCGCGCTGGACATCATGTTGGAGATAACCAGGCCCTTGAGGTGCTGCTGATGGTGGAGCGCGTACTCCATCGCCAGCAGACCGCCCCAGGACTGCCCGAGCAGAACGAAGTTGCTGCTGTCGAGCCCGAGCGCTCGGCGGACCTGCTCCACCTCGTCGACGAACCTTTCCAGGTCCCACAGCGAAGCGTCGTCCGGCTGGTCACTGCGGAACGACCCGAGCTGGTCGTAGTAGTAGTACTCGATACCCTCGCGCGGGAACCACGTGTCGAAGCACTCGTACGCCTCGTCGCTGGACCCGGGCCCGCCGTGCAGCAGGAGCACCTTGAGGTCGGGGTTATTGCCGACGCGCTTGGTCCAGACCCGGAAGTCTCCGCTCGGCGTGCTGACCGGGATCATCCGCGACCCGCCGGAGAGCACGTCGCGGCGGTCCCAGGTGGAGGTGTCAAAGTACGAGGCAGGGGGCCCATTCATAGCTGACAAACTAGCCCACATCAGGAGTCGGCCGCCCGGCAGTCCTGGTACTCCTCCTCTGGCTCACAAGTGCTCGGCGAAGAACGCCCCGGTTGCCTCGACGGCCTGGGTGACGTGTGGCTCGCCGTCGTAGAGATCGATGTGCAGGCTGGCGTCCAGCCAGACGATCCGCTTGGGTTCGCCCATGCGCTCGTAGGCCTCGCGGGCGCCGTCGGGAGAGCAGTACGCGTCCTCGACGCCGTGCACGATCAGGCCAGGTGTTGGCGACAGGAAGTCTGCGCCGATCATGTTGTCGACCGTGAGCAGCTCGCGGACCGACGTGCGCGTGACTGAGTTCTCCCAGTGCGGCGACGCGCCGCGGTCCGTGCCGTAGTAGGCGAACGGCTCGGCACCGGGCATCGCCGCCTCCCCTTCTGGCGCGACCGCTGGCACGTACGCCACCGCGCCGCCCCGGTCCTGCTCCTCAGCCACCGAGGCGAAGTAGCCGAGGGTCTGCCGGTAGGACTCCTGCCCCATTCCCGAGCGCATCGCGTACGGCGTGTTGTACGCACCGGCGATACCGGCGAACGCCTTCACGCGTGGATCGAAGGCGGCGAACCGCAGCGCGTAGCCGCCGCCCAGGCAGATTCCCACCGCGCCGATCCGGTCGGCGTCGACGTCGGGGCGGGCTCTCAGGTAGGAGACCGCCGCCCGCAGGTCGGCGAGCTTGCCCTGCGGGCTCTCGTGCCGCCGCGGCTCGCCGCCTGACTCGCCGAAGTTGCGGTGGTCGATGGCCAGCGTGACGTATCCGGCGGCGGCCAGGCGATCGGCGTACAAGCCGGTCACCTGATCCCGCACTCCCGTGAACGGCCCGGTGAATACCAGGCCCGGCGCGGGTCCGCCCGACGGCGGCAGGCGCAGGTCGCCCACCAGCGTGAGGCCGTCGGCCTCGAACTCGACACGATCCATAGAGCCGCCCAAGGTTCGATGCTTACATCATTACAGGGCCACAGTACTGCGCCGAGAGCGCCGCGTCAGCGCGCGTCAGCCGAGCCCGATCAGCACCAGGCCCGCGATGATGCCGACGACGCCGACGAGCTGCCTGCGCGTGAGGTGCTCCCCGAACAGCAGGACGCCGCCCACCAGCGGGATCACGGGATAGACGCTCGACACGGCCGCGGTCACGGCCACCTCGCCGGCGTGCCCGCCCTGGGAGAACGCCAGCAGGCCGACCGCGTCGGTGAGTCCGGCCGCAGCCGCCCAGACCACGCCGGACGCCGTTCCCCGCCACGCCATCTTGCGCCTGAGCAACGGGAGGGCCATCAGCATCACGGTGACCGAGGCGCCGTGCGCGACGAGGGCCGCGGTCAGCCAGCCGGCCCTGGCGGAGTACTTGCCGAGCACGAAACCTCCGACCCCGTACGCGAGCGCGCAGACGATCGCCAGTGGAACGCCCGCCCGGGAGAGACTGCGGATCCGTGACGGAGCGGGCGCCACGCCGACGATCGGCTCGCCGACCGCGACGGTGGCCGGGGCGCCGTGCGCCCCCGCACCGTCTGAACCAGCGCCGTCCGCCATGGCAGCCGCCGGGCGCGCGGCAGCCAACGCGATACCCGCGATGGCCAGAACGACGCCGGCGGCGCCGGTCGCGCCCAGATGCTCTCCGAGCACGGTCACCGCGAGCACGGTCGTCACGCCGCCGTACGTCGCGCTGATGGCGCTCACCAGGCCGACCGCGCCGCCGTACTCAAGCGCACGGTAGAACGCCAGGTAGCCGAGCAGGCCGAGCAACCCGGCACCTGCCAGGCTCAGCGCCACCGCGCCGCCGGCCGCCGCGAACGAAGGCTGGAGCAGCAGCGCCAGCATGATGAGCAGGACGACGCCGACCCCTTGCCCGCAGAGCACCGCGAGGTACGTTCCCGCCCTCCTGGCCGCGTTGGTGGCGGCCACCGCCGACACTCCCCACCCCAGGGCCGCGACCAAGCCGTAGACCACGCGCCGCCTCCGCCCGGCCCGCGCCGTGCCTGTGTCGAGGCCGGGCCAGCATCATCCTCGCACTCGGGCCTGCTTAACTTGTTCCGCCGGGTTTGTCAGCCTGCGGAAGGAGACCCGATGGTCGGCGAGAACGCGGCCAGGCTCGCGGTGCTGATCGACTCCGACAACGCCCAGCCCGGGATCATCGACGAGCTGCTCGCCGAGGTCGCCAAGTACGGCACTGCCCACGTCAAGCGCGCCTACGGCGACTGGACGGGGACGAGCCTGAAGGGCTGGAAGGACCAGCTGCTCGCGCAGTCGATCCAGCCGATCCAGCAGTTCGCGTACACCAGCGGTAAGAACGCGACCGACTCGGCGATGGTGATCGACGCGATGGATCTGTTGTACTCGGGCCGGTTTGATGGCTTCTGCCTGGTCTCCAGCGACAGTGACTTCACCAGGCTGGCGGCCAGGCTGCGGGAATCAGGGCTGACGGTCTACGGCTTCGGCGAGCGAAAGACACCCAAGGCGTTCGTCGCGGCCTGCGACAAGTTCATCTACATCGAGAACCTGGCGAACCAGGCCAGTGCGGCGGCCGACGCCGGCGCGGCGCCGGCCGCCGTCCCGAGATCGTCGTCCGCCCAGCTCAAGGGCGACGCGGCGCTCGTGGGCCAGCTGCGGCACGCCGTGGAGGCGGCTTCCGACGACGACGGCTGGGCGCCGCTCGGCCACGTGGGCCAGCTCATCACCAAGCAGCGGCCAGACTTCGACTCGCGCAGCTACGGCTACGCGAAGCTGAGCGACCTGATGGCCGCCACCACACTGTTCGAGCTTGAGCGCCGCAGCGTGGGCGACGGCAGGCCAGGTGGCATCTACACACGCGACAAGCGCCGCCGCCAGCCGACCAGGAAGGCGCGAGCCAGCCAGGCCGGCTAGGGATCGAGGTCGCGTCTAGCCCGCTCGTAGCGTCGCCACGAGGTCGTCGGCTTGCTGCATCGTCAGCGCCGACAGGTCAGGCATCGGCAGCACGCGATATCCGCCCGCCAGGAAGATCACCGAGTCGGTGAAGCAGGCGCGCAGGTCGGGGTACTTGTCGGCGATCGCGATCTGCGCCCTGAGCACGTCGGTGTTCTTCGCTGCCGAGGCCGGCTGCACGCGATCGGCCGCCCGCTGCATGCGCCGGCCAATTCTGCGGCCGATGAACTTGGCGGCCTCGGACATCGCGAGCCCAGCCAGCTGATCACCGGGCGAAAGGTAGTCGGCGCCCGAGCTGAGATTGGGACGGTACCCGCTCCGGCTTGGATACCCGTATGGGTCAGGGATGGGCCCGGTCGTTGGCTCTTGCATATAGCCGGGCAGCCCGCCCGGCTGAGCCCCTGGATAAGTCTGCGGCGCCTCGCCGAGCTGCATCCTCGCCAGCGCGGCTAGTTCCTGTATCGCGTGGACCTCGGCCGTGCTCCCGCAGCGGGGGCATGCGGCCGTCTGCTGGTAACCGTTCACGGCCCCATTGTGGGCTGGTTCGTGACGCTCGGCCAGTAGGAACGCTGATCCGGCCCGCGCATGCTCCTCATTGTGAGCGGACCGCCGTGGCCCGGCAACTGCGCGATCATTCAAAGGTGGACGTGACCGGTTGTAGCTTCGAATCCCGCGTGATCCCCGCCGGGGAGGGTGCTGCGCTGCGGCTGCGGGCAGGGCAGCGCGTCAAGGTGATCAACACGGCGGGCACCCAGGTCGTGGACTGCTGGGCCTTCTCCGCTGATGACCCGCGTGAGTTCATGTCCATGGAGCACACCAGGGTGGAGATCCAGCGGGTCGCGCCGCGGGCTGGCGACCAGCTGTTCACGAACCGCCGCCGCCCGATGCTCACGCTGGTCGAGGACACCTCTCCCGGGGTGCATGACACCACGCTGGCCGCGTGCGACGTCTATAGGTACGAGCGCCTGGGAGCGCGCGGGTACCACAGGAACTGCACGGACAACCTCGCGCAGGCCATGCGGGCGGCGGGTTCGTCTGTCGCAGGCACGCCGTGCCCGCTGAACCTGTGGGAGAACGCCGCGGTGCAGCAGGACGGCAGCCAGGTCATCGCCCCTCCGGTGTCTGCGCCAGGCGACTACGTCGTGTTCCGCGCCGAACTGGACGTGACCGTCGTGTTCTCCGCGTGCCCGCAGGACATGACGCCCACGAACGGCGCGGACGCGACGCCCAAGGACGCCCACTTCGTGGTCCTGGACTGAGCGCGCCTCCTACCGTGCGGCCACTCAGGCCTGATCGCCGCGCAGGTAGTCATGGATCATCCGGATCGCGATCGAGCCCTCGCCGACCGCTGACGCAACGCGCTTCACCGACCCGTGCCGGACGTCGCCGACGGCGAAGACCCCCGGCACGGTCGACTCACCGAACATGGGCAGCCTGCGCAGCGGCCAGCCTTCCGGCGGACTCCCGCCGGCGAGGAGGTCGGTACCGGTGAGCACGAATCCCCAGCGGTCGCGCTGGATCGCCGCCGGCAGCCACTGGGTCCTGGGCGCGGCGCCGATCAGCACGAACACGGCGTCGGCGGGGACGGTCTCGGTCACGCCCTTTCGCTCGTCGCGCAGCGTGAGGCTCTCCAGGTGAGCGGACCCCGCGCCGCCGGCCACGACCACGTTATGCCGGACCGAGATAGCGGGCGTGCTGGCGATCTCCTGGACCAGGTAGTCGGACATGCCCGCGGCCAGCGACTGGCCGCGGACCAGCATCGTCACGCTCGCCGCGTACTTCGCGAGATGCACGGCGGCCTGTCCGGCCGAGTTAGCGCCGCCGACCACGAAGACGTCCCGGCCCTTCATCGCCGGCGCCTCCGACGTCGCGGCGCCGTAGAAGACGCCCGCGCCGGTCAGTTCCTCGAGCGACGGAATCCCGAGCCTGCGGTAGGACACGCCGGTGGCGATGACCACGGCCCGGCTCCTGACCTGGCTGCCGCCGCTGAGCGTCAGCACCCGCTCCTCACCAGCCGGCATGAGCCCGGTCACGTGGTTGCCGTAGACGTACTCGGCCCCGAAGTTCCATGCCTGCGTGAACGCCCGCACTGCCAGATCCTCGCCCGTCACCCCGCGCGGGAAGCCCAGGTAGTTGCGGATGAGCGAGCTGGTACCCGCCTGACCGCCGACGGCCTCTGGCTCCAGCACCACCGTCGCCAGCCCCTCGGACGCCGCGTAGACGGCCGCCGCGAGCCCGGCCGGGCCGGCCCCGATGACGGCCACGTCGTACACGCCCGCGCCGGGCGCAGTCCGCAGGCCAAGAGCCTCGGCGATCGCCGTGTTCGGCGGATTCTCCAGGACCCGGCCGTCGAACAGGATGATCACCGGCAGCGCTGCGCCCTGCGCGCCGGCCTCGCGCAGCAGCGCCGCACCTCGCTCGGAGCGCGCCGGGTAGAAGCCGAACGGCAGCCCGTTGCGGCCGAGCAGGTCGCGGATCTCATGGGAGCGCGCCGACCACTCCTCGCCCACGACGCGCACGGCCTCGAAGCCCGGAACGTGCGACCTGGCCCACTCCTCGAGGAGCTCGGTAATGGCCCGGTGGAACGCCTCGTCAGGGACCGCAGCGGGCTTGGCGACGTAAGCGTCGATCTTGCCGAGGGCCAGGGCCTCCTGGATCGGCTCTGACGTCTCGCGGTCACCCCAGTCAACGAGCAGAACGCGTTTAGTGGTGCGGTCGAACTCGCGGACGCGGGCGAGCACCTCGGTCCCGGTCGTTCCGGCTAGCCACTGGCCTGCCAGTACGACGGCCACCGGGCGCTGGTTATCGCGCAGCTTCGCGAGCAGGCTGAGCGCGTCGCCGCCTGATCCGGCGCAGATCACCTGGTAGTCCGAGCCGTACCGCTTGCGGAGCTCGCCCTCGACGGCGCCCAGCGCGCGCGGCTCACTGTCGACGACCAGCAAGACTGGACTATCAGGCATCGGCGGCACCCCGTCAGCGCGGCAAAGTGCCCACTCTAGCCAGGGCGATGGGCCAGGGCGATGGGCCAGTGCGCTTCGAGGCGCCGGGACATCCAGGTCCCTTAAGCAGGCTCGAAGGTCCGCAGGAGCTCCTCGAGCGCGGCCTGATCGGGCCCGATGAAGGCGGGCGCCTGGGGTGCGTCGAGCAAGGTGGCGAACATCGCGGCGCAGTCTCCGGCCGACGGGGGCAGGTGAGCGCTGTAGATCGCCGACGGCCCGAAGTCTCGCAGCGGCTGGAAGGAAGCCGCGTACCTCGCGGCGTCCACGGTGTGCACCCACGGGCTGTCGACCGTGGCCCACAGCAGCTGCGCGGCCCGGAGGTCGCCAGGGTCGGCCGCCGCGGCGTCCCAGGCGGTCGCGAGCTCGGCGGACGGCAGCGGCGCGCCGAAGCAGTCCGAGCTGAGGCACGCCCCGTTGCCTGCGTCGAGAATGCCGACCGTCGCGGGGTTGTCGAATAGCGGCGGCCGGAAGCCGGTCAGCTTGCGGTCGCCGACGTCGAGCGTCTGGCCGGGGTTGAGCAGGTACACGCGGTCGATCGGCAGCGGGTGCTCGGTGGACATGATCCCCACGCCAGCGAATGTCGTGACGATCCGTGCCTTCGGCGCGGCCTCCAGCAGCGCGAACAGCCCGCCGGTGTGATCGCGGTCCGGATGGGTGAGCCAGATCCAGCGGACGTTCGCGGGGTCGATGACCTCGGCCAGCGACGCAACGAAGTCGCGGTCTGGCAACCCGAGGCCGGTGTCGACGACGACCGGCTCGGCGGCGTGCAGCACGAACGCGTTGACGGGCAGAATGCCCAGGACGGGAACCTCCATGTAGTCCCCGATGACGCTGACGTCCCGGCTGGCGCGATAGGTGTGCATTGGTACTCCCCCGGTGATGACCAGATCCCGGTCGGGATCGGCCTGAACTGTTCAGAACGGGACCTGGGTGCTCAGCAGCCCCTCGGCAGGTCCCGAGCGCACTCCCGGCATTGTCACGGGCTGCCGTGTGCACGGCGACCAGGTAACGCGGAGATGAGAAGGAGAAACGCGACCGGCCGGCGGCATGGCGGCGTCCAGCCCTCGCAGCACGACCCGCGACACCCTGGTGAATGCGCCGGGCAGGGGCTCAGGCTGGCCGTGATAGGTGGCGACCAGGGAAGGCGGTGGGGTCTCGCGCTCGATCACGGCGCCCGGGCCAGGCCCTGGCTGCTCATACCCCACCGGGTCCGGCGCCCTGCTCGCCGGCGCGGGGGTGGGGCCGTGAGTCGGAGCCGATCGCCGCGAGCGCGACCCTGACGCTACCGAGCGCGGCGGCGAGGGCTGGCCTTGCCTGATCGGGCGTCAGCCC
>DASUHI010000152.1:0-4611 GCA_036273575.1 Streptosporangiaceae bacterium | reverse complement strand
CGGCCACGGCCTCATGGCCGACCGGATAGGGGCCAGGGAACAGCCCGAACGCCGCCATCGCCAGGTCGAGGTCACACCTCGCCACCGCGAGCGGCCTGACCAGCGCAGCGCCAGGGTCGGTGATCTCCGGCGCCGGGACGTCATCCCACCGGACCATGCCTGGTTCGGCGTAGATCAGTGCACGCACCGCGGCGGCTAGCCGAAGGCCAGGTTTCTGGCGAACACGTGCGCGACGATGCCGCCAGAGGATGAGCTCAGCTTTCCGGTCAGCTCGAGCCCGGCCGGCAGGGAGTTCAGCGGGATCTTCACGTTCCTGGCGGAGTCGAGCAGCGAGCCCGGCAGGCCGTTGCTGCTGACCAGGTGCAGCTCGATCGCGTGCGGACCCGCTGAGGTCACGCGCCAGGTCGCGCCCGCGTTCACGATGCCGCCGACCAGGTTGAGATGGGCCTTCAGCTCGTTGCTGCCGACCGCGACGATCTTCAGGCCGCCGTTCGAACCCCCGCCGAGAATGCCGGCCAGCGGGCCGGCGTCGGACAGGAAGCCGCCGATCGCGCCCAGGCTGATGCGGAGCGTCCCATTCAGCGGGCCAGCAGTCCCCGACTGGAAGTTCGACTTCAGCTTCACGTTCTGCGCGACGACGTTCAGGCTCGTGATCTTGATCGGCCCCTCGGGAATATCCGACGAGCTGATCGTGACCTGATGGAAGTCGCGGGTGATGACCTGCAGCAGGAACGGGAAGCCCGCGATCGACACGTCGGGCTTCTTCGGGAAGCCCTGCTTCTGAATCTGGCTCGCGGCCTCACTCTCGGCGAACGCCTTGGCGCCGAAGTCGAGGGCGACGAGGACCACGACGACGGCGAGGACCCAGATCAGCGCCTTACGGCCAGCCGAGCGCTTCGGTGGCTGATACTGGTACAAGCGAACCGCCTCCTGGTTTGCTCTCGATTCGCTGCGCGGATGCGGTCCGTCCGGCTAGCTAGGGGGTCAGGGAACTTTGCTGAGGTTGACGACCTGCACCTGCGCTGACTCGCGGCACGCGACATAGAGGAACTGACCGTCCGCGGACAGAGTCACCTCATGCGGCGAGACGCCGCTCTTGATGTAACCAACCAAGGCCGGCTTGCCGTTGAGCGCGGCGTTCGGATCGAGCACGGCCAGGCTCGGCGATCCCGTGTGACTTCCGTCGTTGTCGCTGATGACCAGCCGCGAGCCATCCTTGACGGACGCGATGCCGATCGGCGTCTGACCGACCCTCACCCTGGCGTGCAAGGCCTTAGCCGGGTCCGTGCGGAGCTGGCTAGCGGAGTAGCCGAGCACCTCGTTGCTCTGCCTGGTCGTGACCCAGACCGTCTTGCCGTCCGTGCTCACCACGATGCGCGCAGGGTTGCAGCCCGCCTTGACGTGGCTGATCTGAGCCGTCTTCTGCTGACCCTTCGTCGCCGCCTTGCTGACGTCGAACAGGGTCAGCTGGCCCGGGACGACGGGGCTGTCCTGCACGAAGTTGGTCGCGTAGAGGGTCGTGCCGTCCGGGGACACGGCGAGGCCGACCGGCTGCGTGCCGGCGTTCAGCGAGCCGACATACGCCGAGCTGTACGCCCCGGTCTTGACCGCGCTGGCCAGATCGAACACGCCGACCTGGTCGGCGAACTGCAGCGCGACGAACGCGAACTTGTTGTCCGGCGTGACGGCGAGTCCGACGGCCCGGCCGTATTTGGTGAGCCCGGGGACTGCCATGAAGCCGAGATTGGCGCTGGGTGCGCCCATCGCGGCGGCCTGCGCGTTCAGGACGGCGATGCCGTTGTCGACCGCGACGAGCAAGTACTTTCCGTTGGGCGTCACAAGCGCGGTCGTCGCCGCGCGCTGGGTGGTGGCACCGGCGATCTGGTAATCCCAGCCGTGGGTCAGCGAACCGTCCGAGGCCACCTTGAGCACTTCCACAGAGGTGTCGGTGACGACGAACACGGCCTTGCCGTCGGCGCTGGCCGCTATGCCGAACGGGTTGCCCCCTCCATTGGGCACCGAGACGAGCGGCTGGGCCGGCAGCTGCTTGCCGGATGCCGTTGCCGTGCTGCAACCAGGCGGCTGCAGGGTGACGGCATGATGCCCGCCGCCATTGTTGCCGCCGGTTCCTCCGTTGCCGCCGCCACCGCCGGCCGTCAGCGCGTACGCGGCGGCGCCGCCGCCGATCAGCACCGCGATCGCGGCGAGCAACGCGAGCGGCGACTTCCACCACGGGCGGGCGAGGCTCGCCTGCGGGACCGGCTGGCCGCCGTACTGACCGGCCCCGTACTGGCCGGCGCCGTACTGGCCGTACCCGCCGCCTTGTTGCGCCGCGAGGTCGGGCTCGGTGCGCGTGCCGCCGCCGGCTAGCTGGGTCTCGGCAGCGCCGTACCCGCCCTGACCCTGGTCGCCGCCCTGGCCCTGGTAACCGCCCTGGCCGGGGTAGGACTGCTGCTGCCCTTGGTACCCGCCCTGGCCTTGATAGGCGCGCTGACCCTGCTGGGTCGGCTGACTGGGCTGTGACGGCCGGCCGGGGTAGGCACTCTGGCCGCCCTGCCCCGGGTAGCCGCCCGGCTGACCAGCACCCGGAGCATGGCCGGACGCCGGACCCTGGCCTGCAAAGGCCCCGGCTGCGGCGGCCGTGGCAGCAGCCTCGCCTGGGCCAGACGGCCTGACGACCTGGGTGGCCGGGTGCTCGCCGCTAGGCGTGTGGGTCGGGCCCGAGTCATACGGCCTGATGCCGAACGCCTCACGCAGCGCATCGGAGAACTCCCGGCAGCTGCCGTACCGGTCGGCCGGGGCCTTGGCGAGTGCCCTCGCGAAGACGGCGTCGGCCGCGTAGCCGAGATCACGGCGCTTGCTCGACAGGGCGGGCGGCTGCTCGGACAGCTGCGCGTACATGACGGCCATGGCCTCTTCGCGCTGGAACGGCGGCGCGCCCGTCAGCAGCTCGAACGCGGCGCAGGCGAGCGCGTACTCGTCGGCCCGGCCGTCGACGGGCTTGCCCTCGATCTGTTCCGGCGATATGTAGTCGAGCGTCCCCAGGAACGTTCCCGTCCCGGTCAGCCCGCTGGTCTGCAGCGAGCCCTTGCTCAGCCCGAAGTCAGAGAGATAGATGTGGTCGGGTCGGCCAGCCCCTGAACTGGCGTCGAGGAGCATGTTCGCGGGCTTGACGTCGCGGTGCACGAGGCCGCGCCCGTGCGCCGCGTCGAGGGCTGAGGCCACCTGGGAGACGATCTCGGCGACGCGGCCGGGAGGCATCGGGCCGAACTGTCCGACCAGCGAGCGCACGTCGCCGCCCCTGACGAACCGCATGGCGATGAAGAGGACGCCGCTCGCCTCGCCAGCCTCGAAGACCGGGATGATGTGCGGGTCGTCGACGGCCGCGGCGGCCCGCGACTCCCTGATGAAGCGCTGCCTGAACGCCTCGTCGGCGGCCAGCGCGGGAGCAAGGATCTTCAGCGCCACAGTGCGGTCGAGGCGCTCGTCGTGCGCGCGGAACACCACCGCCATGCCGCCCTGGCCGATCTGCTCTTCGAGCAGGTAACCGGCTATCCGTGCGCCGGGCGCGAAGCCGCTCGGCACGACGGTATTCCCCTCGCTCACCTCACCCTGCCTCCCCACCCATACGATCTGTGCCGGTGTTCGGGATGTTCGGGGTTGTACCACGAAATTCCCGGAAGCGAAGCGTCCTACTTGTCCCTTAAATGGCCAATGTCCCCGGACGCCGGCGCAGCCGGCACGGCAGTCAAGATGGGCGTTCTAAGTATCCGGTTTGACCTTGTCCGCCGCAACCTACGCGCCTGATCGGTACCTCAAGTCGTTCAGCTTTCCATACAGTGGTACGGCCCGGGACGTCGCCGTGGTTCGAGCGTGCCCGGCGAGTCGCGCGAAGCGCCGCGCCTTCAGTCCGGGCAGCGGACAGCCCGGGACGCCCATAGAGGTGCCGGAGGGATATTGGCTTAAATCCGCTATACCAGCACCTGCCAGCATGCACTCAGCGGGGCACGTACGATGTTTCGGAAATTCCCGCCTCCCAGATACTTCCAGGGCCGGGAAATGCCGTCTGACCTGCCCGGAAACCGGTCATGCGGGCGGCGGCGACACGGCCAAATGGGGCGCCCATAGCGGTATCCAGGCCCGCGAAATAGGCTCTACAGTTACTGCATGACGCCAGAGTCCGCTCACTCGCCCGCTGGTTCCGTGCTGCTCGTGCGCACGCCGGACGCGGAGCGCTCGCTAGCTGCCGGCCGCAGCTACTACATCGGCCGGGATCCGCAGTCCGACATCGTCGTCAACGACTCCCGCGTGTCGTGGCGGCACGCTGTCCTGCGGCAGGACGGGAGCGACTGGCTGCTCGAGGACGTCGGCTCGACCAACGGAACGTTCCAGGGCAGGGATCGCGTTCAGCGCGTCGCGATCTCCGGCTCGTGCGCGGTGCGGCTCGGCCACCCCGACGACGGCCCGGCAATGTCATGCTCTGTCTCCGCTCCGGCCAGGGCGGCCGAGGCTGCGCAGGCCGGACGCGCGACGCCGACCCGCTACGCCGAGACACCGGCCGCGCCGCCCGCACCCCCGCTCAACCCCGCCGTGAACCGCGTGGCGGGAGAC
>DASUHI010000151.1:0-2570 GCA_036273575.1 Streptosporangiaceae bacterium | reverse complement strand
GTGCACGGGGACACGGACCTGATCCCGGCGGGCGTCGGCACATATGCGTCCCGCTCGCTGCAGCTCGGCGGCGTGGCGGTGCAGAAGGCCGCCGTCGAGGTCAAGGAGCTGGCACGCAGGCACGCGGCCGAGATGCTGGAGGCCAGCGAGGCGGACCTGGAGCTGGACATCGACCGGGGCGTCTGGCAGGTACGCGGCGACCCGGCATCCAGCCGTACCTGGGCACAGGTGGCCAGCCACGCTGGGGAGGCAGGCCTGACCGCCGACGTAAACTACACAGAGGGCGCGCCGACGTTCCCGTTCGGCACCCACCTCGCGGTCACCGAGGTCGACACCGAGACCGGCAAGGCCAGGCTGATCAGGCACGTGACCGTCGACGACGCGGGCACGGTGCTGAACCCCGTGCTGGCGGAGGGGCAGCGGCACGGCGGCATCGCCCAGGGTGTCGCCCAGGCGCTGCTCGAAGAGGTGGTCTACGATCCTGACGGCAACCCCGTGACCGGGACGCTCGTGGACTACGCGATCGTGACCGCGGCCGAACTGCCGAGCTTCGAGCTGCTGAGCAGCGAGACACCCGCCACGATCAACCCGCTCGGCGCGAAAGGCATCGGCGAGGCAGGCACGATCGGCGCCACGCCAGCGACCCAGAACTCGGTCATCGACGCGGTCAGCCATCTCGGCATCCGCCACATCGACATGCCGCTGACGCCCGCCAGGGTGTGGGCCGCGATCAGCGACGCCCGGGGGCAGGGCGAGGGTGGGGTTCAGCAGACAGCAGAGAACGGGAGCGCCCGGTGAAAGTCACGATGAAGGTTAACGGCCAGGACGTGGCCGCAGATGTGGCTGACCGCACCCTGCTCGTCCACTTCGTGCGGGACGTGGCGGGCCTGACCGCTACGAACGTCGGCTGCGACACCAGTTCATGCGGGGCGTGCACGGTCCTGCTCGACGGCAAGTCGGTCAAGTCGTGCACCGTGCTGGCCGCCCAGGCCGACGGGCGCGAGGTCGTCACGGCCGAGGGGCTGGCCGACGGCTCAGGCGAACTGCACCCTGTGCAGCGCGCGTTCCGCGCAGAGCACGGCCTGCAATGCGGGTTCTGCACGCCTGGGATGGTGATGGCCAGCGTGTCGCTGCTGGCAGAGAACCCGTCGCCCACCGAGGACGAGGTGAGAACCGCGCTCGAAGGCAACCTGTGCCGCTGCACGGGCTACCACAACATTGTCAGGGCGGTACTCGCCGCCGCCAGCGAGAGGCAGCCACAGTGATCCCGGCACCCTTCACCTATAAGCGGGCGGCTAGCGTCGATGAGGCACTCGGCCTCGCGGCGGAGGCCGGCGAAGACGCGAAGTTCCTGGCGGGCGGCCATTCGCTGATGCCGCTGATGAAGCTGCGCCTGGCCGTCCCCGAGATGCTGGTCGACATCGGCAGGCTTAGCGAGCTCAGCTACGTGCGCGAGGCTGACGGCCACGTCGCGGTCGGGGCGCTCAGCTGCCACGACGACCTTGCGAGGTCGGACCTGCTGCGGAGCACCGTGCCGTTGCTCGCGCACGCGGCAGGGCAGGTCGGGGACCCGCAGGTCAGGCACTGCGGGACGATCGGCGGCTCGCTCGCGCACGCCGACCCGGCGGCGGACCTGCCGGCCGTCGTGCTGGCGCTCGACGCGACGCTGGTGATCCGCGGGCCCGAAGGCAGCAGGGAGGCCGCGGCCGGGGACTTCTTCCAGGGCCTGTTCGAGACGTCGCTGCAGCCCGGCGAGCTGCTGACGGAGATCCGCGTCCCGAAGCCGGCGAACGCTGGCTGGTCGTTCCAGAAGCTCACCAAGCGCGGCATCGACTGGGCGATCGTCGGCGTGGCCGTCCAGGGCACGAACGTCGCGCTGGTCAACATGGGCTCGACCCCGATCAGGGCCGCAGCGGTGGAACAGGCGCTCGCGTCGGGATCATCGGCCAAGGACGCGGCCGCCCACGCCGCCGAGGGGACCAGCGCGCCCACCGACTTGAACGGCCCGCGCACCTACCGGGAGCACCTCGCCAGGGTGCTCGTCGGCAGGGCGCTGGCGGAGTCGGCCGCGCGAGCCTGAGGCCGCGATGCTGAAATCGCGATTCTGAAAACGGGCGTCACCGGCCGGCCGAACCGGCCGGTGACTGTCGCCGCCCCGGCGTAGGCTCCCGCTCAGTTGCACGCATCGAAGGGCCTATGGGGGTTTGGTGACTGTTGGGCCAGCGGATGGTGATGACGGCGGTTATGCCGCGGCCGCGAGCCTCGGCCTGGTCGTGGGCACGGTGCCCGCGACGCCGCTGCAGTTCTCCGTCGGCCTGGCGCCCGGCCAGTACGCCCAGCTCGACGACGTCGTGGTCACGCGCCGGCCGCTGCCCGGCCAGCGGGACGTGCGGATCGCCGGCGTGGTGACGAACGTCGAGGCCGTGCACGAGGGGGCCAGGTTCGCCTCCGACGTGTTCCTGATCGAAAGCGGCGCCCTGCCCGCCGAGGTTTGCGAGGTCGCCGAGGTGACGGTGACCAGGGTCGAGCCCGAGCTGTACGTGCCGCCGCTGCCCGGCGCCGCCGTTAGC
>DASUHI010000150.1:0-3978 GCA_036273575.1 Streptosporangiaceae bacterium | reverse complement strand
GCCGGTCCCTGGCAACGTGCGCGGGGCGCTTGCGCCCGGCCAGCACGTCGTCGAGCCGGGTCGCGATGTCGAAGTAGTCGTCGAAGCTGAGCACCTGGGCCTCGGGCAGCGCTTCGGCGAGCCCCGAGCCGTACCGCTCGGCCAGGCAGCCTGCCGCGACGACCGCGGCCCCCGACCCCGCGGCGGTCAGCAGCTCGTCGATCGACTCCTGCTTCGCCGCCTGGATGAAGCCGCAGGTGTTGACCACCACCACGTCGGCCTCGCCCTCTTCGTCGCCCCCCGGCCCTTCACCGGCCAGCGTCCAGCCGCCGGCCTCAAGCCGCGCGGCCAGTTCCTCTGAGTCGACCTCGTTCCTGGCGCAGCCGAGCGTCACCAGCCGAACAGACCGGCCGGGCGAAGGAGCGGAACCAGGAGATGACACACCGGAAGACTACGGCAGGCCGCGACCTGCGGCAGCCGCCGGAGCGCGGCCTTTAGTGCACCCGGCCCGCGTGCAGGCTGAGCGTCACCATGCTGACCGAACCTGGCGGGATCGGGTTCTTGCCGTTGACGCGGACCTTCACGCCGGACGGATTGCCCAGGACCATGGTCACCCGGTGCTTTTCTGTCCAGTTCATGGAGTTGCCCGCGTACACCATGCCGCTGAACAGCGTGGCGCCGCTGGCCTTCTTGAGCTGCACCCAGCAGTCCCGGGTCGCGGTGAGCTCGATGTGCAGCTTGCGCGGCCAGTGGTGATGCGTGACTGCGGCAGGCGAGTTACTGACCTTCGGCTTGGCTGCGGTGCTGGGGTGCTGCACCCGGGCATCCTGCTTCACCGCGGTCGCCCCGTGCGACGCGAAGTGCTGATACGCGAAGATCCCCGCGATGATCACGAGCGCGAGCGCCATGGCCGCGGTCCAGTTCGGCCGCCGCCGCTCCTTCAGCTTGACGGGCGTGACGGGCTGGAAGACGTCCGCGGCGCTGATCGCCTGCGGCGCCGCCATCGTCCGGTCATACTCCTCGATCAGGGGCTCTGGGTTCACGCCGACGGCGCCGGCGATGCTGCGGATGTGGCCGCGGGCGTAGAAGTCGCCGCCGCAGCCGGAGAAATCGCCGCGCTCGATGCCGCGGATGATCGTTTCCCTGATGCAGGTGCGGTGGCTCACCTGCGTAATCGTCAGTCCGGCCTGGCGACGGCCGGTTGCCAGCGCGTCACCGATACTCATGCCGCGCCTCCACGGTTCCTCATCAATGGCCACTGTCGGATCTGCTGTCGGGCGCATAGCTACGAATCCCGCTCCCCCGCTCCCCTTTTCAAGGGGTGGTTACCCAGTGTAGACACCCGACTACGGTGCGGCGACAATCGGAGCGGGTGTCTGTGAGGTAGCTGCCTTTAGGCAGATCCGATTGCGCAATCTCACCCCTCATGCCCCTGCCTCAGCCGGCAGACACCCACGGGCAGGGCCACCTTTCGCCACCGCGCACAAAGGAAAGGGCAAAGCCGGGCGGCGGCCGAACGCGCCCGTTTGCCCGTTATTTGCCGCGAAGCGAATCCAAGAGCTCGTCCAGGTCGTCCGGGCGGACGAGGACGTCTCGTGCCTTGGATCCTTCGCTGGGCCCTACGACGCCGCGGCTCTCGAGCAGGTCCATCAGCCGGCCCGCCTTCGCGAAGCCGACCCGGAGCTTGCGCTGCAGCATGGACGTGGAGCCGAACTGGGTGGTGACGATCAGCTCGGCGGCCCTCAGCAGGTCGTCGAGGTCGTCGCCGATGTCCGCGTCGATCTCGCGCTGCCTGCCCTCGGCGCTCGTCACGTCGTCACGGTAGTCGGGCTCGGCCTGTCGCTTGCAGTGCGTGACGACCTCGCGGATCTCCTTCTCCGTCACGTACGCGTTCTGCAGCCTGATCGGCTTGCTGGCCCCCATCGGCAGGAACAGCGCGTCGCCCTGGCCGACCAGCTTCTCGGCGCCAGGCTGGTCCAGGATGACCCGGCTGTCGGTGAGGCTCGACGTGGCGAACGCGAGCCTGGACGGGACGTTTGCCTTGATCAAGCCGGTGACCACGTCGACGCTGGGCCGCTGGGTGGCGAGCACCAGGTGAATCCCCGCAGCCCTCGCCAGCTGAGTGATCCGCACGACCGCGTCCTCGACGTCCCTCGGCGCGATCATCATCAGGTCGGCAAGCTCGTCGACGATCACGACCAGGTACGGGTAGGGCACGTACTCGCGCTCGCTGCCAGGCGGCGCCGTCACCTTGCCCGCCCTGACCGCCTTGTTGAAGTCGTCCATGTGCCGGAATCCCGACGCGGCGAGGTCGTCATACCGGCGGTCCATCTCACCGACCACCCACTGCAGGGCGTCAGCGGCCCGCTTCGGGTTGGTGATGATCTGCGTGATCAGGTGCGGGATGCCCTGGTAGGCGGTCAGCTCGACCCGTTTCGGGTCGATCAGGATCATCCGGACCTCGTCAGGGTTGGCGCGGAGCAAGATCGATGTGATCAGCCCGTTGATGCACGTGCTCTTGCCGGCGCCGGTCGCGCCGGCGATGAGCATGTGCGGCATCTTCGCGAGGTTCGCGACCACGGTCCTGCCCTCGACGTCCTTGCCGAGGCCGACCACCATCGGGTGATGGTCGCTCTCGGCGACCGGCGACCTGAGCACGTCGCCGAGGCTGACGATCTCGCGGTCGGAGTTGGGGATCTCGATGCCGATCGCCGACTTGCCGGGGATGGGCGAGAGGATCCGGACGTCGGCGCTCTTGACGGCGTACGCGATGTTCTTTGACAGCGCCGTGACCCGCTCGACCTTGACCGCGGGACCGAGCTCGATCGCGTACCTGGTCACGGTCGGCCCGCGGCTGAACCCGGTGACCTGGGCGTCGACCTCGAACTGATCGAGGACCATCGTCAGGGCCTCGACCATGGCGTCGTTCGCCCTGGTTCTCGCCTTCGGAGCGGTCCCCGGCTTCAGCAGCGCCTTGGGCGGCAGGGTGTAGCTGGACGAACTCGAACCTGTCAGCGTCAGCTGCTCGCCGGCCCGGCCTGTCTTCGCGGCCTGCAGGCTGTCGGCTCCCGCCTCCCGGGCCTCCCGCGCCGGCGGCTCGGCAGGCGCCTCGTCGGCGCCGAACCAGGACCTGCGCCACGATGCCTCGGCGTCCGTCGTCGCGCCTGCCGCGCCGCCTGCCTCCCGGATCGAGCCCGCGCCGAACGAGCCCGCCCCATACGAGGCGGGCCTGGCGTGGCCGTGCGATCCGGCGGGGGTGCCGAACATCAGCGCCTCGGCGATGACCTCGTCGTCTGAGGTGCGGTTCGCCGGGACGCCCGCCTGCGCGGCGTGCTCCGCATCAGCCGCGCCACCCACGGCGCCGGCGGCGCCGCGAGCGGCCTGCCCGGCCGTGCGGCCGGTGGCATCGGCGGCCGCCCGCCCTGCCCGGCCGGCCGAGCGCGGCACGAGTCCGCCGAGCAACGGCGAGTCATACGGGCGATCGTGCTCGCCTGCCTCGATCGCCGCCGAGCCGCGCCGCCTCCCTGTCCTCGGCGCCGCAAGCTCGCCAGCGACAGGCTCGAGATCCTCCTCGGCCAGTTCCTCGACGTCGCCTTGGAACGCGCGCTTGAGCAGGAACGCGACCTCGACGCACCGCTCGGGAACCCGGTGCAGCGGCGTGCCGGTGATGACCAGGATGCCGAACGCGACGACGAGCGCCAGCAGCGGAATCGCCGCCCACGTGGTCAGCAGCGCCTGCAACGGAGCGGAGATCACGAAGCCGATCATGCCGCCCGACGCGTGCATCGCGGCCACGCCGTCCGACGGCCCCGGGCTGCCCAGTGCGATGTGCACGATCCCGAGCAGCCCGGCAAGGAACGCTGTCCAGCCGATAACCATCCTGGCCGTGTGCGCGTTCTTGTCGGGGTGCCGCAGCAGCCGGAACGCGAGCAGGGCGAGCAGGATGGGCAGGGCCCACGACCCCACTCCAAACGTGCCGCGGATCAGCGCCGTCAGCCC
>DASUHI010000149.1:0-2910 GCA_036273575.1 Streptosporangiaceae bacterium | reverse complement strand
CCGCGGCGATCGTCCTGGTCGTCCCGGTCCGCAGCGCGCGCATTCCCGCTACTTGCCGCAGATAGTCACGCGCCGCCTTATCGGCAGTGACTGGCGCAGGTGATCCGGGCGGAACCCGCTGCAGCCATTCGTAGAACGCGGAGACGTTGCCGTTGAATGAATATACACCCGACGTGATGCCCGGATACTGCATCAGCGTCGCGTCCAGCTCGTCGAGCAATGCCTGGCTACCCGCGCTTGAGCTGGCGTTGGGAATGATCAGCCGGAAATCACCGAAATCCGCGAAGCCGGTCGAGTTCGCGACTCGGACGCTGCGCAGCATACCAGCGGTCTTGGCAGAGAAGAACGAGAAGTATCCCAGCTTCCGCTCGGCCGCAGTAGGGCCAGCGAGCAGCTGGCCGAGCGCCGCAGAACGCTTGTCTGCGGCGGCCGCCACCGTCCTAGTCACGGCCGCTAGCTCAGTACCCGGGCCCTTGTGGAAGAAGACCTGAACGGTCATCGTCGCCGGGCTGGCCGACGGGGACGATCCTGGCCCTGTGGAACTGCCAGGTCCGGTGGGCGCCAGGCTGGTGCCGCGGGTCGCGACCAGGATCGCCGCGACGACGATCAGCACCGCCGCCACGGATGATCCGATTATTGTAAGCGCCTTATGACGCGCGAAGACGTTCATGACTCCCCTTTTCAAAAGCCAGGGTCGGCCCCCTGGGGAGCAGGAGGTGATGCTCATCCCCCAATTAATGCTAGGGCTGTTGGGATCCTTTCGCCACGGCTGTATGTCACCTTGCCTGAGGACGAAAGACAGATTTTCTACAGGCATTCCTGGCCCGGCCACCAACGGGTGGACGGCGCTGCCGAAGTCGCCGCTCCAAGGGCGTGAGGCCAGAGCAGCGGTGTGAACCGGAAAGAGGATGATCATCTGGGGCGAATACGTGCCGGGCCGCGGCAGGGTGACCGCCTATGTCAACGGCGCGTCGTTCACGCCGCGCATTCCATGACGGTGACCGTGCACCGCCCTGCTAGCTGCGTCCGGCGATGAACGCGCTCGCGCTCGCCATCGTCGCGAGCTTCGGGTAGTCGTCTTCGTCGATGCGCTGGCCGACGCGCTTGCTCAGCCCTTCGACGAAGCTCAGGAAGTCAAGCGAGTCGAGCTCCAGGGTGTCGCGGAGGTCCTCGTCCGCCGCCAGGCTGGCCATGTCGGCGTCGGGCGCGACCTGGCCGAGCACCTCTTCGATGGCCTGTGCGGCCTCTTGCGTGTTCACATGTCCTCCGGCCGTTGCAATTGTTCAGATAGTGCGGTGAGGAAACGCGCGCCCGTGTAGCCGTCGGTGGCCCGGTGGTCGGCGGCCAGCGTAGCGATCACGACCGGGCGCACGCCGACCATGCCATTCGCCGCGACCGGGCGATCGACGACCTTGCCGAATCCGACGAGCGCGACCTGCGGCGGGTAGATGACGCCGAAGACGAGTTCCACGCCCTGGTCGCCGAGGTTCGTCACGGTGATCGTGGCGTCGGTGAGCTCGGAGCCCTTGAGCCGGCCTGACCTCGCCCTGGTGACCAGGTCGCGCAGGCTGTTCATGAGCTCGAGCGGCGACAGGCCTGCGGCGTCATGGATGGCGGGCGTGACAAGACCGCCGCCGCGCAGTGAGATCGCACAGCCGAGGTGAATTCCCTCGCCAGGGACGAACTGATCGTCGATCCAGAATCCGTTCAGCGCGGGAACCTCGCGCGCCGCGACGGCCGCAGCCTTGAGGAGCAGCGCGGCAGGCACGAGCCGCTGGGTGACATCGAGCTCGCGGTTGCGGTCGTGCAGCCACGCCATCGCGCCAGAAAGGTCGATGGTCTCGCGCAGGTAGTAGTGCGGTATCTCGCGCTTCGACCTGGCCATCAGCCTGGCGGTCACCTGGCGCATTGCGCGCAGTCGCTGCTGCGCGGAGGTGACCGGCTGGGGCTTGGCCGCGGCGGTGGTACCCGCCGCAGGCGCGGCCACCGCGGGTGTCGCTGCCCCGCCGGTCACCGCTCCCGGGGCGGTCGCGGCACCGGCGTCTGCGGCGCGCCGCACGTCAGATTCGCGGATCGCGCCGTCCTGTCCGGTTCCCGTCACCGCCGACAGATCGACGCCCAGGTCAGCGGCGACCCGCCTGGCCAGCGGGCTGACGCGCAGGCGGCTAGCTGTGCTGGCTGACCGCGGAGCGCCTGTGCGAGGCTGTGGCCGGGCGCGGCGAGACCAAGGCTCTGGCTCTGGCCCCCTGGTGTGCATCGCCGCCGCCGCGCCCGCGACGTCCGCCCTGGTGATCGCGCCGCCGTTGCCTGTTCCCAGCACGGTCGCCAGGTCGACATCTAGTTCGTCGGCGAGGTGCCTGACCAGCGGCGACCAGATCTCAGGATGAGCGGGGAAGGCCGCAGCGCCGCCGGCCCCGGACTTCGTCTTCGCGGTGGGCGCAGACTTCGCCGCGGGCTTCGGCTTCGCCGCGGGCTTCGGCTTCGCCGTGGGCGCAGGCTTCACCTTCGCCTTGGGCGCGGGCTTCGTCTCCGGCTTGACCGCGGCCTTCGCCTTGGGCGCGGGTTTCGCGGCCGGTTCGGCCGGCGCGACCTGAGCTGCGATCGTCGCGAGCACGGTGCCGACCGGCACGGTCTCGCCGGGATCGACGATCAGCCGCTCGATCGTCCCGGTCGCGAACGACTCGACCTCGATCGCTGCCTTCGCCGTGTCGACGACGGCGATGACCTGGCCCTTGTGCACCTCGTCGCCGGGCTTGACCAGCCACTCCAGCAGCGTTCCCTCGTCCATGTCCGCGCCGAGCGACGGCATCAGGAAGTCGGCCATCTCAGCGCACCACCGAGCGCGCGGCGACGACGACGTCCGCCACCTGAGGTAGCGCAGCCTCCTCCAGGTGCCGCGGGTACGGGATC
>DASUHI010000148.1:0-10234 GCA_036273575.1 Streptosporangiaceae bacterium | reverse complement strand
CAGCAGACGAGACAGGGCGGCCGGCTGTAACACGGGCGCCTGTAGCACCGGCCAGTCAGGAAGGTTCGGCGAGCACGCGCAGCCGCAGCAGCTGCGGCATCTGCTCCAGCTGCCTGACCACGGCCTCCGGCAACTCGGCGGACTCCACTTCCATGATGCTGTAGGCGTTGTCGCCGCGGCAGTCGTTGATCATCTCCACGACGTTGATCCCCGCTGCGCTGATCACCCTGGAGAATTCGGCGATCACACCAGGGGTGTTCTTGTGCGCCAGCGTCAGCCGCCGGAAGCCGCGCCTGGGCAGCGAGACCGCGGGGAAGTTCACCGAGTAGGTGATGTTGCCGTTCTCGATGAAGTCCTGCAACTCGTCGGCGATCATGATCGCGCAGTTGTCCTCGGCGCTGCTCGTGCTGGCGCCCAGGTGCGGGAGCGCGATGACCTTCTCGTGCGCGTGCACCACCGGGTTCGGGAAGTCCGTCACGTAGCCGCGCAACTCGCCCGCGTCGAGGGCGGCGACCAGCGCCTTCTCGTCCACGAGCTCGTCGCGGGCGAAGTTAAGCAGCACTGCCCCGTGCGGCATCAGGCTGAGCTTGCGGGCGTCAAGCAACCCCCTTGTCGACTCCGTCAGCGGCACGTGCAGCGTGACGAAGTCGCTCTCGGCCAGCAGCCGCTCGAGGCTGTTGACCCTGTGCACCTGAGCGGAGAGCTGGGACGCGTGCTGCTCGCTGACCCCAGGGTCGTATCCGAGCACGCGCATGCCGAGGTCAACGGCCGTGTTTGCGACCCGGTAGCCGATCGCGCCTAGCCCAATCACGCCCAGCGTGCCGCCGGCGATCTCGTGGCCAGCGAACTGCTTCTTGCCGCGCTCCACGGCCTTCTTCATGTCCTGCGGCGGGAGAGCCCTGGCGTAGGCGAGCGCGGCAGGCAGGTTCCGCGCCGCGAGCAGCATCCCGGCGACCACGAGTTCCTTCACCGAGTTGGCGTTCGCGCCAGGCGCGTTGAAAACCACGACCCCTCGTCCGGTCAGCGCGTCGACGGGAATGTTGTTCACGCCCGCTCCGGCCCGCCCGACGGCGACGACAGTCTCGTCGATGGTTTCGTTATGCAAGTTAAAAGATCGCAGCATGAGGGCGTCCGGCTGCTCGGTGTCAGGAGCCACCGCGTAGTTGGCGCCGAACCGCCGCAGCCCCGCGGGCGAGATGGCGTCGTATGTCCGAACTCCGAACTTACCCATGCTTGGCCTCGAACTCCTTCATGTACTCGATCAGCGCGTCGACGCCCGCCTCGGGCATCGCGTTGTAGATGCTGGCGCGCATGCCGCCGACGCTACGGTGTCCCTCGAGGTTGACCAGGCCGGCGGCGCGCGCCCCGGCGAGGAAGACCGGCTCGAGGTCGGCCCGCGCGATCGTGAACGGCACGTTCATCAGCGAGCGGTTCCGCGGCACGACCGGGTTGGCGTAAAAGCCCGACTCGTCGATGGCGGCGTACAGCTTCGCCGCCTTGCGGCGGTTCACCTCTGCCATCGCGGGCACCCCGCCCTGGCCCGCGACCCAGTCGAACACCAGTCCCGCGATGTACCAGGCGTACGTGGGCGGCGTGTTGATCATGGAACCGGTTTTGGCGTTCTCGAACCAGTTCCACACCTGCGGGGTCGTCGACCTGGCGCGGCCGAGCATGTCCTCGCGCACAATGACGACAACAAGGCCGGACGGCCCGATATTCTTCTGCGCGCCCGCGTACAGCACGCTGAAGTCGCTCACCTCGATCGGCTCGCTCAAGATGATCGAGCTAACGTCGGCCACGAGGGGTGTGCTGCCGGTGTCTGGTACGGCAGCGAACCTGACACCCTGGATGGTCTCGTTGAGCGTGATGTGGACGTAGTCGGCGTCCGGCGTGCGCTGCCATTCGGCCTGCGGCGGCACGTACGTGTGCGGTCCGGTGCTGGCCGCGACGTTGACCCGGTCGAGGTACTTGGCCGCCTCGCCGTGCGCGCGCTTGCCCCACATGCCGGTGATCACGTAGTCCGCGGCAGCGTCCTGCGCCGACAGGTTCATCGGGACGGCGGCGAACTGGCCGCTGGCGCCTCCCTGCAGGAACAGCACGCGGTAGTCGTCGGGCACCGCCATCAGCTCGCGGAGGCGCGCCTCGGCGAGCTCGGCGATCTGGATGAAGTCCGCGCCGCGGTGGCTCATCTCCATCACGCTCATGCCCGTGCCGTGCCAGTCGCGCAGTTCCTCCTGGGCCTGCCTGAGCACGGGAGCGGGCAGGACGGCCGGCCCGGCGCTGAAGTTAAAGACGTGCTGCGAGGTATCTGTGTCCATGGTCCAAGGGATGCGGTTTTCTGGGTGCGCGGTCAGCCCCCGGCGCCGCCGTGCGGTCTGCGGATCTCGCGGGAGCGTGGTCAGCGGGAGCGCTCTGAACTGCGGCGTCCCGCGTCGGGCTCAAGAGTACCGGCCCGATCCCCGTGATCACCCACAGTCACGCCCCCGTCGCTGGTGAAGCCCGGTCAGGGCAACCGCGCTCCCGCGCCTTTGTAAAGCGCAGCGATGCGAGTCGGCACCCGGCGGCCGAGAGCGCGAACGAGCCGAGGCTCGTTGCGGCGTCACGCGTCCGCTGGCGCGTCGCCGTACGCGTCGTGCCAGCGCCACCACGAGTAGGGCGGGGTCTGCGGATAGCCCTCAGGGGAGTCCTCCCACTCCTCCTGCCGGCCGAGAGCGGTGATGTCCAGGTAGCTCCACGTGCTCCCGAGGGCCTCGTCGCCCCGATTGTTGACGAAGTAGGTGCGGTAGACCTGGTCATCGTCGCGGATGAACGCGTTGGTGCCGTGCCACTCGTCGACCCCGAAGTCGGCGTCGAACCCATCGGTCATCGTGTACCAGGGCATCTCCCAGCCCATCCGCGCCTTCACGCGCTCGATGTCCTTCTGCGGCGCGCGTGAGGCGAAGGCGAGCGTGGTGTCGCGGGCGTTCAGGTGAGCGACATGCGCCACCTGATCGGCCACCAGCGAGCATCCGGGACATGCGTGGTCAGGCCAGCCGTACACGCCGGGCTCGAAGAACGCGCGGTAGACGATCAGCTGGCGTCGCCCCTCGAACAGCTCGAGCAGGCTGAGCCTACCGTCCGGCCCGTCGAACGCGTAGGACTTGCCGACCGCGACCCACGGCATCCGGCGGCGCTGAGCCGCTAGCGCATCCCTGGCGCGGGTCGCCGCCTTCTCCTTCACGAGCAGCTCCTGGCGCGCTGCCTCCCACTCCCGCGGGGTGACGATCTGCGGTGTCTTCATCGTCGTGCTCACCTTCGGTGTTTGTGGGCCCGGTGTTCAGGCCGAGTTGTCGAGGTGCTCCCTCCGCGCCCAGAGCGGATCCGCAAGTAGCAACTGTTTGGTTGCGACACTATGGCAACCAGTCAGTTGCGTCAACCATCCGCGTAGCCGCCGGCTGCCGGGACAACGCTGAACCCTTGATGCCGGCGCCAGACCAGCATCAAGGGTTCAGCGTTGTGTGGATGGTTAGCGGCGGCTGGCTCCGGCGTGATCTGGCCGCTCGGCGTCCTCATGCACCGGAACCAGGGCCGGTGCGGGCGCCGCTTTGCGCGGCTGGCGCAGCGCGAGGTAGCTGAGGACCGCTCCCGCCGCCACCAGGGCGACGGTCACCAGCAGCCCCGCGTGGTAGCCGTCGAGGAACGCGCCGCCCGGCGCCGTGCCGTGCAGCAGCGCGTTGCTCTGCTGCGATCGCAGGATGGCGCCGATCACGGTGATCCCGAATAGCCCGGCGACCTCCCGTGAGGCGTTCAGCAGGGCAGAGGCCACGCCTGACCGCTCAGGCGGCTGATCCTGCAGCACCGAGTTCGTCAGCGGCACCTGCATCAGGCCGGCCCCCGCGCCGAACAGCACGAACCCCGGCATCAAGCTGGCGAACGTCGCGCCGGCACCAAGCACAGAGAACAGGTACAGCCCGATCGCCATCACGCCCATCCCGGCCGCTACCGTCCGGTGCGCGCCGAGCCTGGCGTAGACCGGGCCGGCCACGCTCGCGGCCGCCGCGAGGCACAGGGCCATCGGCACGAACGCCAGGCCAGCCTTGGTCGGCGAGAAGCCGAGGATGTCCTGCAGGTAGATCGACGTGAAGAAGTAGATGCCGAAGATCCCGAAGGCCCACAGCATCATCGTCACCGTGCCGCCGCTGAAGGCGCGCGAGCGGAACAGCCGCAGCTCGACCATCGCGTGCGCGGTGCGGGACTCGACCAGCGCGAACGCCGCTGCGGCGACCGCCGCGACCGCGAACGCGGTGACGATGACGGGGGAGGTCCAGCCGCTGTCGTGGCCCTCGATCAGCGCGTAGGTGAGCGCGAACAGCGAGATGGAGGACGTGACCATGCCGGGAGCGTCGAGCCTGCGAACGGCCGAGGTGTCCCGCGACTCATCGATCGCGAAGGCGGCGATCGTCAGCGCCACGATGCCGACCGGCACGTTGATGAAGAAGATCCAGCCCCAGTGCAGGTGCTGGCTGATGAAGCCGCCGATGAGCGGGCCGAAGGCCAGCGCCATCGCGCCGATGGCGGTCCAGATCCCGATCGCAGCGGTGCGCTCGCGCGTGTCCCGGAACGTGGCCATGATGATGGCCAGCGTGGTCGGCACCAGCAGCGCCGCGCCCAGGCCCTGGACAACCCTGGCGCCGATCAGCACGCCGCCGCTGCCGGCGAACCCGGCGGCCAGGGAGGCGAGCGTGAACACGACCGTCCCGGCGAAGAACAGCCTGCGCCGGCCGTAGACGTCGGCAATCCTGCCGCCTGCCAGCAGCAGTCCGGCAAAGACCAGCACGTAGCTGCTGACCACCCACTCCAGGCCCGCGATCGACAGGTGCAGGTCGCGCTGGATGGTCGGGATCGCGACATTTGTTACGTTGTTATCGAGATAGGTCATAAAGGTGGCAAGGCCCACTGCCACCAGGGCCCACCATCGTCTGGCCATCGGGTCGCTCCTTCCGAGCTGTACGACGTTCCTGTACGTCGCACCTATACACAAGTCCTGTACATATCTCCTGTACGTTGTACGCTTCCAATCTTCGACTGTACACCGTATAGTTGTCAAGTGATGGCACCGACAAAGGCCGGCGACGCCGAGCGGACAAAGCTGAGCCGCGCGGCGGTGATCGAGCGCGCGCTCGAGCTGGCGGACAGCGACGGCCTGGACGCGCTGACGATCCGCCGGCTGGCAACCGAGCTCGGCGTCACGCCGATGGCGCTGTACTGGCACTTCCGCAGCAAGGAAGAGCTGATCGCCGGGCTGGCCGACCGGTTGTGGGGCGAGATCAGGACCGACGTGGACGACACGTCGCACTGGTCCGAGCAGCTCAGGATGATGCTGGAGTCGCTGATCGACGTGCTGCGCGCGCACTCGTCGGCATCCGCGCTGCTCATGAACAGCGAGAAGCTCGGCCCGTCGCACTGGGGCGCGACCGAGAAGACGCTGGCAATCCTGCACGACGCTGGCTTCGACCCCGAGCACGCGGCCGAGATAGCCAGGTCCGCGCTGTGGACTGGGCTGACCCTGGTGATGAGCGAGCCTGGCTTCTACCCGGGCCTTACGCTCGCGGACCGTGCCGAGCTCATGCGGCGCAAGCAGGTCGAGCTCGCCTCGCTCCCGCCCGCCCGCTACCCACGGCTAGTCGAGGCGGCCGTGCCGATGACTTCGTGCGATGACAACGCCGAGTTCCACTACCGGTTCGGCGTCGAACTGTTCATCGCGGGGGTGCGCGCGCTCGCCCCGTCGGCCGAAATGGTCACGGCGGGTTAATGCACCCGTACCGGGCATGTCTCCCACGCGGCGTACCCCGGCTCGCACGCGGCGACCGGGTTGCCAGCCCCGGCGCGCGCTGAGCCCGCGGCATAAGGTTTCTGGGAGCGAGCGGGGGAGGTAGCCGGGGCCGCAGGAGAGGGAGGCCATCGGATGGGCCAGGAGCGCACCGTCGTGGTCAGCGGCGCGGGAAGCGGTATCGGACGGGCCGCCGCAAGGCGGCTTGTCGCGGACGGGTTCCACGTCACGGCCGTCGGCCGTAGGAAAGAACCGCTTGATCTCCTCGCAGTGCTGGCTGGCGATCGGGTCAGCGTCATCGCGGCCGACGTGTCCACCGAACTCGGCGCGGACAGCGTCGCGAGCCAGATCGCCTCGGGAGGGCTGGCCTGCGCCGGGGTCGTCAACGCGGCGGGCGGCATCGCGGGCGCGGCGCAGGACGGTGAGGGACTCGCCGGGGTCAGGCTGGACTGGCAGGCGTCCTTCGAAGCCAACGTCCTCACCGCGGTGCTGCTCACCGAGGCGCTGCGGGAGCCGATCGAGCGAGACGGTGGGCGGGTCGTGCTGATCTCGTCGGTCGCGGCGCTGCGCGGCAGCGGCGGCGGCCCGTACGGGGCTATGAAGGCCGCGCTGCACGGCTGGGTCTACGACCTCGCCAGCGACCTCGGGCCGCACGGCGGCACCGCCAACGTGGTGGCGCCAGGGTTCGTCCCCGACACCGAGTTCTGGACTGGCAGGCTGACCGGTGAGTCGCGGCAGCGGCGGGCCTCGCAGACCCTGGTCGGCAGGGAAGGGACGCCCGAGGAGGTCGGGTCCCTGATCGCGTGGCTGCTCGGGCCGGACGGCGGCTGGGTCACGGGGCAGATCATCTCGCCTAACGGTGGCGTCGT
Source organism: Streptosporangiaceae bacterium (assembly GCA_036273575.1). Lineage (GTDB taxonomy): Bacteria > Actinomycetota > Actinomycetes > Streptosporangiales > Streptosporangiaceae > Chersky-822. Next base: position 3,556 of record DASUHI010000148.1, on the reverse strand, counting down.
GCTCGGCCGGTGACGGCTCGCTAGGCGACGCCCGCGCTGGGTGCCGGCGGGAAGTACCGGTCGATCAGGCCGAGGAAGCGGCGCAGGTCGAAGGGCTTCACCAGGTACTCGGCAGCCCCTGCGGCGAGCAGCTCCATCGCGAGCTCGACGTCCGAGTCGCCGCTCAGAACGACCACCGGTACAGCGGCGACGCCTGGCTCGAGGCTGAGCATCCTGAGCACGTCCCCGCCGCGCGCGTCGGGCAGCCGGTTATCCAGGATGATCAGCCCTGGCGGCTCGTTGACGGCGGCCCTGATCCCGTCGCGGGCGGTCCTGGCCACCCGCAGCTTGATGTCCGGGCGGCGGCTGAGCAGGGTTTCGATCAGCCGGATGCTGCTCGCGTTGTCTTCGATGTACAGGGCGGACTGGCGCATGGTCATGGCTCTCGCAATGGGGTGCGCGTGCGGACAGGGATGGCCTCGAACGAGTCGAGAAGGTCGCCCAGGCGGGCGAGGTCGAGCGGCTTGGTCAGGTAGGCGAACGCGCCCGCGGCCAGCAACCTGCGGATCACCCTGGGTGAAGCGTCGGCGGAAAGCACCGCTACCGGGATGCCGTCAGTCTCCGGTTCTGTGGTGAGCCTGCCGAGCACTTGGTCACCGCTGACGTCCGGCAGGTGCAGGTCGAGCAGCACGATGTCCGGCCGGTGCTCGGCCGCCGCGTCCATTCCTTCGCTGCCCGAGGTGGCCGTCAGCAGCCTGGTGTGCTCGCGGCCACCCAGGTACCTGGCGACGACCTCGACGTTCGCTGGATTGTCCTCTATGTACAGCAGCGTCAGCGGCCTGGCGTGCGGGTAGGAGCTGCTCACGGACGCGGGCAGCGCGGAGCGTGCCGCCTGGCTGGGAACGTGCGCAAGTTCTGGTGCGCGACGCAGGCTGACCGTGAAGGTCGACCCCTGTCCGAGCGTGCTCATCGCACGCAGTTCGCCGTGCATGACGCGCGCGAGCGCCCGGGCCAGCGGCAGCCCGATGCCCGTGCCCTCGACGTCGCTGTTCTCCGCGGCCAGCCGTTCGAAGGGTACGAAGATCCGGTCCAGGTCGGCGCCCGACAGGCCTGGCCCCGTGTCGGTGACGGCGACGGTCACCTGCCCGTCCTCGTGCTCGGCGCAGGCGATCGTGATCGAACCGCCCCGCCGGTTGTACTTCACCGCGTTCGAGATCAGGTTCACCATGATCTGGGAGAGCCGCTGCCAGTCGGCGTAGACAGCGAGGTTCGGCCGAACGCACCGCTGCCGCAGGTCGATGTCCCGCTCGGCGGCGAGCGGTGCCATGAGCTCGCAGACGTCTCCGAGCAGGGCCGTGACCACGACAGGCTCGAGCGACACGCTGAGGTCGCCCGCTTCGATCCTGGCGATGTCGATGAGCTCGTTGATCAGCCCGAGCAGGTGCCGTCCGGCCGCGAGGATGCGCTGCACGCTCTCCCGGTCGTCGTCCCTGAGGTCGGACAGCTCGAGCAGCTGGGTGAACCCCAAGATGGAGTTCAGCGGAGTCCGCAGTTCGTGGCTCGTGCTGGACAGGAAGGCGTTCTTGGCCTGGTTGGCCTTCAGCGCGTCGTCGCGCGCCGCCACCAGCTGCGAGCTGCGGCTCGCCATCAGCTTCTCCGCCGTGGCCAGCGATTCGGCGAGCCGGCCAAGCTCGTCGGCTGAGTGGTCGGCGGGCACCAGGGGCTGGCCCTCTCCTAGCCGGTCCGCGTTGGCCGCGGCCGCGGCCACCCGGCGGGAGATGCCCGACGCGAAGAGCGCGACGCCGGCGAGACCGGCCAGCAGCCCGAGCACGACGCCGACGATCGTGACGATGTCGATCGCCACTTCCATCCGGTCAACGGCCCTGCGCCGGCTGAGCATCATGTTGGTCGCACTGATCCGCATGCTCGCGATCTGCGCGCGCAGCAGGTCCATGGAGCGCTTGCCCTGCCTGAGCATGGCGGTGACCTTGCCGGCCGGGGTGCCACGCGCCACAGCAGCGCGAACCCGCTCGAGCTGGTTCATCGTCCGACGTGCCGTCGCGCTCGCTGCCCGCTGCTCCTGCGCGCCGCCAACCTGGCCGGCGGCTGCCGCGAACGTCGCCTGCGTGGCCCCCATATGGCCCTGCATCGTGTAGTAGGGCCTGAGGAACAGCGCCTCGCGCGTCGCGGCGTATCCGCGAACGGCCGTCTCGCTGTTCAGCGCCGCCCCGAGCACGCTGTCGGCGGCCCCGATGAGGTTGAAGTCGGCCCTTGCCGCGGCGCGGGCGTCCTGCTCTCGGTACTGCAAGCTCAGGCTCGCGGCGGCGGTGACGAGAAGGGCGAGCAGCGGAACCGCGATCGCGATCAGGCCCTTCACCCGAACGGGGCGGTTGATCCACCACTGGCCGAGGCGTCCCCGGCCGTAAGCGGGCAGGGTTGACGCGGGTCGTGATGTCAAACCATCCCCCGCTTCCTCGGCCTCCCCCAGGCCGGTGTTACTCAGGTAAATGCCTAAGGAGAGCTCAGCGCTTCCCGAGCGGCGCGAATTGATGATCGCGTCGCTGAGTCGAGGTACTCCTCGATGCGCGTGACCGGGCCGTTCTTGACCTGCAGGTACATGGCGGCGCGCAGGGCAACGTGCTGGCCTTTGGGCAGCGTCCCGCGCAGCACGTGCTGCTGGATGACTCCGGAGTCACAAAGGGCCGTGGGGGGCGATTAGTTCGCTGAGACGGTCGGCGTGGTCGCGGAGGCGGGCCGCGATGCGCTCGGCGCTCTCGGAGTCCAGCCTGGTGACGGGCGCGGATACGACGAGGGCAGCGACCGGGTTGTCACCGCGGCCGAAGATCGGCACGGCGACGGAGGCGACGCCGTCCTCGCTCTCCTCGTTGTTCAGCGCGTACCGGCGTGCCCGCGCCTCGCGCAGCTCGGCCATCAGGTCGCCCACGCCGGTGACCGACCTTTTCGTGAGCGCCGGGAGCGTGCCGTCACCGAACAGGGCGATCACCTCGGACTCTGGCATCGAGGCCAGCATGGCCTTTCCCGAGGCCGTGCAGTTCGCAGGCAGCGTGGCGCCAGTGCGCGCCGCGACGCGGAACGCACGGGAGCTCTCGACCGCGTCCAGGTAGCGGACCGACGAGCCCTCCAGGATGGCCAGGTGGGCGGTCTCCGCGAAGATGGCCGCGAGGTCCTCGAGCACCGGCCTGGCATGCAGCCTGATATCCATCTGCCTGATCGCTGCCAGCCCGATCTCGACCAGGGCCGGCCCCGCGACGTAAGCGCGCGAGTCCCGTTCCTGCCGGACGAAGCCGTGGTAGGTGAGCATCGCCAGCAGCCTGTGGGCGGTGGAGTGCGCGACCCCCAGGTGCTCGCTGGCCTCCGACAGCCGCACCCTGGTCTGCTCGCGGAACAGCATGAGCAGGCGCAGCGCCTTGTCAACCGAAGCTATCGGGTAGGCCGGCCGCTCGGTGTCGGGAACTCCAGACTGTTTCTGCACAGCAGAATTATAAGTCGCCTTATGGGGTTGGCCAGCTTGACGAGGCCATGCCCTTGCCTGTGACGAGGCCCGGCCCTGCCTGTT
>DASUHI010000147.1:0-9058 GCA_036273575.1 Streptosporangiaceae bacterium | reverse complement strand
GTCGGTGCCATCGGCTGGCTGGCCGGGCCGGCCACGTCCCGCCGGGCCAGGCGCGAGCAAGCCAGGCTCACCGCGACGCTGACCGGGGCGACCCCCAGGAAGGGCGCGTCCTGGGTCGGCAGGCGTCCGCCCGGATTGCTGCCGCTCACGCCCGTGCTGCCGCCCAAGCCGAGCGGGCCGGCGCGCCTGCGCCTGCGTGCCGGCGTGCCGGGGTCGGCGGCGGCGCTGCCCGCCCCGTCGTTCCAGGCCAGGTTCGGCCGCCCGGTCCGGCTCGGCCTCGCCGACGAGCAGCGGCGCCGGGCGCGGGCGACGAGCCGCGACGCCCGCGGCAAGGGCCAGGTCAGCTTCGGCGCGAACGCGCACGGCGTGGACAGGCACGGGCTCAAAGGTGCTGGCGTGCCCAGGATCGCGTTCCGCGCCACGAGCCTGCCAGGCGCCTCCGGGCAGCGCCCTGCCCGCCCGGCCACGAGGACGACGCACGCGATCGCATTCGGGACAGGAAGCCTGCCGGGCGCTGGTCGAGCGGCAAGGAGGCCGCCGCCCAGGATCGCGTTCGGGACGCCTGGCCGGGCCGGCCAGGCGCGCAGCGGCGGCCTGATCGGTGTCGGCGGAGCGGCGGCGAGAGGCCCCGCGGGCCGACTTCTCGCCTCAGCTCCGCACGGCGGCAGGAAGCCCAAGCAGCCTAGGTTCGCGCGGCCGGCCGGCCATCCGCAGGCCAGGAAGCCCAAGCAGCCCAGGTTCGCGCGATCGGCCGGCGGCCAGCAGGCCAGGACGCGTCAGCCCAAGACCGCGCGGATGAGCGCCGGGCGTGGCCTGCTCGGGCGGCTGCCGTGGGCCAGGCGTGCGGGAGGTAGGTCGGCGGTATGGCGGATAGGGAGCACGCGAATGGGTGGTTACCGATGATCCCGGCGTCGCGTCCGAGGCTGTTCGTGCTCTACCTGGTGGTGGCTGCCCTGCTGCTCGGGCTAGCCACGAGGGTCTGGTTCCTGCAAGTAAAGACAGGCACCCACTACGTGGCGCAGGCCGCCTCGGAGCGGATCAGGGAGGTCATCGAGCCGTCCGTGCGCGGCCCGATCGTCGACGACATCGGCGCGCCGATCGTGGACAGCAAGTCCGCGCTCGTCGTGTCCGTCAGCCTGCCGACGCTGTGGACGCAGCACGATCAGGGCGCCGCCGTGCTGAGGCGCCTGGCCAAGTTGCTGCACGTCAAGCGGCACAAGATGTTCCGCGAGGTCCGGCTCTGCACTGCCGGGGTGAAGCAGCCGTGCTGGCCTGGGTCGCCGTATCAGCCGATTCCGGTCGCGGAGAACGTCCCGGCGAAGGTCGGGATCGAGGTGCTCGAAAACCACCGCCTGTACCCGGGCGTGACCGCGGCCGTCCAGCCCGTGACGCACTACCAACAGCCGGTCTCGACCAGCCTGGCGCAGACGCTCGGCTACCTGCAGCCGATCACCGCGAGCGAGCTGAAGAGGGAAGGCCTGCCGGTCACCGGGTTCTCCAGCGTCGACCTCGTCGGGCAGGCGGGGCTCGAGTTGCAGTACGACCGCGCGCTGCGGGGCGTGCCAGGCGACACCAAGCTCGCGGTGAACGCGCAGGGCCAGGTGACCGGCACGGTCAGCGCGGTCAAGCCCACGCCGGGTGACTACCTGGTCACGAGCATCAACAGCCAGATCCAGCAGGACACCGAGCGGGCGCTCACCGACGCCGTGCTGCGCGGCCAGTTCGCCGGGAACCCGGTGAGCAAGGGCGGCGCGGCCGTCGTCATGACGACCACCGGCCGGGTGCTGGCACTCGCCAGCTATCCCACCTACAACCCGAGCATCTGGTCGGGCGGCATCACGCAGGCGCAGTTCCGCCGGCTGTTCCACCAGGCCAGCGGCGAGCCGATTCTCAACAGGGCCACGCAGGGCCAGTACGCGCCTGGATCGACCTGGAAGGTCACCTCGGTGGCCGCCGCGGTGGCGGCCGGGTACCCGCTGCACGGCACGTACCAGTGTCCGGCGGCGGTGAACATCGGCGGCCGGTCCTACCTGAACGACGGCAGCCCGTCGCTGGGCCCGATGAGCCTCTACACAGCGCTCGTGGTCTCCTGCGACACGGTCTTCTACAACCTCGCGTACCAGATCTACCTCAAGGATCATCCGCGCGCCAACGACGTGACATCACCGCGCGCGCCGGTGCAGGAGATGCAGAAGATGGAGCTGGCCTGGGGCTTCGGCCGGCCCACCGGGATCGACGTGCCGGCCGAGAGCCCGGGCAGCGTGCCGACCAGGAAGTGGCTGTACTGGCTGTGGAAGGACAACGCGCACCGGGGCCAGAACTGGTGCAAGAACGGCAAGCAGAACGGCACCTACGTCCAGCAGATCGAGTGGGATGACTGCCGCTACGGCAACGTCTGGACCGCCGGGCAGGCCGTGATCTCCTCGATCGGCCAGGGCTACGTCTCGGTCACGCCGCTGCAGCTAGCCCGGGCCTACGCGGCCCTGGCCAACGGCGGCACGGTGTATAGCCCCCGTGTCGGCGAGGCGCTGGTGAGCGCGGACGGCAAGACGGTGCGGAAGATCACTCCACCGGTCGTCGGTCACCTGCCGGTCGCCAAGTCGACACTGGCCTACATCAGGCACGCGCTGGCCGGGGTGGTTACCAGCGGTACCGCGGCCGGCACGTTCGGCGGGTTTCCGCTCGGCCAGGTGTGCGTGGCTGGCAAGACGGGTACCGCCGAGGTCCGCGGCAACCAGTCGACGTCGGTGTTCGCGTCGTTCGCGCCGTGCAACCACCCCAAGTACGTGGTCGTCGTGATGATCCCGAACTCCGGCTTCGGCGCGCAGGTCGCCGGGCCGGCGGTCCGGCAGATCTGGGACGGCATCTACGGCCTCGAGGGCCACAAGGCCGCGCTGCCTGGCGGGCGGCTTCCTGGCCTGCCGCACCTCAACGCGGCCGGGCAGATGGTGGCCCCCGCGGGCTTTGGCCCGGCGGCGCAGCGGCGCGCTGCGGCCGCCGCGAAGGCCAAGGCGAAGGCCGCGAAGGCCAGGGCGGCGCGCCGGGGGAGGCACTAGTGAGCTGGGTCAGCAGCCAGTCGCGCCGCCGCGCCAACCCGGCTTGGGTCGCGGTCAGGCGGGTTGCCGCCAGGGCGTTCGGCCGGGAGTCGGCGCTCCGCCAGGCAGACTGGCTGCTGCTCTCCACCGTGCTGGCGCTGACGCTGCTCGGCACCGTGATGATCTGGTCGGCGACCGAGCCGATGCTGCTGCGCCAGGGCGCGAACCCGCACACGTTCCTGCTCAAGCAGCTGCTGAACATCGCGCTCGGGCTGGTGCTGATGCTGGTCGTGAGCTCTCTGGACTCGCGCTGGCTCCGGCTCTACGCGCCGATCCTGTACGGGGTGTCCTGCATCGGGCTGCTCGCCGTGCTGACCCCGCTCGGCAGCGTCGTGAACGGGGCGAAATCCTGGATCTCGCTGGGCGCGGGCTTCCAGGTCGAGCCGTCGGAGTTCGCCAAGCTGGCGGTCATCGTGATCGCCGCGATGCTGCTGTCTGACCTGCGCCCCGGCGAGTCCCGCCCAGGGGCACGCGCGGTCGCGAAGACGATCGGCATGGCGGCCTTCCCGATCGTGCTGGTGGCGGCGGAACCCGACCTTGGCGTGATGATCGTGCTCGTGCTGCTTGCCGGCGGCCTGATCGCGCTGTCCGGTGTGCGGCTGCGCTGGCTCGTGCTCATGGTCGCCAGCGCCGCGGGTGTGATCACCGCCGTCGCGAAGCTGCACCTGCTCAAGGCCTATCAGGTCGGCCGGCTGACGTCGTTCCTGAACCCCTCGGCTGACCCGCGCGGCACGGGCTACAGCGCGGCGCAGTCCAAGATTGCGATCGGATCTGGCGGTCTGCACGGGACGGGGCTGTTCCGCAGCCAACTGGTCGCCGGCAACTTCGTGCCAGAGCAGCACACGGACTTCATCTTCGCCGTGATCGGCAACGAGCTCGGCGTTTTCGGGTCGGCGCTGATCCTGGGACTGCTGGCGCTGCTGCTGATCTGCGCGCTGCGGATCGCGACCCGCGCCGAGGACCAGTTCGGGATGCTGGTGGCGTCAGGGATCGCGATCTGGTTCGCCGTGCAGGCGTTTGTGAACATCGGGATGACGGTGGGGATCATGCCGGTCACCGGCCTGCCGCTGCCGTTCGTCTCCTACGGCGGCTCGGCGATGTTCGCCGACATGATCGCGGTGGGGCTGCTCCAGTCGGTCCGCAGGCCGCGCAACGTGTTCGCGAGCTGACTCGCGCGCTGGCCGAGGGACTGCCGGCCACTCGGCTGTCCGCCAACATCCCTCAGGCGCAACACAGACCCCACTAGTCACTGCAGCACCCCGGCAGTCGGCACCCCGGCCGACTCCTGGCCGTGCGGCCTGTATGGATGCGACACCCACAACCTGCAGGCGCAATGGGTGTCCCACCGATACAGGGGGACAGCTGCCCTCCGATGAGATTTCGCTACGGGTGGGACTGATGTGACCAACGGGATTGCTAGTCGACACCTGCGGGCGGCCGGCTCTTCTCAAGGTCAGGATGTGAGCCGTTGACAGGCACCCGGACCGGCGTGGGCGTGCGCCCGCCGTCGGCCGCGGAGGCCGCACCGGCTGCCGCGGCCTCCTGAGGCCGGTTCCAGGGCTGGGCGCGGACCAGCCAGAACACCAGCGCGGCCACGAGGACCGCCGCGAGCGTAATGCCGAGCGCGGTGGTCGGGACGCCGACGTACTTCAGCCCGGACGCGAAGATCACGAACGTGATAACCGGCCTGATGTACTTGTCGGGTGCCCGCGAGGACAGGAACGACCCGATCAGCACCGCCGGCACGCTGCCGATGGCTACCGACGCTGTCACCGCGAACTCCACGTGCCCGAACGTCAGCGCGCCGAGCGCCGCGGCCGCGGTGAGCGGGACGGCCTGGGTCAGGTCCGTGCCCACGAGCTGGTTGGCGCCGATCAGCGGGTAGACGAACAACAGCAGCACGATCATCAGCGAGCCGGAGCCCACCGAGGTCAGCCCGACGATGAGGCCGCCGACCGCGCCGATCGCGATCGTGAGCGCCGGCCTGACCGTGACCTCGGTGATGGCGCCGACCCGCTGCTGGCCGGAGCGCTTGTCGAGCACGTAGCGCACCACCATGGCCGCAGCCCCGACGAGGAGCGCGGCGCCGAGCGCGATTTCGACGTGCGTCTGGTCTTCCGCCCCGCCAGCGCCGAGCACGTGCAGCAGGTACGAGCCGAGGAACGCCATCGGCACCGACCCGAGCACCATGAGACCCACGAGCCGCATGTTGACTGTGCCCTTGCGCATGTGCACAGCGGCGCCGAACGGTCGCATCAGGACCGCGGCGACCAGGTCGCTGGAGATTGCCGAGGACGGGGTGACACCGAAGAGAAGGATCAGCATGGGGGTCATCAGGGCACCGCCGCCCGCGCCGGTCAGGCCCACGAGCAGGCCCACAACGGCACTGCCGATGATCATGAAGGGGTTCAGGTGCATGAGGTCGGTCCCGCTCCCGCTCGGATTGTCTAGTCTCCGGATCTAGAATATAGATATATTTTATCTTCTATTCCCGATCGAATTCAAATGGAACTGGGTAATCGATATGCCGTCGGCAGTTAACCCGATATCGCCGCCGTACACGCGGACAGCGTGCCTGAAACCGATCAGGGCCGCGGCCGGTGCCTCACGTGATACCCCCGCTCGGTCGGTAAGCTTGGGTGATGCCTGTTCAGTCGGTCTACCCCCGGCTTGAGTCGCTGCTCCCGCTGGTTCGCAAGCCCGTTCAGTATGTGGGCGGCGAGCTCAACAGCGTCGTCAAGGACTGGGACGGTGCGGAAGTCCGCTGGGCGCTGATGTACCCGGACGCCTACGAGGTAGGCGTGCCGAATCAGGGCATTCAGATTCTTTACGAGGTGCTGAACGAGCGCGAGGACGTGCTCGCCGAGCGTACCTACTCGGTCTGGCCCGACCTCGAAGCCCTGATGCGCGAGCACCAGGTGCCGCAGTTCACGGTCGACGCGCATCGGCCCGTTCGCGCGTTTGACGTGCTCGGAGTCAGCTTCGCGACCGAGCTCTGCTATACCAACCTGCTGACGGCGCTCGACCTGGCGCAGATCCCGCTCAGCGCGGCCGACCGTGGCGACGACGACCCGATAGTGCTTGCAGGCGGGCACGCCGCGTTCAACCCGGAGCCGATCGCAGAGTTCATCGACGGCGCCGTGCTCGGCGACGGCGAGCAGGCGGTGCTGGCCATCACGGACCTGATCAAGGACTGGAAGAACGCCGGGCGCCCGGGCGGCAGGGAGGAGCTGCTGGTCAGGCTCGCCGCACGCGGCGGCGTCTATGTGCCGCGGTTCTACGACGTGAGCTACCTGCCGGACGGCGCGATCGGCGGCGTGGCACCGAGCCGGCCGTCTGTGCCGCGCGCCGTCGCCAAGCACACCGTCACCGACCTGGACGCCTGGCCCTACCCGAGCAAGCCCCTGGTGCCAGTCGCCGAGTCGGTGCACGAGCGGTTCAGCGTCGAGATCTTCCGTGGCTGCACGAGGGGCTGCCGGTTCTGCCAGGCAGGGATGATCACCAGGCCCGTGCGCGAGCGATCGATCTCCACGATCGGGCAGATGACCGAGGCAGGGCTGGCAAACAGCGGGTTCACCGAGGTCGGATTGCTCTCCCTCTCCAGCGCGGACCACAGCGAGATCAACGAGATCGCCACCGACCTCGCCGACCGCTACGAGGGCACCAACACCGGGCTGTCACTGCCGTCGACCAGGGTGGACGCGTTCAACGTGACGCTGGCCAACGAGCTCAGCAGGAACGGGCGGCGGTCCGGGCTCACGTTCGCCCCTGAGGGCGGCACGGACCGGATCCGCAAGGTGATCAACAAGATGGTCACCGAGGACGACCTGATCGCGACCGTGACGACGGCGTACGCGAACGGCTGGCGTCAGGTGAAGCTGTACTTCATGTGCGGCTTGCCGACGGAGACGGACGAGGACGTGCTCGCGATCGCCAGGGTCGCGCGCCGCGTCATCGAGGCTGGCCGGAAGGCGACCGCCCGCCGTGACATCAGGTGCACGGTGTCCATCGGCGGCTTCGTGCCCAAGTCACACACCCCGTTCCAGTGGGCCGCCCAGTGTGACCACAAGACAGTCGACGCGCGCCTGAAGGCTCTCGGCGCCGCCATGCGGGCCGACCGCCGGTACGGCTCGTCGATCGGTTTCCGCTATCACGACGGCAAGCCGTCCGTGGTGGAAGGCCTGCTGTCCCGTGGCGACCGCCGCGTTGCCAAGGTCATCAGGGCGGTCTGGGAAGACGGCGGCAGGTTCGACGGGTGGAGCGAGCATTTCTCCTACGACCGCTGGGAAGCCTGCGCGGCTCGCGTGCTCGCCGCCGACGGCGTCGACCTGGACTGGTACACCACGCGCGAGCGCGGCTACGACGAGGTCTTGCCCTGGGACCATCTGGACGCCGGGCTCGAGCGCGACTGGCTCTGGCAGGACTGGCGGGCCGCGATCGACCCGGCGGGGGCCGCCGAGGTGGACGACTGCCGCTGGACGCCGTGCTTCGAGTGCGGCGTATGCCCGGCCATGGGCACGCAGATCGAGACCGGTCCGACCGGTGCGAGGCTGCTGCCGCTGACCGTGATCGGGAGTCACGACTGATGGCCAGGCCCGCGCCAAGCGGACCGCCGCCCGCGCCCACGGTTCAGCGCCTGACCGTCAGGTACGCTAAGCGAGGCAGGATGCGCTTCGCGAGCCACAGGGACGTAGCGCGCGCGATCGAACGGGGAGTTCGCAAGGCCGGCATTCCGGTCGCCTACTCCGCGGGGTTCTCACCGCATCCGAGGATTTCGTATTCGGGCGGGGCTCCGACGGGCGCGGCGAGCGAGGCTGAGTACCTTGAGATCGCCGTGACGAGTCAGTGCGTGCCGGCCGACGTCTGCCGGAGGCTCGACGCGGCCCTGCCGGATGGGATTGACGTGATCGAGGTTATCGAGGCAGCCGGCAAGGCCGGCGAGGCACAGCTAGAGGCCTCCGAATGGGAGGTCGTCTTGCCTGGCGTTCAGGCCAGCGCCGCCGCCTCGGCCGTCCGGAAATTCCTAGCCTCGCCCAGCGTTGAAGTACAACGTCTGACGAGCAAGGGAACGCGGACGCTGGACGCCAGGGCAGCTGTCCTGAGCCTGGTTAGCGGCGCCGCGGGCCCTGCGGGCCGGCTTCTCGCCTCGGAGCCTGCCGCCGGATGTGCGATACTTCGAATGATTGTTCGGCAGCTCACACCTGCCGTCCGACCAGATGACATTCTGGCCGCGCTCCGTAAGCTGTCGGCGCTCGAGCCCTCGTCGCCCCCGCTGGTGACGAGGCTCTGGCAGGGGCCGCTCAGCGCGCTGACCGCGGCTCAGACGGGAGCTCAGTCACCGATGACCGCAGCCTGCGTCGCCACGGGGCCAGGCCGGCCCGAGCAACCGGCGGCGGGCGCGTCCCCATCTCCCGTCCCGGGCTCTGGCAGCACGGGCTCCGCGCCGCGTCGGCAGGCGGCGGCAGGCCCAGCCAGCAGTGCCCGGACCGAAAGCTTGCCGGACTTGAGGCGAGAAGCCGGCCCGGAGGGCCTCCGGCACGAAGAACACCTGCCGAGCAGTACAACAGACAAGGCAACGCAGCAGGAGGCGAAGAGCGCCGTACCGGCGCCAGCCAGCCAGCTGCGTGCGAACGAACAGCTCCTGCGCGGCACGCTGGGTCAGCTCGCTGGCCTGCGCGCCCGGGAGCCCTACGGAAGAGATTGCCCGGATGCTCGAAACCGAGCCACAGAATCGACAGCCAGAATCCAATGAGACATCGGGAAGCGCTGATCAGAGCCACGATGCCCAGCCTGCCCAGGAGGGCGGACACCGGCGCGGACTGCTGCGCAGGGCCAGACGGAGCGTAGCAAAGCCAGCAACGCCGGAGTTTAGTTCCGGGACCCAGGAGAGCGGGTCAGGGTCGTCGGCGCCGCCTCGCGCCGCGTCCGGTCAGGCGAGCGTGTCAGTTCCCGCTGTCCCCGGT
>DASUHI010000146.1:0-5344 GCA_036273575.1 Streptosporangiaceae bacterium | reverse complement strand
CCGGCATGCGGAAACCGTCCCAGGTACCGGCGCGGCGGCCCGCGAGGACCTTGTCGCGCTGATCACGACGCTGACCGATCAGATGCACGCGGCCGCGGCCGAGCTGCAGTTCGAGCTCGCGGCGCGGTTCAGGGACGAGGTCAGGGAACTCAAGCAAGAACTGCGCGGCATGCAGGCAGCCGGCGTCTGATCGCGCACGCGGCGGAACCGGCCCCGGGGTGCCAGCCGTCCAAACGGCATGAGCACTGCGTACCGCGGCCTGCGCGCGGCGCAGGCCACGCAGGGCTGAGCCACACCTGCCCAGCCGCGGCGCCGGTAAGGCGAAGAGTTCGAGGTAAATACGACTTTGTTCCCTACCTCTTGGCCATTTCTCTCCGCGCTAGCCGGGCGTTCATCGCGAGCCTAGGCATCGCAGCTACCTCAGCCAGGACTGTCGAGCGGGCCGAACACCGGGTAGCTCGCGCCCTCGTCAGGGTGGACGAAGCTCACTGCGACGCGCTGCCCAGCCCGCAGCGACCGCAGCTCCCGCGGACTGGCCAGCACCAGGCCGGCCGATAGCCACGGGCCCTCGTCGAGCTCGACCAGGGCAGGCACCGCGACGGGCCCGCCGTGCCGCGGAGGCACCACCGACCAGCTCACCAGCGCGCCGCGGCCCGATGCCGGAGCCCAGCCCGGCTCACCGTCCCGCCAGCAGCCCGGGCAGCCGCTCGCCGTGGGCGCGAGCCACGTGCCGCACTCCTCGCAGCGCCGGATCGCCAGGACGTCCTCGGCGGCAGCCGCGAAGAACGGGGCGCTGCGCGCGTCGGGCCGGACGATGCCGAGCTGTTCAGGCCCGGCCAGCGTCATGGCCGTGCTCGCGTCCCCTGACGCGTCCGTCTCGGCCGCGGCCGCGATCGTTCCTGACGGGCCCGTTTCCGCTTGCCCCGGCTGAGCCTGCTCCGCCCAGTTCCGCCCCCGCCGGACCGCGCCCCGGACCGCGCTCCGGACCGCGCGATCGCGCGGGAACGGGCTGACGACGAGCGTCCCGTGGTGGGACAGGATGCCACCATTCCCGCTGACCAGGATCACGTCGGTCGCGGGGGACTGGCGCTCGCCGCCGTCGCCGCGCGCCTGAATGACGGCCTCGGACAGCGGCGTGAACCCCCACATGTAGTACGCGGAAAGCTGACCGCCGCCGGTGTTGACGGGCAGCGACCCGCCAGGAGCGAGCGCGCCGCTGGCCGCGAACGGGCCACCTTCGCCCTTGGCGCAGAACCCGTAGTCCTCGAGGGTCACGAGCACCGTGTAGGTGTAGCAGTCATAGATCTGGCACATCGTGACGTCTGCGGGCTTGACGCCGGCCATCGCCATCGCCGCGCGGCCAGCCTGAACCGCGCCCGTGACCAGGCCGAACTCGCTGCCGCGGGCCATAGGCTGGCCCGGATGACCCTGGCCCCAGCCCCAGACGTGCACCGGCGGCCGCGGCCCGTCAGCGGCGGCACTGGCCGAGGTGACGATCACGGCGATCGCGCCGTTGGATACCAGCGAGCAGTCGAGCAGGTGCAGTGGCTCGGCGACCCAGCGCGACCCCTGGTGGTCGGCCAGTGTGATCGGCTCGCGGTACTGCGCGGCCGGGTTGCCGCGCGCCCACTGCCGCTGCGCGACCGCGATGGCGCCGAGCTGCGCTGACGTCGTGCAGAAACGCTCCATGTGCCGCCTGGCGGCCAGGGCGTAGTACACGGTGACGCTGCTGAACCCGTAGCCCGCCGCGAGCCCCGGCAGGCCATGCCGCTCGGAAGGGCCTCCGGCGGCCGGCTCGCCGCCGCGGCCGAACGCGCTTCCGGCCGGCTGTCCCTCCCGCAGCGGCGTGTCGGCGAACACGCAGGCCACGGACCGCGCGGCGCCGCTCGTCACGGCCTGCGCGGCGACCTGCACGGCCGTGGCGGCCGACGCGCCGAAGCTGTTGACGACGGCGAGCAGCGCCAGGTCGCGCATCCCGAGCTGGCCGGCCAGGCCGATGTCGAGGCCGCCGGTGATGCCCGGGCAGACCAGCAGGCCGTCCAGATCGGACACGGCCATCCCGGCGTCGGCGGCGGCCAGCCGGACCGCCGCGGCGGCGAGCCGGCGCGGACTGGAGCCGAAAACCCGCCCTAGGCTCGTCATGCCGAGGCCCGCTATCGCCGCGTCACCAGTCACCCGTACGCCTCCCGTGGTCCGGTGGCCCGGCAAAACACCCAGACTCAGCATATTTAACCGGACTCGCCAGGAACTCTGCTCCGCGGCGCCGGTCCGGGCGGCCGGACCGGCCGCGCGCGACACCCCTCCCTTACGCGGCCGGTGACCTGCGCCGCCGCCCGGCTGGCCGGACTGTCCGCGGGCCGGTGCGGTGTCGGTCCAGGTCAGTACGGGCCGTTCCTGATATTCTGAGACCCCGTGGACCGGCGGGCAGCGACCGTCGGCACTGACCACGGGAGCCAACTTGGCGACGTCATCGCTTACCACACGACCTGTTTTGACCAGGCATGTCTTCGTGACCGGAGGCGTCGCGTCCAGCCTAGGCAAGGGCCTCACGGCCTCTAGCCTCGGTCGCCTGCTGAAGATGCGCGGCCTGCGGGTGAGCATGCAGAAGCTGGATCCGTACCTCAACGTCGATCCTGGCACGATGAACCCGTTCCAGCACGGCGAGGTCTTCGTGACCGACGACGGCACCGAGACTGACCTCGATGTCGGTCACTATGAGCGGTTCCTCGACATCAGGCTGCCCGGCTCGTCGAACGTGACGACCGGGCAGATCTACTCAAGCGTGATCGCCAAGGAGCGCCGCGGCGACTATCTCGGGGACACTGTCCAGGTGATCCCGCACATCACGAACGAGATCAAGAGCCGCATCGTCGAGATGGGCGGCCCGCAGACTGACGTGGTCATCACCGAGGTGGGCGGCACGGTGGGCGACATCGAGTCGCTGCCGTTCCTGGAGGCGATCAGGCAGATCAGGCACGAGATCGGCAGGGACAGGTGCTTCTTCCTGCACGTCTCGCTGCTGCCCTACATCGGGCCTTCCGGTGAGCTGAAGACCAAGCCGACCCAGCACTCGGTCGCGGCGCTGCGCAGCATCGGCATTCAGCCAGACGCGATCGTCTGCCGGTCAGACCGCGCGATAAGCGGCGGCCTGAAGCGGAAGATCAGCCTCATGTGCGACGTCGACGAGGAGGCGGTGGTGTCCGCGCCTGACGCGCCCTCGATCTATGACATCCCCAAGGTGCTGCACGCCGAGGGCCTGGACGCCTACGCGGTGCGCAGGCTCGGCCTGCCGTTCCGCGATGTCGACTGGAGCGACTGGAACGACCTGCTCGCACGGGTGCACCGGCCGGCCAGGAGCGTCACGATCGCGCTCGTCGGCAAGTACGTCGACCTGCCGGACGCCTACTTGTCCCCAGCGGAGGCGCTCAGGGCAGGCGGATTCGGCAACGACGCCGGGGTCAACATCCGGTGGGTCGCGAGCGACGACTGCCAGACCCCTGACGGCGCGGCGCGGCACCTGGACGGCGTCGACGGCATCCTGGTGCCTGGCGGGTTCGGCGTCCGCGGGATCGAAGGCAAGATCGGCGCGGTCAGGCACGCACGGGTCAACAAGATCCCGATCCTGGGGCTCTGCCTAGGGCTGCAGTGCATGGCGATCGAGATCGGCAGGGACGTCGCCGGCCTGGAGGACGCGAACAGCGCGGAGTTCGACCCTCAGACCCCGCATCCGGTCGTGGCGACCATGCCTGACCAGGAAGACGTCGTCGCCGGCGAGCGGGACATGGGCGGCACCATGCGGCTCGGGCTCTATCCGGCCGTGCTGACCGAGGGCAGCATCGTCAGGAAGCTGTACGGCGCCGAGGTCGTGCACGAGCGGCACCGGCACCGCTACGAGGTCAACAACTCCTACCGGCCCGCGCTCGAGGGCGCTGGCCTGATCTGCTCTGGCATGTCGCCGGACGGCAGGCTCGTCGAGTTCGTGGAGCTGCCGCCCGAGGCCCATCCGTTCTTCGTGGCCACGCAGGCCCATCCCGAGTTCCTGTCAAGGCCGACCAGGCCGCACCCGCTCTTCAGCGGGCTGATCGCGGCGGCGATCGAGCGATCGCGGGCCAAGCCGACGGAGCAGCCGGTGACCGCGGGGGCCGGGAGCCGTTCGGTCGCGAGCGCATGAAGCACCTGCCGTCTGCTGAGGGAGCACCGTGGCTCGCCGACGCGACAGTGCACTGGCCGGTCGTCAGCACCGAGAACCTCGCCAAGGGCGCCGTCGTCACGGTGCGGCGGGACCTGGTCGAGATGCCCGATGGCGCGCAGGCGGGCAGGGAGGTCATTGAGCATCCAGGCGCGGTCGGGATCGTGGCGCTCGATGAGGCCGGCCAGGTCCTGCTGATCAGGCAGTACCGGCATCCGGCCGGCAGGATGCTCTGGGAGATACCGGCCGGGCTGCGCGATGTGGCAGGAGAACCGCCACTGGCAACAGCCCGGCGCGAACTGCTTGAAGAGGCCGGCTACCAGGCCGCAGACTGGCAGGTGCTTGCTGATTTCTTCACCTCCCCTGGGATCACGAGCGAGCGGCTGCGGGTCTACCTGGCCCGTGGCGTGACCCGTGTGCCTGAAGCTGAGCGTGACTACGTTCCCGACCATGAGGAGGCGCACCTGACGGTCGAGTGGGCACCGCTCGATGTGGTGGTATCCCGCATCCTGGCCGGGAACCTGCACAACGGCGTCATGATGATCGGCGTGCTGGCCGCCTTGGCCGCGCGGCGGGACGGGTTTGCCGCGTTGCGCGCGGCCGACGCGCCAGAGGAGGACTGAAGGTCATGAAGGTCGGCGTCCCAAAGGAAGTCAAGAACCACGAGTACCGGGTGGCCATCACGCCGGCCGGCGTGAACGAGTTCGTCAGAAACGGGCACGACGTGTTCCTCGAGGCGAGCGCGGGCACGGGCTCGTCGATACCCGACGCGGACTTCGTCGCCGCCGGAGCACAGATGCTGCCGGCAGCCGACGACGTCTGGCAGGTCGCCGACCTGGTACTCAAGGTCAAGGAGCCGGTGGCGGCGGAATACCACCGGATGCGCAAGGACCAGGTGCTCTTCACGTACTTGCACCTCGCCGCCTCCAAGACGTGCACGGACGCGCTGCTGGGCTCCGGCATCACCGCGATCGCGTACGAGACCGTGCAGGCGCCGGATGGATCGCTGCCGCTGCTCGCGCCGATGTCGGAGGTGGCTGGCCGGATGGCACCTCAAGTCGGCGCTCACGCCCTGCAGCGAGAAGGCGGCGGGCGGGGAGTGCTGATGGGTGGCGTCTCCGGCGTCTACGCGGCGAAGGTCGTCGTGCTCGGAGC
>DASUHI010000145.1:0-6420 GCA_036273575.1 Streptosporangiaceae bacterium | reverse complement strand
CGTGCCGTGCGGCTGCCGCCCGGCATCCGGCCGACCTCGGTGCCGTCGTCTGGACTGGCCGGGACGGCGTTTGGCTTCGCGCGCACGACCAGCTCAGGCAGCCGGTCGCTGGCCGTCACCTCGACGACCACCGTCCGGCGGAACGTCCCGGCACGACGGACCGAGTAGGTCGCCGTCACCGGCGTGGAGTCCCTGGCCTTGAGCTGCAGGCCGGCGGGGGCGACGTGCTTGGCCGATCCGTCGCGCAGCACCGAGTGGATGCTGAAGTACCAGCCCAGGCCGTCGGGCGGTGCGGGCACGTGCAGTCCGCCGTCGATCTCCAGCTTGGTGTTGGTCGTGTTCCAGAACTGGGCCCGGGAGTCGTCAGGTCCGGTCGGCGGGCGGTCGCGCCGCCCGGCGACGACCGCCTCGGTGACTCCCGGCGGGAGCGCGAACGTCAGCACGAGCTCGGAACCCGTGTCGGTGACGTCCGCGTCGGACGGCGCCGCGACCGGCAGGTGCGCGAGCGACGGCCCGGCCACGGCCTGGCCCCCGTCGACGGTGACCGAGGTGTAAGTGACCGGGCCGCGGCCCGGATGGTCGTCTACAACCCGGCGCTGACCGGCGCCGACGTACCGGCCGCGCCTGGCGAGATCGCCGAGGTCCGCGTCGGTGCCTGGCTGGGCGAGAGGGCCGGTCCCCGCGTAGATCCGCACCTCCCCGCTCGCGGGCCGCACCCAGCCGATCGTGGTCTTGCCCGCAGCCGTGCTCGCCCACAGGTCAGGGACCGGCTTGGGCCGCGGCGTGACCCTGGCACGGACGGTGGCGCCCGGCGTGCGCACCAAGACGCCGTCCCCGTCCCGGTACTCGGCGTAGACGTGATAGTTGAAGTCGACGCCGGTCGTGGGATTGGGGTCACGCCACGACTCGCCGTCGGCGCGCCCTCGCCGCAGCGGCAGCTTCAGTCCGGATCGCGGGTCGACCTCGCGCTCGACGACGACGTTCCCCGCGACGACGGGCAAGGTCCAGGAGAGCGAGATCCCTGACGCGTCGGCCTTCGCGGTCAGGTTGGTCACGTCGCGAGCCATCAGGACGGGCTCGGTCGTGACCGGCGGCGAGGTCCGGCGGCCCGAGACGGCGCTGACCTCGTGCGCGACGAGGGCACCGCCAGGCGCGCCGGCGTCGTCGAACGCCGTGGCGCTGGTCGTGCCCAGCACGCGCCGATCGGGCCTGCCGCCGCCGCTGGCCGTGGTCAGGCGAGTGACCTTGTACGTGACGGTCCCAGGAGACGATGACGGCTGCCAGCTCAATGCGATCGAGTCGGCCCCGGCGTGGGCCCGCAGGGCCGAAGCCGGGGCGAGCGGCAGGGCGGCCTGCAGGTCGATGGCCTCGGCGCAGTCGCTGGCCACGGCCAGGATCTGGGCGAGCGCGGCTTCTTTCTGGTCATCGGGGAGCTTGCGCGCGGCCGCGATGTCTGCCTGCACGGATGCCTTCGCCGCGGCGAGCTCGGTGAGCCGGTCGGCGGCGGGTTCTCCTGACAGGCCAGGGACGTCTGCCGCGACCCTGGCGATCCTGGCGAGCCGGTCCACGGCCGCGTAGAGACGGTGCGCGCTGAGGTCCTGCTCTGCGGCGCGCCAGCCGGCCGCGGCGGCGGCGATCACGCGGTCGATCTCGGCGGCGAGCGACGCTATCTGGCTGGCCAGCGCCGGGGCGTTGGCCGCAGCCGCGGCGGCCGGGGCGAGATGGTCGCGCGCCGCGGCAGGTTTTCCCTGAGCGAGCTCCGCGCGCGCCGCCGCGACCTGTTCGACCGCCGCCTCGATCGCGCGGTAGCTGGCGCCGCAGTGCCGGCACGCGACGGCCGCGGCCTCGGCCTGCTGGCCACAGGCGGGGCACTGCACGTACAGGTCGGCGCCGCAGTACCGGCAGCTCTGCTGCTCGCCTGCGGGCTGAGGCTCGCGGCAGTTCGGGCACAGCAGGTAGTCGACAGCCGGGGCGACCGCCAGCGTCGCGCCGAGGTCGGTGGCGACGCGCCGGACCGCGACCCTGGCCTGCTCGCTGGACAGGCCGAAGCCGAACCCGACAACCTTGCGGACGCAGGCTTCGAAGTCGGCCGCGTTCAGCTCGCCGTCGACGATGACCTTCTCGGCGACGGTGTCACGGAGCCTGTCCTTCGCGTCCTCGATCAAGCTCGCCGCGTAGCGCGCGGGGTCACCGGTCATCAGGTGCTGTTTGACGTAGGTGAGCAGGTTCGCGACGACCGTCATCTGGTGATCGTGCTGACGCCGTTCGTTCTCGCCGCTCAGCTCCGCGTGCCGGCTCGCGATCTCGTCGGCGGACGTCGTCGGCGCGATGCCGAGGAACGTCCACAGCGTCGCCGACCGGCTCGCGTCGCCTGTCAGCCTGCCGAACTCGTCGAGGTCGCCGCGGATCTGGGTCCGCACCCCGGCGGCCAGCGGCTGGGCGTCGGCGCCGTCCTCGATCACGTGCTGCCTGGCCGTCCACTGCTCGAACGCTGCGTCGTCGAGGCCCCTGGTCCTCGCGAGCCTGGCCAGCGTCGGCAGCCTGGACCTCGGCAGCCCCTGGTAGCGGGCGACCAGCTTGGTTGCCAGCGAGTCGAGAGCGCCGTAGCGGTCCGCGTCGGCGGCGGCCCTGGCGGTCCTGACCTTGGCGGCGCAGTCGGCGCGCTTGGCCGGGTCGAGCAGGACGGCCTCCAGGTCACCGCGGTGCCTGGCGAGCTCGGCGGACAGCGCCTTGTAGTTGGGGCTGCGCTCCTTGTTCCAGAATCCGACCAGCGCGGAAATGCGCGCGCGGATCAGGTCGGTATCGTCGACGTCGACGGGCAGGTCGACGATGAAAAACGGGTCGGACAGGTCAAGCGCCGTCGCGCCGCGGAGCCTGGACAGCACGCGCTGCCGGTAGCCGGTCGCGTCAAACGCGCCGACCTCGGTCATCTCCCCGCTCCCCGGACACAGTCGCTGTCATTCGCCGCGCCAATCGCGGCGACAAGCGATAGATATCTCAGGTCTTCTGCTTGAGCAAATTGACCTTTGCGAGCTCGGCCTCGCGCATGGTGGCCGACGACACGCCGACCTCGATCCGGAGCACGAGCGGCTCGGCGACGGCCGCGTGGCGGGCCGTCACCTCGATCGTCTGATCGCGGCCCATCGCGAACGTGACCTCGACGGGAGTCCCGCGAGGGAAGCCGGCCGGGATGTTGTCGATCGGACCCTCGATGATCACCTTGTTGTCAGCGGGCTTCGCCGACTCCACGCTCGTGGCCTGCTCGACGACCTGGATCTGCACGACTCGCTGGTCGTCGACGTTGGTGTAGTACAGCTCGGACACCGTGATCGGCAGCGCGTCGTTGGCGTGGGCGAGGAAGTCGACGTACTCGGTATTGGTCTCCCTGTCCATGACGATGACGCCGAAGCCGCGGCTGGTGACGTTGCTGACCTGGGTCTGCACCAGGTCGGCGACGGCGGTGCTCGCGAGGCCGTACTCGCTCGCCGTGGTCGCCACCGCCTTGTTCAGGTCCACGGGGTTCGCGTCCGCGATGGTCTGCCCCTCGGCGAGCTTGCCCTGCGCCACGAGGTCGGAGATGACGAAGCTCTCGAGTTCCTTCTTCTGGCCGTAGATCGCCGCGCCCTTCGCGACCGCCAGGTCGGGGTCGGTCAGCTCGGCGGGCGGCAGTTCTGGGAAGGCCTCGGCGAGCCGTCTCGCGACGACCGGCATCTTGCTCATGCCGCCGACCAGCAGCACCTTGTCGATGCTCTGGACGCCCTTCTCCTGGGCAGCGGTCAGTACCTTCTGGGTGAGCGTGATCGTGCGCTCGAGCAGCGCGCTGGTGAGTTCCTCGAACGCCTGCCTGGTGACCGTCACGCTGGCCCGGTCGGCGCCAAACACGACGAGGGCGTCGACGGACTCGCGGGCGGTCAGCGCCTGCTTGACGTCCTCGGCCGAGGTGATCAGGTCCTGCGCGCCGTACGTGTCGTCAAGCGGGTCGCCGGCCGCCGGGGCGGCCTCGCCGAACTTCTGTGACAGATACTGCGCGAGCCTGTCGTCCCAGTCCGCGCCGCCGAGTGCGTGGTCACCGTCGGTCGCGACCACGCTGATGCTCCTGTCGGCGAGCGAGATGACCGTCGAGTCGAACGTTCCGCCGCCGAGGTCGTAGACCAGCACGGTGTGGGCGGCCGAGCCTTCCTGTGCGAACCCGTAGCTGAAGGCCGCCGCGGTTGGCTCGTTGATGATGTCGACGACGTTGAGGCCGGCGAGCTCGCCCGCCAGCTTCGTAGCCTTGCGCTCCTCGTCTCCGAAGTAGGCGGGCACCGTGATCACGACGTCGCTCACCGGTTGGCCCATCGCCCTGGCAGCGTCATTAGCCAGGCTGCGCAGGATCTGGCTGGAGACCGCGGACGCCGAGTACTCCTGACCGTGTGCGGCGAAGCGCCAGTCCGCCTCGCCCATGTGCCGCTTGACCAGCGACGCGACGTCGTCCGGCCGAATCCTCGCCTGCCGCTTGGCCTGCACCCCGACGACGACGTCGGTGGGTGAGTCGAACAGGACGACCGACGGCGTGGTCGGCTGGGAGTCGGCGTTGATGATCACCGCGGGCCGGCCGTACTCGTCCACGTGCGCGATGCACGAATATGTCGTCCCCAGGTCGATGCCGAAGACCTTGTTAGCCAACCGAACCTCCCATGCTCGGGCGCATCATCCTGCCGGGCCGCATGGTCAGCCCGACAGCCGGTGCACTTCTACCTCGGCCACGCGCACGATCGAGCCGTCCGCCCTGGCGAACCCTGGCTTGATGGTTCCGGCGATCGTGCCGTCCGCCGCGCTGTCTGTCGTCGGCATCCGCCGGGCGCCGGTGTGCCGGGACGCGTCGAAGCGCTCGCCAGCGGCGGGGGTGAATGGCTTCACCGCGCAGGTCAGCTCCAGTATCTGAAGCAGCTGGGTGTGCAGCATGCCGACGGGGCTGTCCACGTCGTTCAGCGCGCCGAGGCTGACCATCTGGTCGAGCAGCTTGATCATCCCGTTCACGACCGGGTTCAGCGCGGCGGAGATCTCGCCGGTGCGGAGCTTCGTGACGTCGTCGTGCAGCCTGGCGATCAGGTCGGTGTCGCGGGTCCTGAGCCTCGCGAGCTCCGCTGTCGCCGCCGCGAGCTCATCCACCCGGGCGCCGACCGAGGTCAGCCCGGCGAGAACGTCCGCGAGCTGGACGGCTGGCTGCGGCGCTTCTGTCAGAGGCTCCTCCGGCTGGGACTCCTCCGTTGGCGGCTCCTCCGTCAGGGGCCCCTCGGTCAGGGGTTCCTCCGGCTGGGGCTCTTCGTCCGTCGGGGGCTCGTCGGTCAGGGGCTCCTCCGCGACCGGCGCAGCGCCAGCGGGATCGGCGTCCGGCTCAACCCCTGCCGGTGTATCGGTGTGACACCCATCGCCCGTCCCAGGTACGGGTGTCACACCGATACCGCGTGAGGGGCCACCGGTGGGCAATTGACCTGCGGGGGGATGGCCCCCGGTGTCAGCGCCGGGGGCTGGCCGGACGTCGTCGTCCGGCACGGTCACTTACGGCCCTTGGTCCAGGACATGCCCCATCCGTACGCGGCGTCGAGGGCGGACTGGGTTCCGTGGACGTATCGGACCTCGCGCCGGACAGACAGATCCGTGCCCGTGCTCTCCAACAGCGCGATCGCGCAGGTGCGGGCGCCGGGGTCGGCCTCGTCCAGATGGATCTCGATCGGCGCGCCGCCCTGCGGGTACAGCGTGACGACGGCGTTGGCCCCCGCCCAGTTCGGCGTGCCCTCGTAGATGTACGTGAAGACCAGGATCCGGCGGACCTCGGGCAGCCTGGAGAGGTCGATCCTCAGGTTCTCGCCCTCGGTGCTCGCGCCCGTCCGGTCGTCGCCGTCGAGAGAGATGATCGGGCTGCCGTCGTTGCGCGACGCGAACGAGTTGCCGAGGGCCTGGACCACGCCCTTCCTGCCGCTGCTGAGCTCGTAGAGGCAGCCCAGGTCCAGGTCGATGCCTGACGACTGGCGCTTGAACAGGCCGCCCGCTGCCGGCCGCGTGTTCCAGTTCAGGTTCACCCTGAGCTCGCCGCTGGCGGCGCGGCCGCCCACCTGCTTGCTGAGCGAGACGGTGGGCGCGCTCTTGGTGAGGGTGACCTTGCTCAGGCTGACCCCACCTGATTGCGCGGCTTCCGGGCGGCGCTTGGTGTAGTCGATCGGCATGGCATGACCCTCCTGGAGGTCCTCACGTTCCCAGCGGCTCCGGCACCCCGGCCGGCTCGATTTCCCGTTCGCCCCGGCGGTTCCTGACGATCGACGAGATCAGCGCAGCGCCGATGAAGCCGACGCCGATCAGCCCCGTCACGATGTCAGGAACCTTGACCCTGATGGTGACGAAGAGCAGGACCGCGAGCGCCCCGATCGCCCAGTGGGCGCC
>DASUHI010000144.1:0-3241 GCA_036273575.1 Streptosporangiaceae bacterium | reverse complement strand
CCCGCGGCCGCGGTCGAGCCGGCGAGCGCTGTCGGCTGAGGTCGGGTGGCGCACTCGATGCACCCCCGCTGGTGCCTGCGCGCCAGCGGGGGTTCATCGTTGCGCGTCACTAGGCCGCCAGCGTTGCCTCGCCGGTGAACGCCGACCAGAGCCCGGCATAGGTTCCGCCTGCCTGCAGCAGGTCCGCGTGCGTGCCAACCTCGACGATCCGGCCGGAGTCCAGCACCACGATCCGGTCGGCCCGCGCCGCAGTAGTCAGCCGGTGCGCGACCAGGACGGTAGTGCGCCGGGCCGTCAACTGCTCCGTCGCCCTGATCACCGCCGACTCTGCCGCCAGGTCCAACGCCGCGGTCGCCTCGTCGAGCAGCAAGATCGCGGGATCGACCAGGTACGCGCGGGCCAGCGCGATGAGCTGCCGCTGCCCGGCCGACAGGTTCCTGCCCCGCTCCGCTACCTCGTGCTCGAAACCGCCAGGCAGCCTGGAGATCATCTCGATGGCGCCGACCCCGCGGGCGGCGGCTTCTACCTCTTCGTCGGTCGCGTCTGGCCTGCCGTAGGCGATCGCGTCCCGGATCGTGCCGGGGAACAGGTAAGGCTCCTGCGGCACCACGCCGAGCTGCCGGCGGAAGCTGGCCAGGTCGAAGTCGCGGACGTCCGTGCCGTCGACCAGCACCCGGCCAGCCGTGGCATCGTAGAACCTGGCGATGAGCTTGACCAGCGTGGATTTGCCAGCGCCGGTCTGGCCGACGAGGGCTACCGTCTCGCCAGGAGTGATCGTCAGGCTGACGCCGGTGACGGCTTCCTGCCTCGCGCCGCGGTAGCTGAAGTGCACGTCGGCGAGCTCGACCTCGCCGCGCAGCCGGCCGGGCCTGACCGGGTGCGCGGCCTCGGGCGTGCTGGTGCGGGTCCTGAGCAGCCCCGAAATTCGGCGCAGCCCGACCGCGGCCTGCTGGTACCCGTCGAACACCTGTGACAACTGCTGCACGGGCGAGAACAACAGGTCGATGTAGAGCAGGTACGCGATCAGCCCGCCCGCCGTGAGCACGCCGCTGTGCACCTCGCTCGCCGCGGCGAACAGCACGAGCGCGCCCGCGATCGTGGAGAGCGCCTGCACGAACGGGAAGTACAGCGCGATGTAGCGCTGAGCTCGCAGTCGCGAGGTGAGGTAGGCGTTGCTGAGGCCGGCGAACCTGTCGTGATTGACCTGCTCGCGCCGGTATGCCTGGGCCACACGCAGCCCGGCGACATTTTCCTGCAGGTCCGCGTTGACGGCGCTGACCTTCTCCCGCGCGTCGGCGTAGGCGCGCGCGGACTTCCTGCGGAAGAAGACCGTCGCGGCCGCGAGCACGGGCAGCACCGTGAAGAGCGTCAGCCCGAGCCTGACGTTGATCAGCAGCAGCGCGATCATCACGCCGAAGAACGTCAGCCCCGCGTTGACCATCGTGATCAGGCCGGTCTGCAGGAACGTGGACATCGCGTCCACGTCGGTCGTCATCCTCGTCATGATCCGGCCGGCCATCTCGCGCTCGTAGTAGTCCAAGCCGAGCCGCTGCAACTGGGCGAAGATCTTGACGCGCAGCGTGTACAGCAGCCGTTCGCCGTTGCGGCCGACGACCACCGTCTGGACGGCGTTGACCACCCAGTCCGCCAGCACGATCGCGAGGCCAGCCAGCGAGATCAGGACGACCACGCGGAACACGCCCGCCTGGATGCCGTGGTCGATGCCGCCGCGCATCAGCCACGGCAGCGCGATGCTGGCGACGGCGTCGAGCCCGTCCAGCAGCAGCCCGGCGATCAGCGCGATCGCGAACGGCCGCAGCAGCCGGCGCAGCGTGAAGTGCAGGTCACCGGCCCGGCTGAACGCCTTGTCCACTTTCGGTTCGTCGTTGGCCGGCGGCAGCGCGGCGACCTTCGCGAGCATCTCGGGCGTGGCCGGGATGCCGGCGAGCATGCTGGAGTCGCCGGCAGCGGCCGCGCGGCTCGCCGCCGTGATCCTGCCTCCTCTGCCCCCGTCGCTGCCCGTGCCCCGTCCGATCGCGGAGCTGGCCTGGGCGGCCCGGCCAGGCCACAGGCGCGGCGTGATCGCCGGGCGCCCGTTGATGGCCTGCGCGGGCTCGGCGAGCGGGGCGCTGCCTGCCGGGGCGTTCTCGTAGTAGGCGAGCTCTCCCGCGTCCACGCCCTCGGCGTCATCGCCGGGCCCGGCCAGCAGCAGCCGGTAGAGCGGGCAGCGCTCGGTCAGTTCTTCATGGGTGCCGAGATCTACCAGACGGCCCTCATCCAGCACCGCGATTTTGTTCGCCAGCTGGAGCGTTGACCGCCGGTGGGCGATCAGCAGCGTGGTGCGGCCCGCCATGACCCTGCGCAGCGTCTCGTGGATCTGTGCCTCGACGCGCGGGTCAATCGCCGAGGTCGCGTCGTCGAGGACGAGGATCGCGGGGTCGGTGATCAGCGCCCTGGCGAGCGCGACCCGCTGCCGCTGACCGCCGGACAGCGTCAGGCCCTGCTCGCCGATCACCGTGTCGTAGCCGTCGGGCAGGGAGACGATGAACTCCTCAGCCTCGGCGGCCCGCGCGGCCGCGACGATCTGCTCGTCGGTGGCCTCGGGTCTGCCGTAGGCGATGTTCGCCTTGATGGTGTCCGAGAACAGGAAGCTGTCCTCCAGCACCAGGCCGATCGCGGCGCGCAGCGAGTCCAGCGTCAGGTCCCTGACGTCCTGCCCGCCGATCCTTATCGTGCCGCCCGTCACGTCGTAGAAGCGGGGGAGCAGCAGCGAGATCGTCGACTTGCCGGAGCCCGACGTGCCGACCACCGCGACCGTCTCGCCGGGCCGCACGCGCAGCGAGAGCCCGCGCAGGACCGGTTCTGACGGGAGGTAGCCGAACGTCACGTCGTCAAGTTCGACGTCCGAGGCGCCGGCGTCCAGTGTGGTCGCGGCCGCCTTCTCGGTCAGCACCGGCCGCGAGTCGATCACCTCGAAGACCCGGATGACACTGGCGCGCGCCTCCTGACCCAACGTGATCAGCCCGGTCAGGGAGCGAACCGGGCCGACCAGCTGGGCGATGTATGACGAGAAGGCGAAGAAGGTGCCGAGGTTGATGTCGCCATGGATGGCCAGCCAGCCGCCAAGCGCCAGCACCCCGACCTGGCCCAGCGCGGGAATGGCCTGGAGCGTCGGGTTGTATCTGGCCATCAGCCTGACGGCGCGGACCCGAGCGGCGTAGAGCAGCCGCCCAGCCCACTC
>DASUHI010000143.1:0-15100 GCA_036273575.1 Streptosporangiaceae bacterium | reverse complement strand
GGACCGACCAGGACGCGCCCAAGCACAAGGGAATCTCGATCCTGATCGTGGACACCGCAGATCCCGGCTTCTCGTGGACGCCGATCATCACCTGCGACGGGGCGCATCACGTGAACACGACGTACTACTCCGACGTGCTGGTGCCGGTCAGCATGCGGGTCGGCGCGGAAAACCAGGGCTGGCGGCTGGTCACGACCCAGCTCAACCACGAGCGGGTCATGCTCGGCCCGGCAGGCCGCCTCGGCGCCCTCTACGACCGGGTGCGGAGATGGGCGTGCGCGAGCGGCGTCGCCGACGAGCCCGACGTCCGCAGCGCGCTCGCCGAGGTGGCCGCGAGCCTGCGGGTCAACGAGTTGCTCAACTGGCAGGTCGCGGTCGCCGAGACGGTGCACATCGCCGACGCGTCGGTCACCAAGGTGTTCACGTCGGAGCGGATCCAGCGGCTCGGGCAGCTGCTCATCGACATCGTCGGCAGGCACGGCGATCCTGCCGACGAGGCCACCGCGGGCGTGCTGACGTGGCTGGACACGCAGCACAAGCGCAACCTCGTGCTGACCTTCGGCGGCGGCGTGAACGAGGTGCAGCGTGAGCTGATCGCGACGGCCGGCCTGCGGCTGCCGAGGGTGCCGCGGTGACCGAGGGCCGTGCCGCCGGAACCGCGGCAGCGGGAATCAGGGCAGCGGCCGAGCGGATCATGGCCCTGGGCGAGAGCGCACCGCGTCAGGCCCGCGATCCGGTGAACCTGCCGATCATCGAGAACTGGGTCGAGGCGATCGGCGACCGCAACCCCGTCTACACCGACGCCGGGTTCGCCGCCGCGTCGGTGCACGGCGGGCTCGTCGCCCCGCCCATGATGGCGCAAGTGTGGACGATGGCCGGGGTCAACCAGGTCCGCGAGGCAGGCGACCCGACCGGCGCGATGGTGAGTCTGCTCGACGACGCCGGCTACACCGGAGTGGTCGCGACCAACTCCGACCACATCTTCCACCGGTACGTGCGGCACGGCGAGCGGCTCGCGGTGACCGTCAGCCTCATCGGCCTGACCGGCCCGAAGCGGACGGCCCTCGGCGAGGGCTGGTTCTTCACGACGCGCCAGACCTGGTACAGCGGCGACGAGGCGGTCGCCGCGATGGACTTCAGGATCCTCAAGTTCCGCCCTGATGCCGCCGTCGGCCAGCCCGCGGCGGGAGGGGCAGAGGCTACCGGTAGTGGCGGCTTCGTCATGCGCCCCGTGACGTCGCCGGACACGGCGTTCTTCTGGGACGGCACGAGGAACGGGGAGCTGCGGATACAGCAGTGCGGCTACTGCGGCGCGCTCCGTCACCCGCCAGGGCCGATGTGCGTGCGGTGCGGCTCGCCGAACCCGAAGTACGTCGTGGCGTCGGGGTTCGGCGAAGTCTTCAGCTATGTCGTGCACCACCATCCGCCGGTGCCGGGAAAGCGGCTGCCGCTCGTGATCGCCCTGGTCGAGCTCGCCGAGGGCGTCCGGGTGCTCGCCGAGATGCCGGACACCCGCCCTGATGAGGTCAGCATCGGCATGGGCGTGCAGATCGGGTTCCTGCGGATCGACGACGAGCTCGTCCTGCCCGTGTGGCGGCCGGCGGCTCCGCCCCAGGCTCCGGGTCAGCTTCCCGGCGTGCTGCCGGAGATGGCGGTCCACGTCAGCGCGACGTTCG
Organism: Streptosporangiaceae bacterium; assembly: GCA_036273575.1. Lineage (GTDB taxonomy): Bacteria > Actinomycetota > Actinomycetes > Streptosporangiales > Streptosporangiaceae > Chersky-822. Next base: position 13,424 of record DASUHI010000143.1, on the reverse strand, counting down.
TCGTCGCCAGCGCGGTGGCCACCAGGGATTTCACCCCGGTCCATCACGACAGGGACCGCGCGATCGCCAACGGCAGCAAGGACATCTTCGTCAACATCCTGACCGACAACGGCCTGCTCCAGCGCTTCGTGTCACAGTGGGCGGGACCGCAGGCGCTGCTGCGCAGGACGTCGGTCCGGCTTGGCGTTCCGTGCTACGCAGGGGACACGCTGACGTTCACCGGCCACGTGACGGAGCGGACCAGGCTGTCCGGCAGCGACCGGTACCAGGTGCGGGTCACCGGCCGGTGCGCCCTGGGCGATCACATCATCGCTACCGCGGTCGTCGACGTGCGGGACGGTGGCGGGCCATGACGGGTGCGGCGATCGCAGGCATCGGCGCGACCGAGTTCTCGAAGAACTCGGGCCGCAGCGAGCTGCGCCTCGCGGTCGAGGCGGTCAGGGCGGCGCTCGAGGACGCCGGGCTGCGGCCCGCGGACGTGGACGGCATGGTGACGTTCACGATGGACGCCAACGCCGAGGTCGCGGTCGCCCGCGAGCTCGGCGTCGGGGCCCTGACATTCTTCGGCCAGGTCGGGTACGGCGGCGGCGCCGCATGCGCGACAGTCCAGCACGCGGCGATGGCGGTCGCGACAGGCGCCGCCGACGTGGTGGTGTGCTACAGGGCGCTGAACGAGCGGTCGGGGCGGCGGTTCGGTCAGGTGGCCGTCGGCGCCGTGACCGCACCGACGTCATCGGGCATCGACAACGGCTGGCACTACCCGATGGGCCTGTCCACTCCGGCCGCCACGGTGGCGATGGCGGCCAGGCGCTACATGCACGTGTTCGGCGCGACGAGCGCCGATTTCGGCGTCGTCGCCGTCGCCGACCGGCGGCACGCGGCCACGAACCCCGGCGCGTGGTTCTACCGCAAGCCAATCACGCTGGCCGAGCACCAGGCGTCGCGATGGATCGCCGAGCCGCTGAGGCTGCTGGACTGCTGCCAGGAGAGCGACGGCGCGGTCGCGGTCGTGGTCACCAGTCTGGACCGGGCCCGCGACCTGCGGTCGGTCCCGGCCGTGATCGGCGCCGCGGCCCAGGGGTCAGGTCCCGATCAGTTCACCATGACCAGCTACTACCGGGACGAGCTCACCGGGCTGCCGGAGATGGGGGTCGTAGCCCGCCAGCTCTGGCGGCAGGCCGGCGCCGGGCCTGCGGACGTGCGGACCGCCATCTTGTATGACCACTTCACCCCTTACGTGCTCATGCAGCTCGAGGAGCTCGGTTTCTGCCCGCGCGGCGAGGCAAGGAACTTCATCGCGGGCGGCGCGATCGAGGCCGGCGGGCGGCTGCCGGTGAACCCGCACGGCGGCCAGCTCGGCGAGGCCTACATTCACGGCATGAACGGCATCACCGAGGCGGTCAGGCAGGTGCGCGGGACCGCGGTCAACCAGGTTCCCGGCGACGGCCCCGTGCTCGTGACCGCGGGAACCGGCGTTCCCACCAGCGCACTGATCCTGGCACCGGCCTAGGAATTGCCGGCGGCCGCCATGTCGAGGGCGGCGACATAGCCGAACGTCATCGCGGGGCCGATCGTGGCGCCCGCGCCGGCGTAGCTGTGTCCCATGACCGCGGCGCTCGCGTTGCCCGCCGCGTACAGGCCGGCGATCGCCGTGCCGTCCTGCCGCAGCACGCGCGCCCGCTCGTCGGTTCGCAGGCCGCCCTTGGTGCCGAGGTCACCTGGCACGATCTTGACGGCGTAGAACGGCGGCTTGGCGAGCGGGGCGAGGTTCGGGTTCGGCCGACAGCGCGGGTCGCCGTAGTACCGGTCGTACGCGGAGTCGCCGCGGCCGAACTCCTCGTCCCGGCCGGCGGCCGCGAACCCGTTGAACCGCGCTACGGTCTCGGCCAGCCCGTCCGCCGCGATCCCTGCCTGGCCGGCCAGATCCGCGAGCGTGCCAGCACGGAACACCGCTCCCGCCGCGTACCAGCGCCTGGGCAGCGGCTTGCGCGGGGGCAGCCCGGCGAAGACGTATCTGTTCCTGTACCGCTGATCCAGGATCAGCCAGGCCGGGATGTGCGGCTTGTCGTCGGTGTGCTTGTCGTACATCGCGTGCACCGCGTCAACGTACGGCGCGGCCTCGTTGACGAACCGCTCGCCTGCCGCGTTGACGAGGATGCAGCCGGGCAGCGACCGCTCAGACAAGCAGAAAAACGGCCCGCCGGTCAGCGGGATCGAGGGGCCCCACCAGGCGTCGTCCATCAGGTCGAGTGCCGCCCCCGCCTCCTGGCCGGCCAGGATACCGTCACCCGTGTTGCCCGGCGAGCCGACGGTCCAGTCGGTGCCGATCGGCTGGCGCTGGTACTCAGCGCGCATGGCGGCGTTGCGCTCGAAACCGCCGGTCGCGACCAGCACGCCACGGCGCGCCCTGAGCACCCCAGGCTGCCCTTCCCTGGTCACGCGCGCGCCGGTGACCCGGCCCTGCCCGACCACCAGCCCGGTCAGGGGCGTGTCCAGCCAGAGGGGAATCCCGGCTGCCGCGAGCCCGGCGCGCAGACCGGCCGACAGCGCCTGGCCGAGCGTCATCGTGCGGCGGTGCAGCGCCTTCGTCTTCGCCATCCGCCCCGCGATCTTGGCGGTCGTCCAGACCGCCCGCGGGTGCCTGGTCCCGAGGCTGAGCCAGCGGTAGTCGGCTGCCGTGATCGCCATGCCGTCGGGAGCGGGCAGATACGGCGGGTTGAGCCTCTTGACCTCATCGCCGAGGATTCGGCCGTCGAGGGGCACGGGCTCGATCGTGCGCCCGCAAGCCATGCCGCCTGGCGCCTCAGGGTAATAGTCCGCGTAGCCGGGCACCCACGCGAAGTCGACCGGCGCGGCCGACCGCACGAGATCCAGCATCGCGGGGCCGTGCTCGAGCAGCGCTCGCTGGCGCCCGGGGGTCACGCAGTCCCCGGCCACGTGCGCCAGGTACGCGCTTGCCTGTTCCCTGGTATCCCCGACCCCCGCCTTCGCGAGGACCGCGTTGCACGGAACCCAGACGCCGCCGCCTGAACGCGCGGTCGAACCGCCGAAGTACGCGGTCTTCTCGATCACCACGACGCTCAGCCCTTGCCTGGCCGCCGTCAGCGCCGCCGTCATGCCGGCGGCGCCGCTGCCAGCGACGACGACGTCGAATTCGGGGTCCTCGGGTGCCATCGCGCCTCCCGGGACCATGCTAGAACACGTTTCAGTTTTGACCGAGGCAGCACGGCGCGCTGTCAGTCCGGCCGCCGGTCCTCGGTGAAGAAGCCGATCAGCAGGTTGACGGGCACCAGATTCTCGGCTGTGTCGTCTGGGCGGTGGTGCCCGGTGGTCTCGGCGACCTCGTCGAGCAGCTGATAGAGCACGTCGTAGATCTGCGCCGCCCGCGACGCTGGAACCATGCCGTCCGCTATGGCCATGACCGACCTGCGGTGCGGCGGCTCGGCATCGGCCTGGCTAACCGGACGGCCCCGGCGGGTGGCGAAGTACTGCCGTCTGTACAGCTCGAGCGCGGCGGCCGTCAGCGCCTCGGCCTCCGGGCTGAGCTTCTCCTCGTCAGTGAGGTCGTCGCCCATGATCATGTCGGCCTGGCTCGCCTGGTACCTGTACTCGACGATCCCCGACACGACGCGGCTCGCCACCGCGCGGATCAGCCCAGCCGACTCCAGGTGCTTGATGTGCCTGTACAGCTTCGTCTGCGGCTCGCCGAGCTCGGCCGCCAGTTCCTTGACCGTCATCGCCCGGGGATCAGGGCCGCGATCGCGGGTCAGGGCGTAGAGCATGTTCAGCCGGAGCGGGTCGGCCAGCGCCTTGAGGACGTCGACGTGCGACGCCGGCGTCTGCTGGCCAGACGCTGCCGGATCCGCGCCGCCGCTCGCGCTGCCTGGCGCACCGGACTTGTTCATGGATCTATCTTGCCATCCGTTCACGGGTGTGCGATCATTCACGTATACGTGAATGTTAACAAGAAAGTGAAAGCCTCAGCGAGGGGAGTGAGGAACAGATGTTCCCGAGTCAGATCAACCAGATGGCCAGGCAGCACGCGAACGAGCTGCGGGAGCGTCCAGCGACGGCCAGGCCGGCACCCAGGCGGCGCGGCGAGGCCGGCGCTATCCGGCAGCACACCGGGTGGACGCTCGTGCAGATCGGCCTGCGGATCGCGGCGTCGGCGACCAGGTAGCACGCGGCAGCGGGCCACAGACCCACAGGCCGAGGGCGGCTGTTCAGGCGGAGGGCGACCCGCCTGGCAGCTGCCCTCTATCGTTGGGCCGCGGCCCGGCGCCAGGCGGCTAGAGCCGCGTGGATGTCGTCCACGCTGACGTCGCGGTGCGTCAGCATCCTGACCCTGCCGCCGCCCATCGTGACGCGGAGGCCTTCAGCGGCGAGGCGCTCCGCCCACCGCGGCGCAGTCCATCCCGTGCCGCTCACGTCGACGAACACGATGTTGGTGGGCACCGCGCCGGGATCGACGGAGCCGGGCAGCAGCTCGGCGATGCCCTCGGCGAGAACCCGCGCCTTGGCGTGATCCTCATGCAGCCGCCGAGGTCCTTCCTCGAGCGCGACAAGCCCCGCCGCCGCCAGGATCCCCGCCTGCCGCCAGGCGGCGCCGAAAAGGATCTTCACCCGCCTGGCCTCCCTGATGAACTCCGCGTCGCCGACGAGCATTGAGCCGACCGGCGCGCCGAGGCCCTTTGACAGGCAGAACATCATCGCGGTGACCTCGGCCGCGTAGTCCGCGACGGCCGCGCCGGTCACGGCGCAGGCGTTGAAGACGCGCGCCCCGTCCATGTACAGCGGGACTCCGGCGGCCTCGCACGCCTTCGCGATCGCGCGCACGTCGTCGAGCGGCTGCGGGGTGCCACCGCCGCGCTGATGGCTGTTCTCGATCGCCACGAGGTCGACGACGGTGACGTCGGACGGGTCGGGCTGCAGCGCGCCGGAAATCTGGTCCGCGGTGACCAGCCCGCGTGCCCCGGCCAGCGGCCGGAAGGCAACGCCGGACAGCGCCGCGGACGAGTGCAGCTCCACCCCGCACACGTGCGCGCTGGCCTCGCAGACCACGAAGTGCCCTGACCTGACCAGGACGTGCAGCGCCACCTGCGTGCACAGCGTCCCGGTCGGCAGGTACAGCGCGGCCTGCCTGCCTGTGATCTCGGCGGCGCGCTGCTGCAGCCTGTTGACGGTCGGATCGTCGCCGTACCAGTCATCGCCGACCTCGGCGGCGGCCATGGCCCTGCGCATGGCCTCGGTCGGCCTGGTCACGGTGTCGGAACGGAGATCGATGAGAGCGGTCAAGGCCGGGTGTCCTGTCTGGCGACGTATTGTCTGGCAAGGGGCTTTGGTTGCAGTATCCGTCATCGTGTAGGTCCGCTGGCCCTGCGGTACAGTCGACCCGGTTCGCCCGGCATCCAGGCCGGGCGTACAGGCGACAGCTGGAAGTGAGCAGCTGATGAAGGCGCTGGTCAAGGCCCGGCCCGAGGCCGGGCTGCGGCTCGAGAACGTGCCGGTCCCGACGATCGGGAGGGACGACGTCCTGATCCGGGTGCTGCGCACCGGGGTCTGCGGGACGGACCTGCACATCTACGAGTGGGACGGGTGGGCACAGGCCAACGTCCCGGTACCGCTGGTGGTCGGGCACGAGTTCGCTGGTGAGATCGTCGAGCTGGGCGAAGACGTGCGCGATCTGGACGTCGGCGACCTGGTCAGCGGCGAGGGACATCTCGTCTGCGGGCGGTGCCGCAACTGCATGGCGGGCCGCCGCGTGCAGTGCGCCCACGTCAAGGGCGTCGGCGTCAATCACCCAGGCGCATTCGCCGAGTACATCGCGCTGCCGGCCGCGAACGTCTGGCGGCACCTGCCGGGGATCGAGCTTGACGTGGCGGCCATCTTCGATCCGTTCGGCAACGCGGTGCACACGGCGCTGACGTTCCCGGTACACGGCGAGGACGTGCTGATCACCGGCGCCGGCCCGATCGGCATCATGGCCGCCATCGTCGCCAAGCACGCGGGCGCCAGGCATGTGGTGATCACCGACGTGTCGCCGTACCGGCTCCAGCTCGCCGAGAAGATCGGCGTGACCGTCGCGGCGGACACAAGGGAGCGCCCGCTGGGCCAGATCATGGCCGACCTCGGCATGCGCGAGGGCTTTGACGTCGGGATGGAGATGTCGGGCAAGCCGGCCGCGATGCGCGAGATGCTCGCCGCGATGACGCACGGCGGCAAGATCGCCGTGCTCGGCTTGCCGGCGGCGGAGTTCCCGATCGACTGGGGTCACCTCGTCGTCAACATGATCACGATCAAGGGCATCTACGGCAGGGAGATGTTCGAGACCTGGTACTGGATGTCCGTGCTGACCCAGTCAGGCGTCGACATCGGACCCGTGATCACGCACCGCTTCGACGCCGCCGACTACGCCGCGGCCTTCGAGACCGTGCGCGAGGGCCGGTGCGGCAAGGTGGTTCTGAACTGGGCCGAACCCGCCAGTTAGCCGACACCGACGGAGGCCGCGATGTTCTCGAACGTTGCACCGCAGATCGCTGCTGAGCTGAACGAGATTCGCGAGCAGGGCCTGTATAAGGAGGAGCGGGTCATCGCCAGCCCGCAACAGGCGAGCATCGCGATCGCCGACGGCACGCGCGTGCTGAACATGTGCGCCAACAACTACCTCGGCCTGGCCGACGACCCCAGGATCATTCAGGCCGCGAAGGACGCCTTGCACCGCTGGGGATTCGGCATGGCGAGCGTACGGTTCATCTGCGGCACCCAGGATGTCCACAAGCGGCTGGAACGCAAGATCTCCGAGTTCCTCGGCACAGCGGACACGATCTTGTACTCGTCCTGCTTCGACGCCAACGGCGGGCTGTTCGAGACCATCCTCACCGATCAGGACACGGTCATCAGCGACGAGCTGAACCACGCGTCGATCATCGACGGGGTCAGGCTCTGCCGGGCGAAGCGGCTGCGGTACAAGAACCGGGACATGGCCGACCTCGAGAAGCAGCTCAAGGCGTCAGCTGACGCCAGGCGCAGGCTGGTCGCCACCGACGGCGTGTTCTCGATGGACGGCTACGTGGCCCCGTTGCGCGAGATCTGCGACCTGGCCGAGCGGTACGACGCGATGGTGATGGTGGATGACTCGCACGCGACCGGCTTCGTCGGCCTGACCGGACGCGGTACCCCCGAGCTGCACGGCGTGGCCGACCGGATCGACATCATCACCAGCACTCTCGGCAAGGCGCTCGGCGGCGCGAGCGGCGGGTTCACCAGCGGCCGCGCCGAGATCGTCGAGTTGCTGCGCCAGCGCTCGCGGCCGTACCTGTTCTCCAACTCGGTCGCGCCCGCGGTGGTCGGCGCGTCGCTGAAGGTGCTCGACGTGCTCGAGTCCAGCGATGACCTGCGGTCCAGGCTGCGGGAGAACACGGCCTGGTTCAGGGAGCGGATGACAGGGCTCGGGTTCGACATCCTGCCTGGCGATCATCCGATCGTCCCCGTGATGATCGGGGACGCGGCCAAGGCCGCGAGGCTCGCGGACGCGCTGCTCGGCAAGGGCGTCTACGTGATCGGCTTCAGCTACCCGGTGGTCCCGATCGGCAAGGCCAGGATCAGGACCCAGGTGTCGGCCGCGCACACCACCGATGACCTGGAGCGAGCGGCGACCGCGTTCGCGCAGGCCCGCGACGAACTCGGCGCGGACTGACCGCCGCGGGTCACGGACGCGTCTTCACCCGGTCCACGTGACAGCTGCTGGCCGGTCCCACCCGGTAGGTCTTGACGACGACCGGCAGCCCCTTGCCGCGCACCGGCTTGAGCTTGAAGTGCGTGGTTTTGACAATGTGTTGAATATTGTAGGGGCTGTACTTTACGTTCAACCGGAATTGCGTCACCAATATTTTGCCGACACTACCGCCACCATTCTCGAAGATCACGATGGCGTAGTTGTGCCGCACCCGGCACGCTGTTGTAGCTGGTGAGCACGCCGTCACGGCCAGCGCTGCACCGGCCGCGGTGACAACCGTGCTCAGCACCCTGACGTTCATGGAACCTTCTTGCTCGTCGCCTGCTGTGCGGTTTATGTTCTAACTAAAAGCGCCCTTGCGCCCATGAGGGTAATACCCAGCGGGATGCGAATTGCGCCTCGCGGAGCCTGCGTGGATGATGTTGCAATGACATGGATCGCACCGGATGTGCAGCGCGCCGAGCCGGATCAGCCAGCCCAGGAGCGGGCCGCCCTGCAGTGCTGGCTCGACTACCACCGCGCGACGCTGCTGTACAAGTGCCAGGGCCTGAGCGGCGAGCAGCTCACGCGTCGGACCGCCGAGCCGTCGACGCTCAGCCTGCTCGGGCTCGTCAGGCACATGACCGACGTCGAGCGGGCCTGGTTCAGGCGGCGGCTCGCCGGGCGGGCCGACCTGCCGTCCCTGTACTGGAGCGACGAGCATCCGGACGGTGATTTCGACCTTGCCGACCCGGCGGACGCGGAGTCGGCGTTCGAGACGTTCAGGACGGAGTGCGAGCTGGCCGACGCGGCCGCGGCCGGCCGGTCGCTGGACGACACGTTCGTCTCGTCCGACGGCAACACGCTCGACCTGCGCTGGATCTACCTGCACATGATCGAGGAGTACGCCAGGCACAACGGCCACGCCGACATCCTGCGTGAGCGGCTCGACGGCGTCACGGGCGACTAGCCGTGGCTAACCCCTAGTCGTAGCTCACGCTGACCTGCCCGGTCAGTGCGACCGACTGGCAGGCCAGGACGTACCCGTCCGCGAGGTCTTCGGCCTCGAGCACCTCGTTGTGCGCCATCTCGACCTCGCCGCTGAGCAGCCGGCACGCGCACGCGCCGCACACGCCCTCGCGGCACGAGTAAGACGCGTCCAGGCCCCCGTCGATCATGACGTCGAGCATCCTGCGCCCGGCCGGCCAGTCCAGCGTGCGCACGGCTCCGTCTATCTCGACCGCCAGCGTCGCCGCCACGCTGGTCTCCGGCGGCTCGGCCGCCTCGAACGGGTTCTCCGCCAGCGACAAGAACCGCTCGATGTGCACGCGCTTGGCGGAAACGCCCAAATCGGCGACCGCCTGCCGGGCCGCAGCCATGTACGGGTCTGGCCCGCAGACGTAGGTGTCGTGGCGCGCGTACGGCCTGGCCAGCTCGCGTAGCGCGGCCGAGTCGGGCGGCCCGGCGAGCTCGTCCAGCCAGTGCAGCACGACCAGCCGCTCCGGCGCCATGGCCCGCAGCCGCGCCAGCCGCTCGGCGAAGATGACCGACCGCTCGTCGGCGTTGGCGTAGATCAGCGCGATCTTGCCGCGCCCCGCGGCCAGCGCCGACCGAAGGATCGACATCACCGGCGTGATCCCGCTGCCGGCCGCCAGCAGCAGGAAGTCGGCGTCAAGCGAGGCCGGCGTGAACGTCCCGGCCGGCGGCAGCAGGTCGAGCACCGTGCCGGGCCGCACGTTGTCGGCGATCCAGTTGGAGGCATAACCGGACGCGACGCGCTTGACTGTCACGGCAGGCCGGTCGCCCGCGTGCGGAGAACTGCACAGCGAGTAGCACCGAGCGACCGAGCCGCCGTCTGGCGTGGGAACCCGCACGGTCAGGAACTGGCCAGGCTGGTACGCGAAGACGCCGGCCAGGACGGCGGGAATGTCCAGGACGAGCGAGCAGGCCTGATCGGTCTCGCTGATGACCTCGGCCACCGGGATCTGGTAGCTGGTCCGTGGCGTGCTCACGGCGGCAGGACCTCGACGCGGCCGTCCTCGACGGCGGCGTCGATGCTGGCCCGCAGGCTCGCGCAGGTCGCGATCAGCGCGGACGACCCGCCGTCAGCGACGCGCGCGCAGAACTCAGCGCACCGCAGCACCCCTTCGGCCGTCCACTGCACGCTGGTGTGCTGCACGCTGAGCTTCGCGACCTCCACCACCGCGCCGCACCGCCCGCACTCAACCTCCGCATACCGCCACGCCCGCTCATCCGCCGGCAGCGCGATCACGACGACGGCGCTGGGCCGCGGGCGGCGAGGTTGGCGGCTACCTCGCGCTCCCAGGATGCGATGGCCCGGGTGGTGTCGATCTCGTACTCGTGGCGCGCGACCATGTCTTCCGTGACGTCGGCGACGTCGACGTAGAACTGCTCGTACCAGCGCCTGAGCTGGTACACGGGCCCGTCCTCGGCGCAGAGCAGCGGGTTGTCGATCTTGGTCTTGTTCGTCCAGATCGCCACGTCCTGGCCGAAGCCGATGCCGATGAACTCGGCGAACTTGGCCGCGATCTTGTCGCCCTGGGCGTCGCTGACGCCCGGCGGCTTCTTCACGATCGCGCCCCACTGCAGCAGGAACGAGTCAGGGGTGACCGGGTAGTGGCAGTTGATCAGCACGCTCTCCATCGTTATGCCGTGGTAGTCGTGCCACAGGTAGTCGATCATGTAGGACGGGCCGTAATAGGCGGCCTCTGACCGCAGCGTCGTCTCGCCTCCGTCGGCGTAGTTAGAGCCGGTCTCGACGTCGGGCCGGGACTTCGTGTTCAGGTATTGCGCGGCGACGTGGCCCTCGAGGACGTTCTTGAAGTACGTCGGGAACGCGAAGTGGATGTAGAAGAAGTGCGCCATGTCGACGACGTTGTCGACCACCTCGCGGCAGTTCGAGTTCTGGACGAGGATCGAGTCCCACGTCCAGTTCGACCACGCGGAAGAGAACGCGCCGTCGATCCGCGGAATCGTTACGTGCTCAGGCGGCGGATTTCCCTCAGGGTCGTTCCACACGAACAGCTGCTTGTTCTCTTCCAGAGTCAGCCATGACCTCGTGCGCGCGGCGGGCGGCACTCGCCTGGCGTAAGGGATGTGGGCGCACTTGCCGTCGCCGCCCCAGCGCCAGTCGTGGAACGGGCAGGCGACCTGGTCGCCCTTGATCGTGCCCATCGTGAGATCGCCGCCCATGTGCCGGCAGTACCCGTCGAGCACGTGCAGACCGCCGGCGGAATCGGCGAAGACCACCAGCTTGGTGCCGAACGCGTGCACCGCGTGCGGGCCGTCCGCGCGGAACCTCTCGGCCAGGCCCAGGCAGTGCCAGCCGCGCGCGTACCTGGCCGGCGGCGGCGCGGCGGTGATGTCGCGGGCGCCATTCTTGGGGCCCCTCCTGGGAGTGATAGCCCTAGACTAGAACATGTTCTAGTCTAGGGCCGAACGTCAGCACCTGCCATGCTGGTAGGACGGTATCCAAGCGGCGCGGGAGGAGCAGGCAGTGGGCGAGATTGCCGGGCAGCCCGATCCGGGACGCCCAGATGCGGCAGACACCGTGCTCGCGGCGGTCGGTGACCTGCTGCCGGTACTGCGGGAGCGGGCGCAGGAGACCGAGGACGCGCGCGTCGTTCCTGTCGAGACGGTCAAGGCGCTGGAGGAGTCCGGGTTCTTCCGGCTGCTGCAGCCCGCCAGGTACGGCGGGCTCGAGGCGGACCCGCTGATCTTCTACCGGACCGTGCGCGCGATCGCCAGCGCGTGCGGCTCGACCGGATGGGTCGCGTCGGTGGTGGGCGTGCACTCATGGCAGCTCGCGCTGTTCCCCGCCGCCGCGCAGGAAGAGGTGTGGGGTGCGGACACGAGCACGCGGATGTCGTCGTCCTACGCGCCGACCGGCCGTGCCCAGCTCGCCGGCGGTGGCCACCGGCTGAGCGGCAGGTGGAGCTTCTCGTCCGGCTGCGCCCACGCGACATGGGTGCTGCTGGGCGGGATCGTGACCAACGACGACGGCGTGCCCGTTGACTTCCGTACGTTCCTGCTGCCCGCGAGCGACTACGTGATCGAGGACGTCTGGGACACGGTCGGGCTGCGGGGAACCGGCAGCAACGACATCGTCGTCGACGGCGCGTTCGTCCCAGCGCACCGCTCGCTCAGCTTCACCGACGTCACCAAGTGCGTGTGCCCAGGCCAGGACGTCAACGACGCGCCGCTGTACCGGATCCCGTTCGGCTCGGTGTTCTCGTACGCGATCACCACGCCGGTGATCGGGATGGCGGCCGGAGCGTACGACGCGCACGTGGCGTATCAGCGCACCAGGGTGAGCGCCGCCTACGCGGGACACAAGGTGGCCGAAGACCCGTTCGCCCAGGCCAGGATCGCCGAGGCGGCGGCCGAGATCGACGCGGCCTGGACAGCGCTCGAGCGCAATATGACCGAGCTGATGGCGCACGCCAGGGCGGGGGAGCCCATCCCGATGCCGCTGCGGCTGCGGATCAGGCGGGACCAGGTGCGCGGCACGGGACAGGCGATCAGCGCCGTGGACTTGCTGTTCGAGAACTCAGGCGGCCGCGCGCTGCGCATGGGCACGCCGATCCAGCGATTCTGGCGGGACGCGCACGCCGGCCGGGTGCATGCGATCAACGACCCGGAGCGGGCGCTGACCATGTTCGGCCGCGGCGAGTTCGGCTTGCCGCCCGCCGCCGACGCGATGCTATGAGCGGGCAGGGCGAGACCGACCGGTTCGCCGATACCGCGCTGATGAGGACGCACTACCACGAGGCGGGACCGGCGTCCGGGTCGGAAGGCGACGTCCCCGTCGTGCTGCTGCACGGCGGCGGTCCTGGAGCGTCGGCGTGGTCCAACTTCGGGCGCAACCTGCCGGTGCTCGCGGATCGGTACCGTGTGCTCATGCCCGATCAGCCGGGCTTCGGCAAGACGGCGGCCCCGCCTGTCGAGGGCAACTACTTCACGTTCGCGGCCCGCGCGCTCGCGAGCCTGCTCGACCTGCTGACGATCGAGAAGGTGCACCTGGTCGGCAACTCGCTCGGCGGGGGAACGGCCGTGCGGTTCGCGCTGAACTACCCGGATCGCGCCGGTCGTCTGGTGCTGATGGGCCCGGGCGGGCTGAGCCTCAACATGTTCTCGCCCGATCCGACCGAGGGGGTCAGCAGGCTCGCCGCGTTCGCGGCGCCGCCGGGCCCGAGCAAGGAGAAGATGGCGGCGTTCCTGCGCACGCTCGTGTTCAACACCAAGCTGATCACCGACGAGCTCGTCGAGGAGCGGTATGCGGCCGCGAGCACCCCTGAGGCGCTGGCGGCGATGGCGTCGCTCGGCATGTCGTTCTACGACCCGGCGACCGCCGAGGACGGGATGCTCTGGCGGGACGTGCACCAGCTGAGCAACGAGGTGCTGCTGATCTGGGGCCGCGAGGACAGGGTCAACCCGCTGGACGGCGCCCTGGTCCCGCTCAAGCAGATCCGCAAGGCGCAGCTGCACGTGTTCAGCGGCTGCGGGCACTGGGCGCAGCTGGAGAAGTTCGACGAATTCAACAAGCTGACCATCGATTTCCTGGGAGGTGCGTGATGAGCATCCGTTCGCTGGGCTATCTACGCATCGAGGCCACCGACATGGCGGCCTGGCGTGAGTACGGCCTGAAGGTTCTCGGCATGGTCGAGGGCAGCGGAAACACCGAGGGCGC
>DASUHI010000142.1:0-6529 GCA_036273575.1 Streptosporangiaceae bacterium | reverse complement strand
GGGGGGGGGGGGGGGGGGGGGGGGGTCGCTGGGGGCACAGCGGCCCGGCCCCACCGCCCGGGCGAGCGCTGCCTGTCATGATCACGAAGACTTGTGGGTCCTGCAGGACCCAGGATCCTTCGCGATCATGGAATCGGCGGGGCTCAGGCGAGGCGGGCGGGGCCGCGCTTGATCATCTGGTCGGCGATGATCGAGCGCTGGACTTCGCTGGTGCCTTCCCAGATCCGCTCCACCCGCAGCTCGCGGAAGAACCGCTCGGCGGCATACTCCCGCATGTAGCCGCGGCCGCCGAAGACCTGGACCGCGCGATCGGCGACCCGCCCGGCCATCTCCGCCGCGTTGAGCTTGGCCATCGAGCACTGCGCGTGCTGGACCTTCACGTCGACTCCCGCGTCGATGTTGCGGGCTGTCTCGTAGGTCAGCGCCCGCGCCGCGAACAGCTCGGTGAGGCTGTCCGCGAGCATCGCCTGGACGGCGCCGAACTGCGAGATCGGGTGCCCTGAGACGATCCGTTCGCCGGCGAACGTTGTCATCTCGGCGACGAGCCGCTCGGCCGCTCCGAGGCACCGAGCGGCGACCATCAGGCGCTCGAACCTGAACCACTCGTAGGCGAAACTCATCCCGTCGCCTTCGGCGCCCACGAGCTGCGCGGCCGGCACCCGCACATCCTCGAACGCCACGATCGGGTGCTGGTGCGCGTGCCCGAGCGTGTGCATGTAGGCCGGCGTCCGCACGATCCGCACGCCGGGGGTTGGCAGGTCCACCAGGAACATCGCGTGCTCGCCTGCATGGGCCCCGCTGGTCAGCTTGCCCTGGAAGAAGGCATAGTCCGCGGCGTTGAACGAAGTCACGTGCCACTTCACGCCGTTCAGCACGTAGTCGTCACCGTCGCGGCTCGCGGTCGCCTCGATCGCATCGACGTCCGAGCCGGCGCCCTCCTCGGTGATCGCGTAGCACTCGCTCCGCTCGCCGCTCGCCGACGGCTTGACGTAGCGCTCCATCTGATCGAGCGTCGCGACGGCCGGCAGCCAGGACGGCGGCGTCGCGACCACCCAGGCCAGCGCGTTGGTGACGCGGCCGACCTGCTCCTGGATCAGCACCTGCTGCAGCGAGGTGCAGCCGCCGCCGCCGACCTCCTTGGGCAGGTTCGACGCGAACAGCCCAAGTTCGATGGCCCGCGCAGTGTGCTGCGCCTCCTGGTCGGGCGGCAGCTCGCCGCCCGCGAGTTCGACGCCGGTCTCCAGCGGAATCAGCTCGTCGGCGAACAGCCGCGCCTTCGCCTGGATCTCGAGGTCCTGCTCTGACAGGCTGTACATCTGTTCCCTTCCAGACGTCAACCAGCGCGAATCCCTGCGATCTTGACTGAACGTTCAGTCTATGCCAGCATCGGCGGCATGCCAATGGTGGAGTCCGCAGACGCGGTCGTCGTCGGAGGCGGAACGGTCGGCGCCTGGTGCGCCTACTTCCTGCGGGCCTCTGGCGTGGGCAGGGTCGTGCTGCTGGAGAAGGACAGGCTCGGCCAGGGAGCGAGCAGCAGGGCCGCTGGCGTGGTCAGGACCCAGGGCGGGACCGCGTGGGCCGTGCAGCTCGGTGAGTGGTCGCGCCGGTTCTACCTCAGGCAGGCCGAGCTGCTTGGGATCGACTCCGGGTTCACCCCGCAGGGCTACGTGCTGCCGTGCTTCACACAGGACGACGTCGCCGCCGCGCGCGAGCGGATGGCCATGCAGAACGCGCTCGGACTTGATGTCCGCTGGCTGGAACCCGCCGAGTTCGACCGGATGAACCCTGCCATGGCGCCAGGCCTCACTCTGGGCGCGACGTACTGCGCGGAAGACGGCTACCTGCATCCGCCGCGGAACGTGACGGCCTACGCCCACGCGCTCGCGGTCAGCGGCGTCCGCGTGCTCGAGCACACGAGCTTCACGGGCATTGACGTGACGGGCGGCGCGGTGACCGGCGTCCAGACGAGCGCGGGCCCGATCGCCGCGCCGCTCGTCGTCCTGACCGGCGGGCCGGAACTGGCCGCGGTCGGCAGGCTGGCCAGCGTGACGATCCCGGCCGGCGCGGTACGGCACCAGGTCGCCGTCACCGAGCAGCATCCCGACCTGGCGCCGGACCGGCTGCCCATGCTGTTCGACCTCGCGGTCGGCCTGTACTGGCGGCCAGAGGACGGCGGCATGCTGTTCGGGATGTCGAACCCGGACGAGCCGCCGGGCGAGGCGCGGTCGGTGGACACCGAGTACCTGGACCTGATCATGGGGCGCCTGCACGCGCTGGTGCCCGTGACCGCGAGCCTCGGGTTGCGCCGCACGTGGGCGGCCACCATCGACTACACGCCAGACCACCTGCCGATCATCGGCCCGGCGATCGTCTCCGGTCAGAAGATTAACGGGACGTTCGTGGCCAGTGCCGGCGGCCACGGGATGATGTGGGGCCCGGCCGTGGCCAAGGCCGCGGCCGATGTCGCGCTCAGCGGAACCTCGTCCGTGACCGATGTCAGCGACCTCGGCCTCGACCGGTTCGACGAGCACGGCAACAGCCGCCTCGCGACCGACCCAATCGCGCTCCCGTTTCCTGAAAAGACGCCGCAGGCGCCTGCTTTCCCGGAGAAGACAGCTTCGCAGGCCTGAGTCCACCCAGCAGGAAGGATCACGATGACCGGCAACCCGGCCACGCCCTATCTCGCCGCCGCCGCGACCGCAGAGCTCGAGGACTGGGGTCCGCTCGAGGAGGCCACGGGCGAGGAGATGACAACCAGCGGGCTGACCCTGTGGCAGGACGGCGACCAGGAGGCCGGCGTCTGGGAGTGCACGCCTGGCCCGTCGTACTGGAAGCTCGAGACACACGAGTTCGTCCAGATCCTGTCCGGCCGGATGACGGTCACCCCGGACGGCGGCTCGCCCACCGACATCGGACCTGGCGACATCGCCGTGTTCCCGCGCGGCTGGGCCGGCACCTGGCAGATCCACGAGACGATCCGCAAGGTCTACGTGATCTTCGAGTAGCGGCCTACCCCTTGGGCAGGGTCTGGTTGATCCCGCTCGTCACCGACGCGGCGCTGACGTGGACGAACCGCCCGCCGAACTTCGTCCGGGCGTTCTTGTACCAGCGGGTCGCGAACCCGTCGGCCCCGCAGCCGTCGGTGAACTTGACCTTGTACGCGCCCGGCTGCAGGTCACCGATGCGGTAGGCGCCGCCAGCGGCGCGGGAGATCGCCGTCGGAATCCCGATGCCTGGCTGCTGAGGTACGGCCTCCACGCAGATGCCGGCGAGGGGCTTGCCTGATGGCCCGCGCACCGCGCCGGTGATCGCTCCGGTCACGCGGAGGGTGAGGTTCGCGCCCCCCGTGTCCTTGCCCGATGTCACCTGGACAGGTGCCGACAGCTTGGCCGAGAGCGCTGGAGCGTTGCTCGAGCAGGACGGGTCGCCTGCCAGGATCTCGTATTTCCCGGCGGCGAGGTGGGTGACCTGGTAGCTGCCGCCATCGAACGCGAACGACAGCGCCGCGGGCGCCGTCGGGCTCAGCGGCAAGGCCTCCACGCAGGTGCCTGGCTCCGGTCTGACGTGGCCGCCTGCCAAGCTCGCGGACGTCACGCCTGACACCGACCCGCCGAGCCCGAGCTGCTCGTTGACGTTGTTGACCGCGTGTCCGGCGACAAGTTGCAGGCGTCCCGCCCTGATCTGGCCGGCCAGCGCCGACTCGCCAGAGCACGGGTCGAACTCGACGATGTACCGGCCCGTGCTCAGCCCGTCCACGAGGTAACGGCCGCGCCGGTCGGTGAGGCCGAAGCTGAGCGTCTTCAAGTCGGGGGTGTACGCGTACACGCAGACGAAGGAGATGGGCCGCTGAGTCGGCTTGAACACGACCTGACCTGTGACCGTGGCGCCCTTCGTCAGCGCCGCGTTGATGTTCGCGGTGGTCGCGGCCGGCCGCACGACAACGGTGTCGGCGGCTGCCTGCGTGGAGTGACGCTTGTACCACTGGTTCGCGTAGTTCAGGCCGGTGATACCGAAGAACGCAAAGTCGCCGCCGCAGCTGGAGAACTCGACCTGGTACCTGCCTGGGGTCAGCTGCGTGATCTTGTACTTGCCGTGCGTGCCGGTGAATTCCTCGTTGGCCGCGCCGCTGCGCGGGTTGGTCGCGATCACGCAGATGTTCGGGACGGGGTGCCCAGCCTTGTTCAGGACCGTGCCGGAGATCGAGCCGGCCAGCGTGAGCCTCGCGTTGACACCAGAGGTGATCTTGCCGCCCTGAACGGTCACGAGGTCCAGCGGCGCGCCGCCGCCCTGCCTGAGGAACTGCTGGTCCGCGTAGGGCGATGGACCGCAGAAGCTGTGCTTGGTCGTCAGGCCGAAGAACACGACCGCGTACTGGCCAGGCGCGAGGTTGGTCGCCTTGAACCGTCCGCCGCGCTCGACCTGGAACACGCCGAAGCCGTTGAAGCCGCCGCCCGCGCCGGTGAACGCCTGCGCGATCATGCAGACCCCGCTCACGGGCTTGCCCGCGCGGTCGGTGACACGACCGGTGATCGTGCCTCCTGGGCGCAGCCGCGCGTCAATCCCCGAGGTGACCTGGCCGGCTGTCACCGAGATCGTGGTCGGCGCGAAGAACGTCGGATCGGACTTGTAAGCGAGCGGCGCGACGCTTCCCTTGTTCCCGCACCCGCCGTCATAGCCGACGAAGTAGTCGCCGGTGAAGAGCTGGCGGAGCCGGTAAGAACCGTCCGGCTTGGTGACCGCCTGCCCGCCGAACTCGGCCGTGGAGAAGACGCAGATCCCGGCGGCGGGATGGCCATGCGGGTCGCTCAGGACGCCTTTGATGATGCCGCCGGTCGGCAGGGATGCGTTCAGCGTCGTCGTGACCCCGCTGGTGACCGTCGCGCTGTCGTCCACCGGGAGGAAATTGCCCTTGTTGCCGCAGTCGGAGAACGCGCCGCCTGGGATGAACTCGACGTGGTAGACGCCTGGCGGCACCCTCTTGGCCTTGTACGTGCCGTCCGCCTTGGTGACCGCGAACGCGAAGTCGAGGCTGCTGCTCTCGGCCGCCACGCAGATGCCGCCGAGCGGGTTGCCGTGGCTGTCGGTGACGGTGCCGGTCAGCGTGCCGTCAAGTTGCAGGACGGCGTCGATGTGTGGCGTGACCTTCCCCTGCCGCACGACGACGGGGTTCGGGTAGACGAGCGGTGCGAACGGGCGCGTGTTCCCGCAGCCCGTCGAGAAGTCCACCTCGTACGTGCCCCTGGCCAGCCCGACCAGCCGGTAGGTTCCGCTGGCCGATGTGCTGGCCGAGGCGAAGCTCCGCCGCGAGCCCGCCTCCACGCAAATGCCCGCGAGCTTGTTGCCGTCGGCGTCCTTCACCGTTCCCGTGATTGTGCCGCCGAGCTTCACGAATGCGGTGATTCCCGACGTGACCTTGCCGTTGGTAACCCTGACCGGCTCGGCCAGCTGCGTCGGCAGGTATGGCGAAGAGGGGCCGCACGGGGTGACAGAGATCTTGTATCTTCCGGTGGCCAGGCTGCGCAGCCGGAACGTTCCGTCGGCGCGCGTGGTCGTGAAGCCGAAGAACAACCGCTGCCCGCGGGTGCCAGACGCCTCGACGCAGAGGCCGCCAAGCGAGGGGTGCGGGTGCTTGAGGGTCTTGACCCGCCCGGTGATGACCGCGCCGACGCCGAGCACCGCGTTCACGTGCGCGACCGTCTCGTGCGCCTTGACGCGCACGGCCGTCGCCTTCGCCAGCGCGCCCGCGTGCTTCCACAGCTGCGGGGCGAAGTTGCCCTTTGCCCTGCAGAGAGGTAGGAAGTCGACAAAGTAGCGACCAGGCTTGAGCCTCAGTTTGTAGCCGCCCTTGGCTCCTGTACTGGCCAGCGCCACGAAAGCGGCAGGGTGGCGGACCGGGGTCGCGAAGACGCACACCCTGGCCAGCGGGTGGCCGGAACGGGTCGTCACCCGGCCAGTGATGCGCCCCGCGCTGGTAACCCGGGCGGGCGCCTGTACCCGCGGCCCGAACGCGATCCTGCGGATCAGCTTGGCCGCGCGCTGCGCGGACCCCAGCGTGCGCTTCGCCGTCGCGCTGTGCATGAAACGCGGTGAGATCATGCTGAGCTTGACCGGCGCCAGCCGCACGGGAGCGGCCGACCCCGTCACCAGGACCGGCGTGGCCGAGCCGCGGGTCAGGCCGCCGTACCACTGGGCAGTGAACTTGGCGATGGGCGAGCAGCCGCGGTACTCGACGCGGTACGCGCCCCTGGGCAGGCCCGCGATGACGAACCGGCCGTCAGGCCTTGAGTAGGCCCTGCGGATAGCGAGCGGGCTGCTCGCTACCACGCAGACGTTGGCCTCAGGGGCGCCGTTTGCCCCGAGGACGCGACCGACGATGGAGCCGTGCTGATTGCGCAGCGCCATCAGCTTCTTGGCTCGTTCCAGCGCGCTGCGCTGCGCCGCGGTCGGCGCGGATCGCTGCGACCGGGCGGCACTGTCGGCGCGGGCGGCGTTCTGGGCCTGCGCCGATGCCGGGAGGGAGCTCAGCCCT
>DASUHI010000141.1:0-10511 GCA_036273575.1 Streptosporangiaceae bacterium | reverse complement strand
CGATGCCCCTTGAGACCACCGCTGACGCGCCCATCCCGGTCCGCACCGCGCTGCGGCTGGTGGGGGACTGGGTCGGCAAGCTCGGCCGGGTCTGGGTCGAAGGCCAGATCGCCGAGCTGAGCCGGCGAGGCGGGACGGTCTACCTGACGCTGCGCGATCCGGTAGCCGTGGTCTCTGTGCGGGTGATCTGCCCGCGGCTGGTGTTCGACGCGGCCGAGCCCGCTCCGGCCGAGGGCTCTCGCGTCGTGGTCTGGGTAAAGCCTGACTTCAACATGACCAGGGGGTCCTTCTCGCTCAGCGCGCTGGAGCTTCGCGCGGTCGGAATCGGGGAACTCCTCGCCAGGCTCGAACGGCTGCGCCGCGCGCTCGGCGCCGAGGGCTTGTTCGCGCCAGAACGCAAGCGCCGCCCGCCGTTCCTGCCCGGGCTCATCGGACTGATCTGCGGCCGCGACTCGGCGGCCGAGCGCGACGTGCTCGAGAACGCGGCTCGCCGGTGGCCGTCGGTCAGGTTCAGGGTCGAGCAGGTCGCGGTGCAGGGCCCGTTCGCGGTCACCGAGGTCACGGACGCGTTGCGCGCGCTCGACGCCGACGCCGAGGTGGATGTGATCATCATCGCGCGCGGCGGCGGGTCGATCGAGGACCTGCTTCCCTTCTCCGACGAGTCACTGATCAGGGCCGTCGCGTCGTGTCGCACCCCGGTGGTCAGCGCGATCGGCCACGAGCAGGACGTTCCGCTGCTCGACCTGGTCGCTGACGTGCGGGCGTCGACGCCGACGGACGCCGCTCGCCGGGTCGTGCCGGACATCGGCGAGCAGCTCGCGATCATCGCCGAGCTGCGATCCAGGGCCAGGCGCCAGCTGGCTGGACGGCTGGATCGCGAGGCCGCCTGGCTCAGCGGCATCCGGTCCAGGCCGGTCCTGGCCAACCCGGCCGCCGAGCTGGACCGGCGGCAGGAGCACGTGCTGGCGCTCGCCGAGCGCGCGCGCCGATGCCTGGCGTCCAGCCTGGACCGGGCCGAGGCAGATCTGGCCCACACCAGGGCGCGCCTGGTCGCCCTGTCACCCGCGGCCACGCTGCGGCGCGGCTACGCGATCGTCCAGCGCGCCGACTCGACCGTTGTCCGATCCGCGGGCGACGTCAGGCCTGCCGAACCGCTTCTTATCCGGCTCGCGTCCGATCAGATAAATGTCACCGTGAGCGACTAGAAATTACCTGTCGGTTACCCGCCGGAACGCGCAATGTTACTTACTCCGCGTGGCGTTTCGTCGCGCGAAACGCGAGCGAAAACTAAACTATCGCCCAGCGCAAGAGCAAGTGACGGGCGCCGCAGGCGGGAAAATCGAACCCCCTGGCCAGAGCAAAGTACCTGCTCGGAGGGGGAGCGGCGGCGATTGCTGTGCGCTCATTCAAACTCCGGGCCACATCAGCGACAATGCCAAACCAGGGAGGACATGTCGTGCCGGTACAGCCAGCCTCCGCCGAAATCGGCGACTCGGCTGTGACAGACCAGGAGGTCGTTCCCGCGGATGCGGACTCAGTCGACGCAACGGAGGATGCGCGGGAGCCACGGGGCACAGAACCGCCCACCAATGAGTTCCCCTCGATCAAGGTAATCGGCTCCTGGGGCCAGACGCGAGAAGCGGGCCCGCACGGCCAGAGGCCAGACGGATTCGCCGCCAGCAACGTGCGCCTGACCACGCCGGCGCCCGCTGACGAGGAGGCCGCAGGGCTGACCGTGACCGTCGAGCCGGCCGTGGCCGCGCCACCCGAGCCGACCGCGGCATCAGAGCCCGCCGGGCCCAGCGCTCTGCCCGCCTCTGAGCCAGTGACCGGCGGCCTTACCGTCACGATCGCCTCGGCCACAACGCACGGCGAGTCCGCGGCGTCTGAGACTGTTGTGCAGGCAGAACCAGCCCCCCGCCCGGCGGAGAGCGCTTCGGCCGCGCCAGCCGCTGCCGCGAGCCAGCCTGCGTGGCGAGCGCCAGGCCTGGACGGCGTGCGCGCGCTCGCGGTCCTGGCCGTCATCGCGTTCCACGAGGGGCTGCCGTGGATCCCCGGCGGATTCCTCGGCGTCGACGTCTTCTTCGTGCTTAGCGGCTACCTGATCACCGACCTGCTGGCTGCCAGGCACCGCAAGGAGGGCAGGATCGGACTCGGCAGGTTCTATCAGCGCCGCGCCCGCAGGCTGCTCCCCGGGCTCGCGCTGATGCTGCTCACGGTCACGGCCGCGGTCAGCCTGCTCGAGCCCGGCCAGCGAGGCACGCTCCGGCCCGCATTGCTCGGCGCTGTGACCTACACGAGCAACTGGTGGCAGGCGTTCGCGCACCAGTCGTACTTCTCGCTGTACGGACCGCCGCCAGCGTTCCAGCACCTGTGGTCGCTCGCCGTCGAGGAACAGTTCTACCTGATCTGGCCGCTGCTGCTCGCGGCGATCCTGATGCTCGTGCGCCGGCCGGTCTCGCGCGCCCTGTTCGCCTGGGGCGGCGCCCTCACCTCCGCCCTGATCATGCTCGTGATATACACACCGGGCGGCGACCCGTCGCTGGTCTACTACGGCACCGACACGCACGCGAGCGCGCTGATGATCGGCGCGGCGCTGGCGATCACGTTCCCGCTCGCGAAGGTCGCCGCGACGACAGGCAGGACCAGGCAGGTGCTCGACATCCTGGGCGCCCTCGGCCTGGTGGTCCTGGCTTGGTCCGTCTGGCACCTGGCCGGCTCGAACGAGGCGCTCTACCCTTACGGGCTTGTGCTCGCTGCGGTGGCCGCGGGCGGCCTCATCCTCGCCGCGGCCGCGCCGGGCAGAATCGGCAGGCTGACGTCCTGGAAGCCGCTGCGGTGGCTGGGCATCCGGTCTTACGGCGTCTACCTGTGGCACTGGCCGGTGATCGCGATCACGACCGGCTTGGCGCCGCGGTCTGCCGCGTCCGCTCCCGTCCGCGTGCTCGACACGGTGCTGCCGGTCGCGCTGGCGGCCGCGTCCTGGCGGTGGCTCGAAGAGCCGATCCTGCGGCACGGGCTGCGCGCGGAGCTCGGGAGGCGGGGCAGGCTCGTGCTGCTCGCGCCCAGGGGCTTCCTGACCACGCCGTCGGCGGCCGTTCCGACGCTGACTGCGGTGGCGCTGCTCGCGGTGGCGGGAACAGCCGGTTACGGGCTGGCGAATGCCGGCCAGGGGCCGACGCTGCAGGCGCAGATCCGTAAGGGTCTGCGGGTCAGCGCCACCACGATGCCGTTCGAGCCGCCAGGCCAGTCCTACCCCCGGTGGGTCATTCCTGGCCGCAGGCCTTTCCAGCACGCCGTGCACGTGAAAGTCAGAAAGCCCAAGCCGTTCCGGGCGGCGGGAGCCAAGGTGCTGGCGATCGGCGACTCGGTGATGCTGGCGTCGGCGCCCGAACTGGCGACGGCCATGCCGGGTATCTCCATCAACGCCAAGATCAGCCGCGCGATGATCGCGGGCATCTCGATCGTCGACAAGCTGGCCAGATCCAGGCGGCTGCGCCGGGTCGTTATCGTGGGCCTGGGCACCAACGGTCCCATCACCGCCGGTCAGGTTCGCCAGCTCAGGTCGGCGGTCGGCGACCGGTGGCTGGTTCTGATCAACACGTTCGTGCCGCGCTCCTGGGAGCACGAGGTCAACACCACGCTGGCGAGGGCGGCCAGGCGTTACCCGAACGTGCTGCTGGTGAACTGGCACAACGCTATCGAGCATCACCAGGGCCTGCTGTGGAACGACGACATCCATCCCCAGCCGGTCGGCGGCAAGCTCTACGCGAGGGTGGTGCGCAAGGTGGTGCTGCACGCGCTGCACAAGCGGCCCCGGCTGTCCGTGCGGCACCGGCACGCGCCAGCGCAGGCACGCCTCAGTGGCTTCCTTCTGCACGCGAAGTACGCGACGCTGTACTAGTGGAAAGCAAGGCTGACCGGCCGGGTTACGAGAAGGCCCGCGACGAGCTTGCTGACCTGGTCAAGCAGCTCGAAGCGGGAGGCCTGACGCTCGAGCAGTCGCTCGAGCTGTGGGAGCGCGGCGAGCGCCTGGCCGCGATCTGCGAGGAGTGGCTCGAGGGAGCGCGGGCCAGGCTGGCCGCTGCGACAAACCTGCCAGGTGCCGCCGGCGGCGACGGCGATCCTTCCAGGCCATTCTGACCGGCCGTGCGGCCGCGATGGCAGGGAGCACGCCGAGCCGGCGCACCCGGCTCATAGGATGCGACCATGGCCGACCAGACTCCGCCCATCACGCTGGGAACTGAGCCAAGCGCACCCGATCGCAACCTGGCTCTCGAGCTAGCCAGGGTCACCGAGGCGGCGGCCCTGGCCGCAGGACGGTGGGTCGGGCGCGGTGACAAGAACGGCGCCGACGGCGCCGCCGTGAGCGCAATGCGGCAGCTGATCAGCACGGTGTCGATGCAGGGCGTCGTGGTGATCGGCGAGGGCGAGAAGGATCAGGCCCCGATGCTGTTCAACGGGGAGCAGGTCGGCGACGGCACGGGGCCCGACTGCGACGTCGCCGTGGACCCGATCGACGGAACCAGGCTGACCGCGAACGGCATGTCCAACGCGATCGCCGTGATCGCGGTCAGCGCCAGGGGCTCCATGTACGACCCGTCCGCGGTGTTCTACATGTCCAAGCTCGTCGCCGGGCCAGAGGCCGCCGACGCCGTGGACATCGACGCCCCGCCCGCGGCGAACATCGCGGCGGTTGCGCGGGCCAAGCACTGCGCGCCACACGACGTGACCGTCGTCATCCTGGACAGGGAACGGCACACCGAGCTCATCTCGCAGGTTCGTGACGCTGGCGCGAGGATCAAGCTGATCACCGACGGCGACGTGGCAGGCGCGATCCTGGCGGCCCGCGAGGGAAGCGGCGTCGATCTGCTGCTCGGCACCGGCGGCACTCCTGAAGGCATCATCGCTGCGTGCGCGATCAAGTGCCTCGGCGGCGTCATGCTCGGCAAGCTGGCCCCGAGGGATGGCGAGGAACGGGACAGGGCGGTAGCCGCCGGTCACGACCTGGACCAGGTGCTCACCACCGACGACCTGGTCTCATCAGACGACGCGTTCTTCGCCGCGACCGGCATCACCGACGGCGACCTGCTGCAGGGCGTGCGCTACCGCTCGGGCGGGGCGACGACGAACACGCTGGTCATGCGCGCGAGGTCGGGCACGATTCGCAACGTCCGCAGCGAGCACGCGCTCTGGAAGGTGTCCCGCTACTCCGTCGTGCCCTACTGATCAGGGGCGCTCGCCCGCAGCCGCCGAAGGCCGGAGCGCCAGCGTGATCGCCGCACGGTGATGACCTTCACCGAGCCGCCGGCCGTCATCGTGCGCACTTCGATGACGGCGCTGACGGGCTCGGCACCTGACGCCATCTTCTGAGTCCGCACGCTCCTTGTGCCAAGAAACGACCGGCCGACCAGTTCGACAGCCACTCCTGCTGGCACGATCAGCCGGATCTGGCCGGCTATGGCCGTCGCGTGGATGGTGATGCGCCGCTTCTGCAGCACCGCTTCGCGCAGGTCGAGCACGACGTTGCCGAAGAGCGCGGTGACCGGGAAGACCTCGGGAACCACCCAGCGGCCGTCACGCCGCTCCCTGGCGAAGGCGGCCGCCACGCTGCGCCGCGGATACAGCCTGATCGGCTGGCCGGACGGGAGCGCGAGGTCGCGCGTCAGGGCGGCGAGGTCGCCGAGCGTCTTGGCCGCGAGTGCCCGCTCTGACCGCTCGGCGTGCTCGGCCATGCTCAGCCTGCCGTCGGCCGCGGCCTCGCCGAGCAGCGTGAGGACGAGCTCACGGTCCGCGTCAGAGGCGCGCAGGTCCTGGGGTCCTGGCCGCGGGCTCACATTCCGACGATACCGGACCTGCCTGCGGCTTCTCAGCTGCCGTAACGTCGCATGGCCGCGTTGCCGGCCGGGCAGCCGCCCTCGGTCCCCCGGCAGACTCCGACGTCGCACAGACGGCAGATCCACCGGTTGGCGCCTGGCCCGCGCATCCTGCCGACCAGGATCTTCCCGGCCAGCCGCTCGAAGGTTACGCGCTCGTCGGCGGACAGCACGGCGAGCGCGGTGCTGAGCACGCCGGCGCGGGCCGCCGACACCGCGATCGCGGCCTGCCTGCCCTGCTCGGTGAGCACGACCGAGGTGCTGCGGCCGTCGGTTCCGGCATCACGTCGCACGTAGCCGGACTCGACGAGACGGTCGATCAGCCGGACCGTGCCGGACGACGTGAGGCCGAGTACCTGGCGGAGCCGGTCGACCGACGGCCGGTCAAGGAAGTGCAGCAGTGCCGAGAGCGCCGCCGCGGCCGAGTCCGACCGGCCGGCCGCGGCGGCGACGGCGTCCTCCGTCTCGTCGGCGATGACGAGTGCCAGCGCGCCGAAGACGTTGGCCGCGCGGTCTAGCTGGCCGCCAGCCCGGTCGGCGCCATCCGTGCCGTCAGGCAAGTTCGTAGTCGAAGGAGAAGTCGCCGCCGGAACCGCCGGTGGTGACCGCCGTGCCTGAGCCGCGCAGGCCCGTGAGCTCTCCTGTCGCCGATCCGTCGACGACCTGCCAGTAGGTGCGCGCCTGGCCGTCGGAGAACGTCCCGTCCGCCCGCAGCACGAAGGCGCCCTTCTTGCCGCCGAGGGTGCCGGTCGTGAGCTGGAAGCCGGTGAACAGCGCGGTGCCGTCCGGCTGGTAGGACATCACCGCCTCCCAGCCGCCCTCGCCCTTGATGTCGCCGTCGAGGCCGAAGGTGACGTGCGCCTTGGTGAGCTTGCCGCCGTTCTCGAGCTCGGCATAGGTGTTCTCGTCCCAGGAAGAGACCGTGAAGGTGCCCTTGGCCTGCGTCGTCATGTCGCCTCCTGTGCCTCGTGGCTCGCGGCCCGTCGCTCGTGGCTCGTGGCTCGTGGCCGTGCATTGATGTGTGACTCACACACTAAACTACATCAGCCAGAGACCGGGTAGCCGGGGGTTCATGCAAGCCTGGCGGCCGAGTCAGCGGCCCGCGATGCTCTACTCGCCGCCGAGCGCCACGCGGAGCGCGTTCTCGGCCGCGTCGACGGCCGCGCGCGCCGTGATCGTGTGCGTGTGCGCCCTGTCCAGCTCGTCGAGGGCGATGCAGTCGAAGGCGACGCGCACGTCGTGGGCGGCCTGCTGAAGTTGCCTGGCAGCCTCGGCCAGGTCGACGCCGTTGCTCTCGCGGTCAACAGTGCCCGTCATCGGCCTTTCCTTCGCGGTCGGGGGCAGGGATCAGCCTCTCGGTGCAGGCCAGCTACCCCGCGAGGAGTGACCCACTCCTAGGGCGCGCTGCCGTACATAGGACGCGCCGCGTCCGCTTCAGGATGACACCGGGGCTGGCCCTGGCCCGGCGGGCAGCGAACTACGATGAAGCGGTCCCCTGGCCCCTCACGAGGATGTACCGCCTGATGGCAGAATTCAGCTACACCGACCTGCTGCCGCTCGGTCCAGACACCACGCGATACCGCATGGTGAGCGACGCGGGAGTAGCCCAGCGTCGTGCGTTCAACCGCGATTTCCTCGAGGTGGACCCGCAGGCGCTGACCCTGCTGACGGCACAGGCCATGCACGACATCGCCCATCTCCTGCGGCCGGCGCACCTGCGCCAGCTGCGGTCGATCCTCGACGATCCCGAGGCCTCGCCCAACGATCGTTTTGTCGCGAGCGACCTGCTGCGGAACGCGTGCATCGCGGCGGGCGGCGTGCTGCCGATGTGCCAGGACACCGGCACGGCCATCGTGGCAGGCAAGCGCGGCCAGCAGGTGCTCACCGCCGGCCGCGACGAGGAGCACATCGCGCGCGGGGTGTTCGACGCGTACACCAAGCTCAACCTGCGCTACTCCCAGCTTGCTCCGCTGACGATGTGGGAAGAGCGCAACACGGGCACGAACCTGCCCGCGCAGATCGAGCTGCAGGCGACCGACGGCGCCGAGTACAAGTTCTTGTTCATGGCCAAGGGGGGCGGATCAGCGAACAAGTCCTACCTGTACCAGGAGACCAAGGCCGTCCTGAACCCGAAGCGGATGGCGGCGTTCCTCGACGAGAAGCTGCGCGCGCTTGGCACCGCCGCCTGCCCGCCGTATCACCTGGCCATCGTCGTCGGCGGGACCAGCGCGGAGTTCGCGCTCAAGACCGCGAAGTACGCGTCCGCAAAGTACCTGGACTCGCTGCCGACCGCCGGCACCATGAGCGGCCACGGTTTCCGCGACATGGAGCTCGAGCAGGACGTCCTGGAGATCACCAGGCGCAGCGGCATCGGCGCTCAGTTCGGCGGCAAGTACTTCTGTCACGACGTGCGGGTGATCAGGCTGCCCAGGCACGGCGCCTCCTGCCCGGTGGCGATCGCGGTCTCGTGCTCCGCCGACCGGCAGGCGCTTGGCAAGATCACCAGGGACGGGATCTTCCTCGAGCAGCTCGAGACCGACCCCGCGCGCTACCTGCCGGAGACCACCGACGCCGGCCTGGACGGCGACGTGGTGCGGATAGACCTGTCCAGGCCGATGAGCGAGATTCGCGCCGAGCTGTCGAAGTACCCGGTCAAGACCAGGCTGTCGCTGACCGGGCCGCTGGTCGTCGCCAGGGACATCGCGCACGCCAAGATCGCCGAGCGGCTCGCGGCTGGCCAGCCGATGCCGTCCTACCTTCGCGATCACGCGGTCTACTACGCGGGTCCCGCCAAGACCCCCGAGGGCTACGCGTCGGGGTCCTTCGGGCCGACCACGGCCGGGCGGATGGACAGCTACGTTGAGCAGTTCCAGGCCGCTGGCGGGTCCCTCGTCATGCTCGCCAAGGGCAACAGGTCGGCGGCCGTGACCGCCTCTTGCCGACAGCACGGCGGGTTCTACCTGGGCTCGGTCGGCGGCGCTGCCGCCAGGCTGGCGCAGGAGTGCATCACCAAGGTCGAGGTGCTCGAGTACCCCGAGCTCGGCATGGAGGCGGTCTGGCGGATCGAAGTCCGCGACTTCCCCGCGTTCATCGTCGTCGACGACAAGGGCAACGACTTCTTCGCGGACGTCACTGCCCCGCAGGGCCCGCTGCTGTCGATCGGCCCGCGCCCTGACCTGCCTCCGCGCCCCGGACCAGGCAACACGCTATGACCGACATTCCAGATATCAGCGCTGTGGTCGGCTGGCGGAATAGAACAGCCACGTGCCGTCGCCCTCACTCTTTGAACATCGCCGGCACGTAGCTGTTCTTTTTCCTGAGGGACGAAATGGGCTCAGGGGCGCGCGGGGCATGATCGGTCCATGAACGATTCAGCACCTGACGCTGCCGGGTTCCGCGTCGAGCACGACTCGATGGGAGAGGTCCGCGTCCCGGCCGACGCCCTCTGGGCCGCCCAGACCGAACGCGCCCGCGCCCACCGCGTGTCTGGCGATCCGATGCCGCGCGAGGTCATCATCGCGCTGGCCGCGATCAAGTCAGCCGCGGCTGCGGTCAACGCCGAGCTCGGCGTCATCGACGCGGACATCGCACACGCGATCGCCGCGGCGGCCCAGGAAGTAGCCGTCGGCGAACGGGGCCAGGGCGGTCATTTCGAGCACTTTCCGCTTGACGTCTTCCAGACCGGGTCGGGGACGTCCACCAACATGAACGCGAACGAGGTCATCGCCACGCTCGCGACCCGCAAGCTCGGCAGGCCCGTGCACCCGAACGACCACGTGAACGCCTCGCAGTCGTCCAACGACGTGTTCCCTTCCGCTGTTCACATCGCTGCCGCGCGCACCCTCGGCGTTCTGATCAGGGCCCTCGGCCAGCTCGCCGAGGCACTGGAGGGCAAGGCCGCGGAGTTCGCCGACACGGTCAAGAGCGGCCGCACCCACCTGATGGATGCCGTGCCCGTGACGCTCGGCCAGGAGTTCGGCGGGTATGCGGCCGCGGTCAGGCACGGCATCGCGAGGATCCGGGGCGTGCTGCCCGAGGTCTGCGAGCTCCCGCTCGGCGGCACGGCGGTCGGGACGGGGCTGAACGCCCCGCCTGGATTCGCCGCAGCCGTGATCGCCCGGCTCGCGACGGAGAACATGCCGTTCACCGAGGCGGCCAACCACTTCGAGGCGGCCGGCGGCCGGGACGCGCTGGTGGCGGCCAGCGGCGTGCTCCGCACGATCGCGGTGAGCCTGTACAAGATCTGCACCGACCTGCGCCTGATGGGCTCGGGCCCGCGGACCGGGCTGGCCGAGATCGCGATCCCCGAGCTTCAGCCTGGCTCGTCGATTATGCCGGGCAAGGTGAACCCTGTGATCTGCGAGATTGTCTCGCAGGCCTGCGCGCAGGTGATCGGGAACGACGCGACCGTCGGGTTCGCTGGATCGGCAGGGAACTTCGAGCTGAACGTCATGATCCCGGTGATCGCCAGGAACCTGCTCGGGTCGGCCAACTTGCTCATCGCCGCGGCGCCGCTGCTCGCGCACCGGTGCGTCGATGGAATCACCACGGACCCGGCCAGGCTGCGCACGCTGGCGGAGTCGTCGCCGGCGATCGTGACCGCGCTGAACCGGTTCATCGGCTACGAGGCCGCCG
>DASUHI010000140.1:0-11756 GCA_036273575.1 Streptosporangiaceae bacterium | reverse complement strand
CGTCAGCTACGCGGGCAAGTACATCGAGCCACGCCAGCCAGGCGGATGGCTGGATCCCGGCCCGTACGGATGTCTGGGCACAGGCCTCGGGTACGCGATCGCGGCCCGGATCGCCAGGCCGGCGGCTCAGGTCGTGCTGCTGCTCGGCGACGGCGCTGCGGGATTCTCGCTGATGGACGCCGACACCCTCGTCAGGCACCGGCTGCCCGTCGTCATGATCTGTGGCAACAACGGCATCTGGGGGCTGGAGAAGCACCCGATGCAGGCGCTGTACGGCTACGACGTCGCCGCAGACCTGCAGCCTGAGTGCCGGTATGACCAGGTGGTCGCCGCGCTCGGGGGCGCGGGGGAACTCGTGACCAGGCCGGAGGAGATCGCGCCGGCGCTGCGCAGGGCCTTCGCCTCTGGCGTGCCTTACCTGGTCAACGTCGCGACCGACCCGCATGTCGCCTACCCGCGCTCCACCACGGGAGTCTGACCCTCAACTCGGCCGCTGGAGCCTGGCCAGGAACCGTTCGGCGTCGACGAGGACCCGCTCCACAGTTCCGGCCCCGATGACGACATCGTCGCCTTCGTCCGGGGCGTATGCGATGAAGTTAAACCACAGCCTGCGGCCGTCGACCCTGGTCAGCTCCGCTTCCACCTCGATTGAGGCATGAACGGGACTCGCCCGCTTGTGCTCGAGCGAAGCCGCGACGCCGACCGTCGTCTGCCCCCCCTCCAGGTTCGGCGCGACCGCCGCGATGCAGGCGGCCTCGGCGAGGGAGAGCAGCCGCGGCGTGCCGAGCACCGGCACATCGCCGCTGCCCAGCGCCTGCGCCGTGTCGGCCTGCGTCACCTCGGCCGTGATGGTCGCGCGCAGGCCGGCCTCGAGCCCGCTCATTCGATGACGGCGATGAGGTCGCCCTCCTGGATGACGTCGCCCTCGGCGACCGCCAGCCGCGAGATCGTCCCCGCGGCTTCGGCCAGCACCGGGATCTCCATCTTCATCGACTCGAGAATCACCACCGTGTCGCCGTCCGCCACGGCGTCTCCCTCGGCGGCGACGACCTTCCACACGTTCGCGACCATCTCCGCTCGGATCTCGGTCACGCGCACCTCCTGGCTCGGGGTCCCATCATCGTTAGGGGCGCAACCGGCTGACAACGCCGGTGTCGTATTTGCCTGATGCGAATTCCGGACTGTCAAGCAGCTCGGCATGGAAGGCGAGGTTCGTCTTCGGGCCGGACACGACGAAACCGGCCACGGCCGCCCGCATCCTGGCCAGTGCCTCGTCGCGATCCGCGCCGTGCGTGATCAGCTTGGCGAGCAACGGGTCGTAGTGCGGCGTCACGACGTTGCCCTCGGTGTAGCCCGCGTCCACCCGCACCCCGGGGCCGGCGGGCTCCTGCCAGCGCGTGATGGCGCCGGGGCTCGGCAGGAACCTGACCGGGTCCTCGGCGTAGACCCGCAGCTCAAGCGCGTGCCCGGCCGGGCGCACGTCGTCCGGGTTGAAGCTGACGTCAGCGCCGTCGGCGATCAGCAACTGCTGCTCGACGAGGTCGACCCCGGTGACCATCTCGGTGACCGGGTGCTCGACCTGCAGCCTCGTGTTCATCTCGAGGAACATGAACTCGCCGGTCTCGGCGTCCACGAGGCACTCGACGGTGCCCGCGCCGCGGTAGCCGACCGCCGCGCCGGCTCGGATGGCCGCCGCCAGCATCCGGTCCCTGAGCTGGTCGTCCACTCCGGGCGACGGGGTTTCCTCCGCCAGCTTCTGGTGCCTGCGCTGCGCCGAGCAATCGCGCTCGCCGAGCGCGATCACCCGGCCGTCGGCCAGCCCGAGTATCTGAACCTCGACGTGCCTGGCCGTCGCGATGAAGCGCTCGATCAGAATCGACGTGCTGCCGAAGAACCGTTCGGCGCGTGAGCGCGTGGTCTCGTAGCCCTCGCGCAGCGCGTCTGGGTCCGGGGCCACGTTCATCCCGATGCCGCCGCCTCCGGCCGCCGCCTTGATCATGACCGGATACCCGATCCTCGCGGCCTCCGCGACCGCCTGGTCCGCATCGATCACCGGCTCGGCGGTGCCGTGCGCGACGGGAACACCCGCGCTGGCCATCAGGTTGCGGGCACTTATCTTGTCGCCCATCTGCTCGATCGCGTCCGGCGGCGGGCCGATCCAGGTCAGGCCCGCGTCGATCACCTTGGTGGCGAACGCGGCGTTCTCGGCCAGGAACCCGTACCCGGGGTGGATCGCCTCCGCGCCAGTACGCGCGGCCGCCGCGAGGATCGCGTCGGCGTCCAGGTAGCTCTTCGCCGCCGGCGCCGGGCCGATCAGGACGGCCTCGTCGGACTCGGTCACGAACGGCAACTCGGCGTCGGCCTCTGAGTAGACGGCGATCACCCTGATCCCCAGCCGCCGCGCCGTGCGTGCTATGCGACGCGCGATCTCGCCGCGATTCGCAATCAAGACAGATTCCGGCACGCCGGGCAGCTTACCGGCTGCCGCCCAGGTGATCGCGCTACAGGCGGGTGATGGGCAGCCGGTCGGTCACCAAGACGAGCGCGGCGACCACCTCCGGGTCGTACTCGCGGCCGCCGTCCAGCCGCAGCCGGTCGATCGCCGCAGCCGCCCTGTCCCGGTCGGGCGAGCCGCCGACCAGGTCGTCGAACGCGTTCGCGGCATGGATGACCTTGCTGCCGAGCGCCGGCACCTTCGGGCCGCCGAGCGCTGGCAGCCACTGGTCCCTGACCAGCTCGGCGACCGTGTCCAGCACGCCGGTCTGATTGATGACCTCGGCGCCGAACTCGGCGATCCGGCGCGCCTCTGCCTGGGACACCAGCAAGGTGGCGCCACCGGGAATCGGCTCGGCGAGCGACAGCTGGCCGATGTCGTGCATCAGGGCCGCGTACTCCAGGTCGAGCAGCTCAGGTTCCGGGAGGCCTAGCTCACGCCCGATGGCCAGGGCGAGGCGGCTGACCCGGCGGGAATGCCCGCCCTCCACGTAGCCGCCCACCTCCGTGACCTGCGCGAGCGCCCTGACCGTCTGGAGGTACGTCGCGCGGATGCCTGCGAACCTGCGGAACGCGAGCTGGATGACGAGCAGCGGCCCGGCGAACACGGCCAGCTCGATGGGCCCCATCACCTCGGCGCCGAACACCGTGACGATCGCCGAGACGCCCACGGCGAGGCCGAGCCGCCACTGCACCCTGAACTCGTCGGTCAGCGTGACCGAGTACCTCGCCCGCAGGTCATCCGCGCGGATGACGGCCGCGATCACGGTCTCGATCATCCAGCCGAACGCGGCCAGGAGCGCGAGCACCGCGAGCGCCAGCCAGCGATCTTGCATCAGGCGCGGCGCGAGCGGGTGGAAAGCCAGTGCGACGCAGAAGACCGCTACGAGCCTGGCCGACATCCCGGTCAGCCCAGCGCGCCGGCCTGCCGCGATGTGCGGCAGCGAGCCGATCACCATCCCGGTCGCCGCCACCACGACGATCTGCATGACCGGCGCCACCGTGATCTGAGACACGGGGTGCGCGGAGTGAGATCCGGGCACCGGGGCCGGACGCGGGCTGGCCACGGTCAGCACCATCGCGTAGGCGAGCGAGGCGGACATCGCGATCGGAGCGGCCTCCCTGCCGCCGGGCAGGACCAGGCGCAGCAGCTCGCCGAACGCGATGTACAGGCCGAAGGCAACCGCGACGGGCACTTTGTAGATTTGGTGGGACGGCTCCCTGACTGCGGTTTCCGCGACGGCAATGCCCACGAGCATCGCGGCGCCGGACAGCAGCACGAGGCGGCCAGTGTCGACGGTCTGCCACCCAAGCCACCTCTGCTCAGCGACCCTGACCGTCATGGCGCACCCGCGGCGAGGCCGGATCGCGGGCTGCCGCTCACAGCCGCTCCACCACCTGGAGCGGAGCCATCGGGTCGTCGTGATCCTGGGAGGTCAGGATCTCGTGGCCGCGCGGCTGCGCGGGCTCCTGGAACTGCCATCCGTCCTGCTCGAGCGCGGCGACGAAGGCGTCGACGATCTTCGGGTCAAACTGCGTGCCCGCGCCCTTGCGCAGCTCCGCGATCGCGTCGGGAATCCTGGTGGCCCTGCGGTAAGCGCGGGTCGAGGTCATCGAGTCGAACGCGTCGGCGACAGCGATGATGCGCGCGAACTCGGGGATCTCATCTCCCGCGAATCCCATCGGATAGCCTCTGCCGTCCATGCGCTCGTGGTGATGCATGATGCCGGTCAGCGCCTCGTTCAGGAACCCGATGTCCTTGACGATCTCGAGGCCGCGCATCGGGTGCAGCTGGATCGCGGCGTATTCCTCCTCGGTGAGCCGCCCTTCCTTCTGGAGCACCTTGGTCGGCACACCGAGCTTGCCGACGTCGTGCAGCATGCCCGCGAACCGCACCGCCTCGGTGCGGTCGGCGCGCATGCCGATCTGGCGCGCGATCATCCCTGAGCCGCGGGAGACGCGCTCGCTGTGACCGCGGGTGTAGAAGTCCTTGGTCTCCACGGCCTGGCAGAGTGCCCTGAGCGTCGCGGCGTGCGCCCGCTGCTGGTCGGCGAACTGGGCCATCGCCCAGCGCGCCACGTACAGCGGCACAAGCACGATCGCGGCGGCCACGGGCCCGAAGACCACCCACAGGGCGGCGATGACGAGGCCGAGGGCAGCGAAGCCCAGGTCGGAGATCAGCAGCAGCGGTGTGCTCCAGGTCGGAGCCGCCTGCTGCGGCGCCGCCCTGTTGCGCCGGTCGAGCAGCAGCATCCCCCACAACAGGCCATGGTTGGCCAGCATGTGCACGACCGCGGCAACGGCGAACGGGATCAGGGCCATCTGGAAAGAGGTGTGGATGTTGCCCGTGAGATGCTGCGTACCGCGCAGGACCTTCGAAAGCCGATCAGGCGGGCTGACGAAACGGCCGTGCAGGGCGAGGAACGCGGTGCCTGCAGCGAACCCCGCGATCGCGTACATGGCGCCGTTGAACAGCCGCTCGACCAGCGGCACGTGGCGGCGAACGCTGAACACCGCGACGGCGCCGACCAGGGCCGCGCCGAAGGCGGCGTGGTGGCCGAGCAGGACCACGGCGGCGAGCGTCGCCGCCGAGCTCGGCGACCACGCCCATTGCCGGTCGCCAAGCACGGTGGGCGTCGAATCGCAGATGAGGAACAGCACGGCCAGTGCCGCGACGGTGACCCAGAATCCTGTGTCCTTCGAGCGGAACGGGGCCAGAGCGATAATGGCGGCGGCTGCCGAGACGACGGCGGCGATGTAAAGCCAGGTGGCCGCAGAAAGCCTGCCCATGTCCTCCCCGCCGCCCCGAACATTGTGAGTGCCGCCACTCAGAGTAACGCCATCGTGCCGTTCAGCGTCGGACTCCGGCGCATTGCCAGCAGATCATCGTGAAAGAGGCACGCGGATCGCCAGCGCGGCCGCTGTCTCGTCCGGAGAGAAGGGACTAGCCGGCTTCGATCTGAGCCCGGACGGCCTCGATCCGCAGCAGGACCTTCTGCCGCAGGTCGGCGGGGACTTGCTCGTGACCGCAGTGCCTGTGCACCAGGCGCTTGACGGCCTCCTCGAGGCCGAACTCGCGCAGGCACGGGCCGCATTCGTCAAGATGCACCCTGACCTGCGCGTACGCGACCTGGTCCATCTCGCCGTCCAGGTAGCTGTACACCAGGTCCAGCACCTCGCTGCACGGCACCTCGTGCGGGTTTCCGCAGCTCATCACGCATCCCCCCCGGGCGCCTGGGCCTGCGATCGCTGCGACGCCGTCGCGGCCACGCCAAGGTTGGCCGCGTAGTCCTGCAGCATCTCGCGCAGCTGCCTGCGCCCACGATGCAGCCGGGACATGACGGTCCCTATCGGGGTTCCCATGATGTCGGCGATCTCCTTGTAGGCGAAACCTTCGACATCTGCCAGGTATACCGCGATTCTGAACTCCTCGGGCAGTGCCTGGAGAGCTTCCTTCACGTCGGAGTCCGGAAGACCCTCGAGCGCCTCTGCCTCGGCCGACTTGAGGCCCGAGGACGTGTGCGAGGCGGCACGGGCGAGCTGCCAGTCCTCGATCTCTTCTGTGCCAGAACGCTGCGGCTCGCGCTGCCGTTTGCGGTAGGTGTTGATGAACGTATTGGTGAGGATGCGGAACAGCCACGCCTTGAGGTTCGTACCGTCCTGGTACTGATGAAACGAGCCGTACGCCTTGGCGAACGTCTCCTGCACCAGGTCTTCGGCGTCGGCTGGATTGCGCGTCATCCGCATCGCCGCCGCGTACAGCTGATCCAGGTACGGCAGGACATCACGTTCGAAGCGCTCGTTGCGCCCCTCGAGTGTCTCAGGTACCGGACCCACCCCCTCCGCCTTGCGTGGCTGGCGCCGGCCAGGCTGCCAGCCGTCTCGGGCGGAGAATACCGCGCCAGGTGCACAGGCCGATCGCACGGCTACCCGAATATCACCTGACCGGGACTTTGCCGTGCTCTGATGCGCAACCCCGCACCGGCTGTCTGCTGCAGTGAGCACGCGCGTTGCAACACACGGTAACCCGCCTTCATTCCGCGGGCCCGCCTGTCAGCGGATGCTCAGCGTCGCAACCTGTCCCGGCCGTCGCGCTTCGCCTGGCATGCCAGGCATCTTGCCGCCTCTGGCTTTGCTTCAAGTCTGCCCTCAGGCACCGGCTTGCCGCAATCGACACAGACGCCGTAGCTGCCGTTCTCCAGCCTGACCAGGGCGTCAAGCACCAGAAGCCGGCGCGCCTTGGCCGCGGTGATGATGGCCTCGGCGCGGTCGGACTCGGCGAGGTTGGTGCCTACGTCCGCCGGATCCTGGGGGAACTCGGCAACGCGCGGATGCTGCTGATGGGCGCCGTTCAAGACGGCGACCGACCTCTCGAGCTCGTCACGTACGTCCTCAAGGCGCTTACGAGCGGCTGCGATATCCAACCGGCCCACACCTCCCGTGCCAACTCGTTCTGCCAGCATGACCTCAGGCATTGCTGCCACCTCCTGACCCCGGCGACACCGGCTCAGCTTCTTTGACAAGCTCAGGCCCGTTGTTGCGAACCGAGTTGACCGCGAGCGAGACCGGGTACGAGATCAGCCCGGTCGCCGCGGCGGGCGCGAGGAGGGCTCGCACGTCGGCCGCATCGGTGTTGTCTGGATCGAGCCAATCGGACCAGCTGCCGGGCGCGATCACCATCGGCATCCGGTCGTGGATCTCGCCGAGTTCGTCCGGCGCCGACGTCGTGATGACGGCGGCTGTCCAGAGCCACGCGGCCGGGTCGTCCTTGGGCATCGAACGATCTCGCCACAGCTCATAGATGCCGGCGAACGCGAGCACGCCGTGATCAGGACGGCAGATGAAGTACGGCTGCTTGGGAGCCTTCGTCCCGGCCGGAGGCGCTTGCCACTCGTAGTAGCCGTCGGCGGGAAGCAGGCACCTGCGGCTGGCGAAGGCTCTCCTGTACGCGGGCTTCTCGCTAACCGTCTCCGCCCTGGCGTTGATCATCCTGCTGCCGATCGAGATGTCCTTGGCCCAGGAGGGAACAAGACCCCAGCGCACGACCCTGAGCTGGCGGGCTGGCTGTAGTTCGGCGTCCGGCGTGCCGGAGTCCTGCGCCGCGCCCGCGCTCTCCTCCTGGCCGTCCTGTGCTGCCTGGCTGGACCGCGAACGCCTGGTCATGACCGCGTAGACCGGCTTCGTCGGCGCGACGTTGTAGTCCGGCTTGAGCGGCTCGTCCACGCGATCGCTCTGCACGCTGAACTCCTCGAGGAGCTCGATGCGCGAGCGCGCTGAGGCGTACCGGCCACACATGCTTGGATCCACCTTCGCTGCGTCAAGAGACCGGGGGCGGCGTCTCGGGTTGCGCCGAGGTGCCGTCGTGGTCACCGTTGGCGTGACCTGAAGGAAAGCAGCGGCCACGGGGACTGGCCCGCTTTCCGAACAACGGATTGACGCTGTTCATAGCCACGTCGGGAGATCGTCAAACCTCGGTAATCCCACCGACTCGCCCGAGCGCTCATCTACCCGCCTAACCCGCCGCTCGACACTGCGCGCCGGGCGCGCGACCGGCGCGAACAAGCAAATAGTCTTCAGTCATGACCAGCGACCTGGCGGGGCACGACTGGGTGACGCCGCGTGCGCGCGCGCCCGTACGCGCCGTGGTGAGGCTGCCTGGCTCGAAGTCGATGACGAACCGCGCCCTCGTGCTGGCTGCTCTGTCGGATGGGCCCGTCGAGATTACTGGCCCGCTCGTCGCGCGCGATACCGCGCTGATGGCCGGCGCGCTCCGCGCGCTCGGCTGCCGGATCACCGAGACGCCTCGATCGTGGCGGGTCGAACCCGCATCCGCGGTCACCGGGCAGCACGCCGTCCGGCCAGGCCAGTCAGGCCGGCCAAGCATCACGATCGACGTCGGCAATGCGGGGACGGTGCTGCGGTTCATCCCGCCCGTGGCGGCGCTCACAAGCGCGGACGTGACGTTCCGCGGCGACGCTCGCGCGTCGGAGCGACCGATCGGGCCGCTGCTGACCGCGCTCCGGTCGATGGGGGTGACGATCTCTGACACCGGCACAGGTGCGCTGCCCTTCGTGGTGCGCGGCCGGGGCGCGGTGGCAGGCGGCACCGCGACCATGGACGCCTCGGCCTCGTCGCAGCTCGTCTCCGGCTTGCTGCTGGCGGCGACCAGGTTCGGGGCAGGCGCGGAGATCAGGCACGCCGGCCCGCCGGTTCCTTCGCAGCCGCACATCGACATGACCGTCAGGATGCTGCGCGCGGCCGGCGTCGACGTCCGCGCCGACGCCGACGGCGTGACCCGCCGCACGTGGCGCGTGATGCCCGGGGCGATCCACGCCGCCCAGATCGACGTCGAGCCTGACCTGTCCAACGCCGTGCCCTTCCTCGCCGCGGCGCTCGCGACCGGCGGCGAGGTCACGGTCGCCGGCTGGCCGGCCGACAGCCTGCAGCCGGCCGTGCGGATCATCGAGCTGCTCCAGTCGATGGGCGCTGACGTCCGGCTGGCCGGAGACCGGCTGCGCGTGTCAGGCTCGGGAACAATCCGAGGCGTCGGCGCTGACCTGAGCGAGGTGGGCGAGCTCACGCCGGTGCTGACCGCGCTCGCGGCGCTGGCCAGCACGCCGTCAGAGTTCACCGGGATCGGGCACCTGCGCCGGCACGAGAGCGACAGGCTGGCGGCGCTGGCCGGCGAAATCGGCAAGCTAGGCGGCGACGTCACCGAGCTGGCCGACGGCCTGCGGGTGAGGCCGGCGCCGCTGCACGGCGGCGCCGCGTTCGACAGCCACGACGATCACCGGCTGGTGATGGCAGCGGCCGTACTCGGGCTCGTCACAGACGGCGTCCTGGTGCGGAACGCGGCCACCGTCGGCAAGACGTTCCCCGAGTTCAGCACGTGCTGGACGGAGATCGCGACGCCGACGGCCAGAAGCGCCCCCTGATGACGCCGCGGCCCAGTCACAGCCAGCTGGACGAGGACGACGTCCGGGTCAGGGCTGGCCGCGGGTCACGGCCGCGTACCAGGCGGCGGCCAGCGCACGCCGAGGCGATCGACGCCTTCGTCACCGCGGTCGACCGCGGCCGGTACCGCTGCGTAGTGGGCGACCTGGCGGTCACCGCCATGAAGGCCAGGGAGCTCGGCCGGGGCAACATCGTCGTGGGCGACATAGTCAGCCTGGCCGGCGACGCCTCAGGCGAGCCTGGCTCGCTGGCAAGGGTCGTCAGGATCGCGCAGAGACGCAGCGTGCTGCGCCGGTCGGCCGACGACACCGACCCGGTCGAGCGGGTGATCGTGGCCAACGCCGACCAGCTCGTGATCGTGTGCGCGCTTGCCGACCCGCCGCCGCGGACCAGGCTCATCGACAGGTTCCTGGTCGCCGCGTACGACGCCGGGCTGGAGCCTGTGCTGTTCCTGACCAAGGCCGACCTGGCCGGGCCCGAGGAGATCCTGCCGGTCTATGAACCGCTCGGCCTGCGCACCATCGTGCTCGGCAGGCCGCTCACAGAACACAAGCTCTCCGAGCTCCGCGACGCGCTGGCCGAACAGGTCAGCGTGCTCGTCGGCCACTCGGGCGTGGGCAAATCGACGCTGGTCAACGCCCTCATACCGGCGGCCGACCGCGCCGTCGGCGAGGTGAGCCCTGTGACCGGCCGCGGCCGGCACACCTCGTCGTCGGCCGTGGCGCTCGCGTTGCCAGGCGGCGGCTGGCTGATCGACACTCCGGGGCTGCGCAGCTTCGGCCTCGGGCACATGTCCGCCGAGCGCGTGGTGCAGGCCTTCCCCGATCTGGCAGACGGTGCCGAGGAATGCCCGCGCGGCTGCGACCATCTCGGCCCGGAGTGCGCCCTGGATTCCTGGGTCTTCGCGTCTGACGGCGGCGCGGCGCTGGCCGCGCGGCTCGATTCCCTCCGCCGCCTGCTCCGCAGCAGGGAAGGCGCCGACGCAGACTGACACCGCAGACCCGGTCCGCGCGTAGGCGCGGGCTGGTCGTGGTCACTGTGCCCGAATAGCGATAGCGTTTGGCCGCATGGCGGGTTTCGATGACGACCTGCGGTTCGCCCACGTGCTTGCCGATGCCGCGGACGACATAACGATGCGCAGGTTCCGGGCGCGTGACCTGACCGTCCAGTCCAAGCCCGACATGACCCCTGTCACCGACGCGGACCTTGCCACCGAGGAGTCGCTGCGCGGCGTGCTGCGACGGGCGCGGCCACGCGATGCCATGCTCGGCGAGGAGCTCGGCAAGACCGGGATGAGCCCGCGCTGCTGGATCATCGACCCGATCGACGGGACCAAGAACTTCGTCCGCGGTGTCCCGGTGTGGGCCACGCTGGTCGGGCTGATGGCCGAGGGCGAGGTCACGGTCGGCGTCGTGTCGGCTCCCGCCATCGGCCGCCGCTGGTGGGCAGGACGCGACGGCGGCGCCTGGACGGGCCGCTCCCTGACAAAAGCCGCGCCGTGCCGGGTCTCGGAGGTCACCAGGCTTGAGGACGCCTCGCTCTCCTACTCCGACCTGGCGACCTGGGAGCAGGCCGGCCGGCTCGACGCGTTCCTGGGCCTGGCCAGGTCGGTGTGGCGAACCAGGGCCTACGGCGACTTCTGGTCGCACGTGCTGGTCGCGGAGGGTGCCGTGGACATCTCGGCGGAGGCCGAGGTCTCGCTCTGGGACCTGGCCGCGCTGCAGATCATCGTCTCCGAGGCCGGCGGCTGCTTCACCGACCTGTCGGGAAGGCCGTCGCCCGACGGCGGCAACGTGCTGTGCAGCAACGGCCAGCTGCACGACGAGGTCCTCGGCCTGCTGGCCGCCGCGCCCGAGCCAGCAGGCTAAGCGACCTCCAAGCACGCTCCAAACTGACTCCAGGTTATCCGGCCGACCTTGCCCTCGGCTGCCTCTTGCACGATGCTGGACGTAGTCACAAGTTCACAAGCCTGACCGCTGAGCTGGCACCGGCGCCACCGACCGGCACGCGCAAACCCGGGGAGTGATCGCACCATGAAGGTCAAGGACGGCATGAGCCAGGTCGTGCTGAGCGTCGGCCCGGCGCACACGCTGCGGCAGGCGGCACGGATGATGTCGGCGCAGCGCGTAGGTGCCGCGGTGGTGCTCGACCATGACCGATCCGGCATCGGCATCCTGACCGAGCGCGACATCCTCAACTCGCTCGGCGCCAACCAGGACCCCGACGCCGAGGTCGTCGCCAACCACATGACCAGCGACGTGGTGTTCGCCTCGCCCGACTGGACCCTCGACCATGCCGCGCAGACCATG
>DASUHI010000139.1:0-3194 GCA_036273575.1 Streptosporangiaceae bacterium | reverse complement strand
GATCGAGCCCCTACCTCGGAGGAAACACCCACGTGCCGGGATTGTCAACAATCGAAACGGAACACGAGGAACATTGGGCACTGTAGCGAGCTGGCTTATTATGCCCGCATGTGGCGGCTGCGGAGCTTGTTCGGCACGAGCAAGCCGATCATCGCCATGGTTCACCTGCCCGCGCTGCCCGGCCGGCCACGGCACGACAGGCGCGCCGGCATCGGCAAGCTCGTCGACTCCGCCGCCGCTGACGTTGCGGCGCTGCAGGCCGCCGGCGTGGACGGGCTGCTCTTCTGCAACGAGGCCGACCTGCCCTATCAGCTCGTCACCGGCCCGGAGATCGCGGCCGGGATGGCCGCCGTTATCGGCCAGGTACGGACCGGCA
Organism: Streptosporangiaceae bacterium; assembly: GCA_036273575.1. Taxonomy (GTDB): domain Bacteria; phylum Actinomycetota; class Actinomycetes; order Streptosporangiales; family Streptosporangiaceae; genus Chersky-822. The sequence continues at coordinate 2,818 of DASUHI010000139.1, read as the reverse complement.
TCGCCGTTCCGTTTGGTGTCAACGTCGTGTGGGACCCGATCGCCAGCCTCGCGGTAGCGGCCGCGACTGGCGCGGCGTTCATTCGCGAGGTCTGCACTGGCAGTTACGAGAGCGACCACGGGCTCATGCGCCCCCACCTCGGCGCGATCGCCGCATACCGCGAAGGCATCGGCGCCGGCTCGGTCGCGCTGTTCAGCAACATCACGCCGGAGTTCGGCGGCACCGTGGGCGGCAGGACGGTAGCCGAGCGCGCGCGCAGCGCCGCCTATCTCGGCGTGGACGCGATCCTGATCAGCGGGCTGATGACCGGGACGCCGCTGGATGCAGGAGAGCTCGCCGAGGCGAAGCGCGCGGTACCCGACGTGCCCGTGCTAGCGAATACCGGGACGCGGGCCGAGACGATCGGCGAGATCCTGGCCGTCGCCGACGGCGCGATCGTCGGAACCAGCCTCAAGCTGGACGGCGTGACCTGGAACGCGGTTGACCAGGACAGGGCGGCCAGATTCATGGAGGCCGCCCGCGCGGCCCGCGGATAGCGGCGGCGGGCATCGGAGGACGGCCGGGCACCGAGGGAGGCGCGGATGGCCAGGACGAGGATCTACTTCGTCACCGACCTGCACGGATCCAGCCTGTGCTTCCGTAAGTTCGTGAACGCCGCCCCGATCTACGGCGCCGACGTGATGATCCTCGGCGGCGACGTGGCGGGCAAGGCGATCCAGCAGATCGTGCACCAGCCTGGCGACCGCTGGCAGTCCAGGTTCATCGGCAGCGAGTACCTGGTCGAGGACGGGCCCGAGCTGGCCAGGCTCGAGAAGCTGATCGCCGACCACGGCTACTACCCGTACCGGGCCGAGCCTGGCGAGCTCGAGGCGCTGCACGAGGCCGGCACGCTCGACGCGCTGTTCCTGCGGCTCATGCGCGAGCGACTCGCCGAGTGGCTGCAGATCGCCGACGAGCGGCTGCGGCCGCGCGGCACGCCGGTGTACTTCATGCTGGGCAACGACGATCCGCCCGAGCTCGCCGAGATGCTGGACGAGGCCCCCTGGGGAATCCACTGCGAGGGCAAGGTGATCTGGATCGACGACCAGCACGAGATGATCAGCTGGGGATATTCAAACGTCACGCCCTGGCACACCTACAGGGAGCAGGACGAGGACGCGCTCGCCAGGTCGGTGAGCGCGATCGCCGACCAGCTCACCAGGCCAGAGCGGGCCATCTACAACCTGCACGTGCCGCCGTACGGCACGCAGCTCGACGACGCGCCGAAGCTGGACGAGAACCTCGTCGTACAGGCCACGCTCGGCCAGGTCCAGTACGCCGCGGTCGGCAGCACCGCCGTCCGCCAGATCGAGCAGGCACGGCAGCCCCTGCTCGGCCTGCACGGCCACATCCACGAGTCGTCGGGCGTCCGCAGGCTGGGCAGGACCATGATCCTCAACCCGGGCAGCGACTACTCGACCGGAGCGCTGAACGGCGCGCTGGTCACGCTGGACAAGGAGAAGATCAAGGGCCACCAGCTTGTCAGGGGCTAGCGCGGACGACGAGGTCCTGGTCGCCGTCGACGTGGGTACGTCGGGTGCCAGGGCGGCGGCGTTCGATCTCGCGGGGCAGCCCGTCGCCGAGGCGCGGCGGCCCTACCCCACCGCGATCCCGAGGGACGGGTGGGCCGAGCAGCGGGCAGAGGACTGGCGCCGCGCCAGCATCGGCGCGCTCGCGGCCCTGGTCAAGACAGTGCGAAGGCCCGTTCTGGCGATCGGGCTGACCGGGCAGTGCCCGACCGTCGTCCCCGTCGACGACGCCGGCCGGCCGCTGCGACCTGCCATTATCTACCGCGACAACCGCGCCACCGTGGCCGCGGCGGACCTGCGGGAGCGGTTCGGCGACGCCGACCTGCACGCAAGGACCGGGCACGTGCCAACGGCGTTCCATCTCGCGGCCAAGATCGGCTGGATCCGCTCGACCGAACCCGAGGTCTTCGCCGCCGCACGCGCGTTCCTCGAGCCGTCGGAGTTCGTGGCCATGGCGCTGACCGGCACAGCGAGCACCGACTGGACGACCGCGGGCGCCAGTGCGCTGTTCGACATCCGGCGCCAGGAGTGGGCGGCCGACCTGCTCGCCGCGCTCGACCTGGACACCGGCAGGCTCGCGACTCCGTTTCCCTCCTGGTCGATCGCCGGCGAGCTGCGCCCCGCCGTGGCCCGCAGGATCGGCCTGGCGAGGCCGGTGCCCGTCGTGGCCGGCGCGGCGGACAGCCTCGCGTGCGCGTTCGGCGCCGGCGTGATCGCACCTGGCCCGGTCAGCGAGATGGCCGGCAGCTCGACGTGCCTTAACTCGGCCGTCACGTGCCCGCTGGCCGACCCTGACGTGTCCATGTACCCGAGCCCGGTGGCGGCGGCCAGCTACATGACCGAGACCGGGATCAACACCGCGGGCGAGGCCGTGGACTGGATCGCCGCGCTCGGCTACGCGGGCCGCACGGCCCGGCCCGGAGCGGCGGACTACGCGCGGCTCGACCGCGAGGCCGCGGAGGTACCTGCCGGATCCGACGGCCTGCTGTTCGTCCCCGTGCTCGGCGACGGCGAGCGCGACGACCCCGGCTTGCGCGGGACCGCGGTCGGGCTGTCGCTACGGCACGGCAGGGCGGCATGGGCCAGGGCGACGCTGGAGGGAGTCGCGCTCGGCATCCGGCTGCTGCTCGGCGTGCTCGGCAGGGCCGGGCCGGCCGCCGAGCTACGGGTGTCCGGCCAGGCGGCACGCCTGGTGACGTGGAACCAGATCAAGGCCGACGCGCTCGGGATCCCCGTGCGGGTTGTGCGGG
>DASUHI010000138.1:0-10119 GCA_036273575.1 Streptosporangiaceae bacterium | reverse complement strand
GGCCTTCGCCGCGGCCGACGGGAAGAGGATCTGATGACGAACGACACCAGCGCGCTGCTCCAGGTGGACGGGTTCCCGCTGGCGCTGGACCGGCTGTATCAACCCGAGACCCACATGTGGATCGCGCTGTCCGGCCCGGCCAGTGCGCCCACCGTGCGGATCGGCATGGACGCGCTCGGCGTCGAGACCAGCGGCACCCTCGCCCAGGTCGCCCTGCCCGAGTCGGGCGCCAGGCTGGCCGCGGGCCAGCCGTTCGGCGAGGTGGAGGCCGTCAAGTTCGTCGGGCCGCTGATCAGCCCGGTGTCGGGAGCCGTGCGGGCCGTCAACGCGGACGCGGCGGCGGACCCTGGCCTGGTTGAGCGGGACCCGCTCGGCGCTGGCTGGCTGATCGAGGCCGAGCTGAGCGATCCGGCGGACCTCGGCAGCCTGCTCGGCGAGCCGGAGGAGATCACCGCCTGGTACGCCGCGAAGATCACCGAGTACCGGCTGTCAGGGGCGATCGCCCGATGACGGCCGGCAGCGAAGCGGCCGCGGTGCGGCGGGCGAACTTCCCAGACTTCATGGACTTCTACGCACCCGGACTGAAACGGTGGCAGACCAGCGAATGGACGCCGGAGAACCCGCGCCGGTTCCTGCCGGTCTCGGTGACCGGCTCGGCCTGCGCGCTGTCGTGCGACCACTGCAAGACGAAGGTGCTCGACGGCATGATCTCGGTGCGGGCCGGCGAGGACCTGTACGCCCTCGCCAGCAGGCTGCGCGCGCAGGGCAGCGAGGGCCTGCTGGTCTCCGGCGGGTCGACCAGGACGGGCGAGGTGCCGCTGCTCCCGCACCTGCGGCACATCCCGCGGATCAGGGCCGAGCTCGGCATGAAAGTGATCGTCCATTCCGGCGTCGTCTCGCCGCGGCTCGCCGCCGGGCTCGCCAGGTGCGGGGTGGACGGCGTCATGCTCGACATCATCGGCGCGGACGAAACGCTCCGCGACGTCTATCACCTGAACCTGACCGTGGCCGACATGGAACGGTCGCTGCGTCTGCTGTCTGCCGAGGGGCTGCGGATCATCCCGCACATCGTCCTCGGCCTGCACTATGGCCGGTTCCTCGGCGAGCACCGGGCACTCGAGCTGCTGACGCGCTACCCGGTTTCCACGCTCATCCTCGTCGTGCTGACCCCGCTCAGCGGTACGCCGATGGCCCACATCCCGCCGCCGCCAGCCGACCAGGTCGCCGAGTTCTTCGCCACGGCCAGGCTGGCCGCCCCGGTGACGCCGGTCAACCTCGGCTGCGCCAGGCCGCTCGGGCCGGTCAAGGCACAGCTGGACCAGGCGGCGATCGACCTCGGCTTGAACGGCATCGCTTACCCGGCCGACGGGGCGATCGAGTACGCGAGATCCCGCGGGCTGACGCCGCGCCTGTTCGAGTACTGCTGCTCGCTGACCTGGACGGGTGCCGGCGAGGAGACCTATGCGACGGTTGAGGTGGGCGCGTGACGCGGCGGCATACATGGCTCGGTGCGCGCGGCGGACCGTGGCGGCTGCTGACCGGTGACGGCGCTGGCGCGGCCGACGGACTCGCGCTCGACGAAGCGCTCATGGCCGGCTATGCCCGCGGGAAGCCGCCGGCCACGCCCACGCTGCGGCTCTACACCTACCGCACGCACTGCGCGCTGATCGGCCGGTACCAGAACCTGGACGCCGAGGTGGACCTCATGGCCTGCGCGGAGACCAGGACGCCGGTGAGCCGCCGTCCGACCGGCGGCGGAGCGATCATCATGGGAGCCAGTCAGCTCGGCGTCGCGCTGGCAGCAGCCGCTCCCGCCGCCCGCCGCCCGCGACAGATCATCGAAGAGCTTGCCGGCGGCCTGATCGCGGGCCTGGCCGGACTCGGGATCGACGCGGTCTTCAGAGGCAAGAACGACCTCGAGGTCGATGGGCGCAAGATCGCCGGCCTCGGCCTCTACGCCGACCAGAGCGGTGCCCTGCTCTTCCACGCGAGCGTCCTGGCCGACCTGGACATCGGGTTCATGCTCAGGGTGCTGCGGATCCCCGCCGCCAAGCTCGCCGGCAAGGCCGCCGCCGCCGTCGCCCAGCGCGTCACCACGGTCACCGAGCTGACCGGCCAGCGATGGGACGGTCCAGCTCTGCGTCCCGTTATCGCGTCCGGTTTCGCCGCCGCCTTCGGCGCCGGTCTCGAGCCCGCTGAGCCCGACGCGGCCGAACGAGAGCTCGCCGCCACCCTCGCCGCCGACCGCTACTCAACCCAGTCCTGGCTGGCCGACCGCACCGCCGCCCTGGACGGCAGCGGCTCAGCTGCGCTCAAAACACCTGCCGGCCTTGCCAGGATCTACCTCACCACCCATGCCGACCTGGTGAAGAACGCCATCGTCGTCGGCGACTTCAACGACCTTCCCCCGGAAGTCGTTCATTTCGAGGCAGCTCTCCGCTGGCGCCGCCTCGACGAGACCGCGGTCGCCGAGGCCATCCGCAGGTCAGGCGCCGCTGAGGCGCTCGGCGTCGGCTCAGACCAGCTCGCCGCGGCGGTGCTGTACGCCGGTCAGCAAGCACAGGACCGCCTCGCCGCCGCGCCAGTCCGCTCTGAGGGTTCGTGCTATTTCCCCGAGCCAGCTCGGAGCCCGGCATGACAGCTCAAGCGGGGGGCGGCGTGCGCGGCCAGGAGCGTAAAAGAGCCGAAGGCGAAGCTCCTGGCCGCGTGCGCCGCCCCCCGCTCCCCCTGCTGACCGGCTCGAAGACCAGCCCCGACCACGTCCGCATCTCCTACGCAAGCGCGATCGCGCTAAGGATGAGGTCCGGAAGGTTCGCAAGGCACTTCGACTTCGGCGGCATCAACCTGCTGCTCAACTACGACGAAGGCTGCCTGTCCGACTGCGGCTACTGCGGCCTGGCCCGCACCCGCCCGGTGGACTACGGCGACCAGTTCATCCGGGTGGAATGGCCGCTCGTGCGCACCGCCGACCTGATCGACCGGATGGCCGCCCGCGAGGAAACCCTCACCCGGCTGTGCATCTCGATGGTCACGCACGGCCTTGCCTACGCCGACACCTGCGACATCACCCGCCGCATCACCGCGCGGGTCAGCACGCCGCTGTCGATCCTGGTCGCGCCGCCCACGCTGAACCGGGAGCGGCTGGAGACCTTCAAGGCGCTCGGCGTCGACATGATCGGGATCGGGCTCGACGCCGTGACCGAGGATTTGTTCCGCCACATCAGGACCGAGGTTCCGGCCGGCGGGCTCAAGTGGGAGAAGTACTGGGAGGTCGTCACCGACGCCCGCGAGATCTTCGGCCCCTGGAAGGTCAATGTGCACACCCTGGTCGGCCTCGGCGAGACCGACCAGGACCTGATCGAGATCTTTGCCACGCTCCGCGATCAGCAGGTCTTCTCCTACCTGTTCTGCTTCAACCCCGAGCCCGGCTCGCGGATGGCCGGCCACCCCAAGTCCGCGCTCGTCCGCTGGCGCCGCGTCCAGCTCGCGAAGCACCTCATCGAGACCGAGGGCTACACCGCCGGCCAGTTTGACTTCGATGCCGACGGTGCCCTGGCCAGGTTGCGGGCCAGCAGGTCCGCGGTGGACGCGGTCGTGAGGCAGGGCGTCGCCTTCATGACGAACGGCTGTCCAGGCGAGCAAGGCCAGCCTGGCTGCACCAGGCCATACGGGTCCTACCGCCCGGCCGAGCCGTTCCGCGACTACCCGTTCCTGCCGTCGGCGGCCGACCTGGACGAGGTCAGGCGGCAGCTCAGGCTGGACGACATTCTCGAATAGGAGGCGAGTCAGACGTGCGCATTGTTGTGCCTATCAAAGCAGTTCCCGATCTCGTCGAGGAGATCGAGCTCACTGCCGATGAGACCGGCATTGACCGTGAATTCCTCGCGTTCGTCGTCAGTGAGTGGGACGCGCAGGCGCTCGAGGAGGCACTCCTCATCAAGGACGCCAATGGCGCGGAGGTCGTGGCGGCCGGCCTGGCCAGCGACCCCGACATCGACCAGGCGCTCTACACGGCGATCGCCAAGGGCGCCGACGCCGCCGTCAAGATCACCGGCGGCGAAGGCGAGCCGGTCCTGACCGGGGAGCGGGCGGCGCTGCTGGCCAGCTACCTCGCTTCGGAACCCGCGGACCTGGTGGTGACCGGAGTGCAGGCGGCGGATGACCTGGACGGCCAGCTGCCGCCCATGCTCGCCGCCCGCCTCGGCTGGCCGCACGTCTCGGTCGTGGTCGGGATCGCGGCCACCGACGGTGCGATCACCGCGCGTCAGGAGTTCGCGGGCGGCCGGGTGCACGAGCTCGCGGTGCGGCTGCCTGCCGTGATCGGGGTGCAGGCGGCACGGCAGGCGCCGCGCTACGCGCCGATCAGCAGGGTCAGGCAGGCGATGCAGGCCGGCGGCCTGCGCGAGGTGGCCGCCGAGCCATCCCGCGGGGCTCCCGCGCCCGTGGTGCGCCGGATGTTCCGGCCCGAGCGGACCAGCCGCGCAGAGATGCTGACCGGCAGCACGGACGACGTGGCCGAGGCGATCGTGGGCCTGCTCCGCGGCCGCGGCCTGGTAAAGGGGTGAAGGTGCGATGAGCAACGCGGTGCTCGTGCTCGCCGAGCACGACGGCAAGCAGATCTCCGACAGCACGTATGAGCTGCTCGGAGCCGCTCGTGGCCTGGCGGCCGCGCTCGGCGGCACGGCCGAGGTCGCACTGCTCGGCCCGCGCGACCTGGCCGGCCAGCTGGGCGGCGCCGACGTCGTGGTCAGCGTCGATCATCCGGCGCTGGCGCAGTACCTGCCGCAGGCCAGCGAGGTAGCGCTGCTAGCCGTCGTCGCCGAGCGGTCACCACGGCTCGTCCTGACCACCTGCGCGACGCCCGGCCTGGACCTTGCCGCCGCGCTCTCGGTGCGCTGGCGGGCGCCGCTGGCGGCCTACGTCGTGGCGCTGGACGTGGCCGACAGCGCGGTCGTCGCCACGGCGCAGATCCTGGGCGGCAAGGTCCTTGCCGAGCTCGAGCTGCCCGGCGAGCACGGCATCGCCGCGGTGATCGGCGGGGCATTCCCGGCGGCCGCGGGCCGCGGCGACCGTGCGCCCGAGATCGCAGAAGTCACGCCGCCCGCCGAGCTCGATGAGCTGGCGATGAGCCTGGTGCAGGTGACCGAGCCGCAGGGCGGCGACGTGGACATCACCACCGCTGAGCTGCTGGTCTCTGTCGGCCGCGGGATCGAGTCTGAGGACAACATCGAGCTGGTGCAGGACCTGGGCGATGCGCTGGGCGTGCCGCTGTCGGCCTCGCGTCCCGTGGTCGACGCGGGCTGGCTGCCGAAGACGCGGCAGGTCGGTAAGTCCGGCCTGACGGTCAAGCCAAAGGCGTACCTGGCGTTCGGTATCTCCGGCGCGCCCGAGCACCTGGAAGGCATGAGGGACGCCGAACTGGTCATCGCGTGCAACACCGACGCGAACGCGCCGATCTTCGACGTCGCCCACTACGGAACGACGGCCGATTTGTTCGACCTCGTCCCGGCGCTCACCGAGAAGCTGGACCAGTGACCACGCGGATCATCCTCGGCGCGCTCATCGTGCTCGCCGGGCTCAGCCTGGCCGGCGTGCGGCTGTCCTGGCTCGCCCGGCTGGTCAGGTCAGGACAGCCCGCGCCCGGGCGGCTGGCCGGCGCGCCAGCCAGGCTCGCCGCGGAACTTGCCGAGGTAATCGGCCAGCGCAAGCTGTTCAAGCGGTGGCGGTCAGGGGTGCCGCACGCGCTGGTGTTCTGGGGATTCCTGATCCTGTTGTTCACGATCATCGAGGCGCTTGGCGACACGTTCATCAGCAAGACCTTCGCGATCCCGCTGATCGGGCACGCCGGTGCGCTCGGTTTCATCGAGGACCTGTTCACCATCATCGTGCTGGCCGGCCTCGCGGTGTTCACCGTCACCAGGCTGATCGAGTCACCGCAGCGCCGCGGCCGCGCGTCCCGGTTCTACGGCTCGCACACCACCGCCGCCTGGATCACGCTGGGCATGATAGCCCTGGTGATGATCACGCTGCTCGGCTACCGGGCGGCGCAGGTCGACACCGGCGACTTCCCTTACGGCCGGGCCGCGTTCGCGTCGCACGCCGTGGCCGCCTGGCTGCGGCCGCTCGGGCACGGCGCCAACTCGGTGACCGAGACCGTCCTACTACTCGCCAACGTCGCGGTGATCATGGGCTTCGCGGTCTTCGTCACCTACTCCAAGCACCTGCACATCGTGATGGCGCCGCTGAACGTGGCGTTCTCGCGGCGGCCCAGAGCGCTGGCGGCGCTTGGCGAGCTCCCGCCGGCCGCGCCGGCCGATGCGCCGCAGCTGGAGCTGCTCACCTGGAAGCAGCGGCTCGACGCTCTGACCTGCACCGAGTGCGGAAGGTGCCAGTCCGCATGCCCGGCGTGGAACAGCGGCCAGCCGCTCTCGCCCAAGCTGCTCATCATGGGCCTGCGGGACGGGTTGATGTCCGGCGACGGCGAGCCAGCGCAGGTCATCGGCGGCGACGTGCTCTGGTCGTGCACCACCTGCGGCGCATGCGTCGAGCAGTGCCCGGTGGACATCGAGCACGTCGACACGATCGTGCACCTGCGACGCCAGCTCGTCGACGCAGGTGACATCGAGCCTGCCATCCAGCAGGTCTTGCAGAACGCAGCCACGCAAGGCAACACATTCGGCAAGTCAGGCAGGATGCGTGCCCGGTGGACGAAGGAACTCGGGTTCGCGGTCAAGGACGCACGTAAGGAGCCGGTGAAGTCGCTGTGGTTCGTCGGCGACTTCGCCTCCTTCGACGAGCGCCTCCAGGTCCTGTGTCGCAGCCTGGCCCGCATCCTGCGGGACGCGGGCGTCGATTTCGGGCTGCTCTTCGACAGCGAGCGCGACGACGGCAACGACGTCCGCAGGATCGGCGAGGAAGGCCTGTTCCAGATGCTCGCCGAGCAGAACATGGAAGCACTCCGCGGTGCCAGCTTCGACGAGATCTTCACCACAGACCCGCATTCGTTCAACACGCTGCGCAATGAATATCCGGCGTTCGGACTGGACAAGCCGGTACTGCACTACTCGCAGCTGCTCGGCAGGCTGCTGGCTGACGGCTCGATCCCGGTCGATCCGCTGGGAATGCGAGTCACCTACCACGATCCGTGCTATCTGGCCAGGCACAACCGGTTGACGGGTCCGCCGCGGCAGGTGCTTGCCGCGCTCGGCTGCGAGCTGGTGGAGATGCCGAGGCACGGGCTGAACACGTTCTGCTGCGGTGCGGGCGGCGGGCGGATCTGGATGACCGGTCCTGAGCAGGCCGAACGGCCGAGCGAGAGCAGGATCCGGGAGGCGGTCGCCCTCGGCGTCGACCACTTCGTGGTGGCCTGCCCGAAGGACTTCGTCATGTACGCCGACGCGGTCAAGACCACCGGCAACCAGGACAGGATCACGGTCATTGACCTCGTTCAGCTGGTGGACCGAGCCCGCCGCGCGGTGACCGCGCTCGAGACCGTGTAGGGAGCAGAAGGTATGCGATGCCCCTGGTGCGATGCCGAGGCCGGCCCGCGGACGCTGCATGCCCATCTCGGTGAGCGACACGGCGACCAGGTCCGCACCGCCGAACACAAAGGAAAGGTCCGTTACGAGGTCACCTGTCCGGCGTGCGGCGAGCGGTACGAGCACCTCATGCGCAAGGCCGCGCGCGATCCTGAGTTCGTCGAGGCATTCGGGCGCGAGATCCGCATGGTCGCCTTTGACATGCTCGTCCATCACCTGGCGGCCGAGCATACGGGACGGGAGGCGAGCGATGGCCCAGGTCAATGACTGCGACATTCCCGATGACCTGCTCTACGTGATCGACAAGCACGTGTGGGCGCGCAAGGAGGGCGATCTCGTGACGGTCGGGATGACGGACGTCGCGCAGCACCTGGCGAAGTCGATCATCGCCGTCACCGTCAAGAAGCCCGGCCGGGCGCTGGCCCGCGGCAAGAGCATCGCGACGGTTGAGAGCGGTAAGTGGGTCGGCCCCGTTCCCGCGCCGGTGTCCGGCGAGATCGCCGAGGTCAACGCCGCGCTGGAGTCCTCGCCCGGCCTGATCAACTCCGATCCCTACGGAGCGGGCTGGGTGGCCAGGCTGCGGCCGACGGACTGGGACGCCGAAGTCCGCGACCTCGCGTCCGGCCCCGAGGGCGTCGACGCCTACCGGCAGTTCCTCGATGCCGAAGGGATCGCCTGCGGCGGGTGACCGGGCATGACTGACCTCCTCTGGCACGGCTGCGTCGTACCCGACGACCTGCTGTACGACGTCGGCATGAACGTCTGGGTCCGGCTGAATGCAGGCACCGCCGAACTCGGGATGACCGACATCGCCCAGACGATGGGCGGGCGGATCGTTCAGGTCAGCTGGAAGAGGACGGGCCGCAGCTACGCCCGCGGCCGGTCGGTCGCGGTGATCGAGAGCGCCAAGTGGGTCGGCCCGTTCCCAACGCCGCTGACCGGCGAACTCGTCGAGGTCAACGACCGGCAGTTCGCCGCGGACGTCGCCATCGCCAACCGCGATCCCTATGGGGCCGGCTGGATGGCCAGGCTGCGCCCCGCCGACCTGGCCGGCGAGCGGGGGCACCTGGTCGACGCCCAGGCCGCCTTTGCGGCGTACCGGGACCTGATCGACGAGCAAGGCATCCGCTGCTACCGATGCGCGGACTGAACAACAAGGAGAGACAGTGACGCAGGTAACTGACGATTCCGCTGCCGTATCGGTTGCCGAGGAAGAGCAGCCCAAGCGGATGGCCATCATCTGCTGGAGCGGCGACCTGGACCGGGTATGGCCGACCCTCATCCTGGCCACGACGGGCGCTGCCTCCGGCCTTGAGGTTGCGTCTTCTTCACGTTCTGGGGATTGCGTGTGCTGCAGAAGAACTCCAAGCGGATCACCGGCAAGAACTGGATGCAGAAGGGCGAATCGCTTGTCGACCGGGGCGGCACCGACCACCTGAAGCTTGGCAAGATCCACTTCGCCGGGATGGGGACCCGGATGATCAAGAAGCTGGCGAGGCAGTACAAGGTGGCGAGCCCGGGCGAGCTGCTAGAGCTGGCGCTGGAGTGCGGCGTGCGGCTGCACCCCTGCCAGATGACGATGGATCTCTACGGGCTGGCGACCGAAGACTTCGTGGACGGCCTGCAGCCGGTCCTCGGCGCAGCCAGCTTCATCGACATGGCCGCGAAGGCCGACATCACGCTGTTCATCTGAGCGCCGCGGCCGGCCCGTTCAGCAGGACAAGCATGAGGGCGACCGAGGACACGACGGCGACCGTGGCGGTGACCAGCAAGAGCTTTTGGCTGTGGCGCGTGCCGGGGACCGGATCGGTCCCCGGTGCCAGGCGGCCGAGGCTCCAGACCAGCGCGCTCATCCCCAGCACGAGCACGCCAGCCAGGGGCGCGGTCTTGAGCAGCACGCCCCCCACGGCCGCGAACGAGATCGCGGTGCGGATCCACGCCAGGCCGGTACGCTCCGCGGCCAGCCCAGGGTCGGCCTCCTCCATGTCGGGAGCGGCTGGGCCGGCAGGCCGGTCGGGATGCCTCACTTGAGCCACGCGATCAGGCTGAGCGTCGCCGCGACGATGGCCATCGCGCCGATGGAGGCCGCCAGGATCCGCGGCAGATGCGACCGTGGCAGCGGCATCCCGCTGCGCAGCGCCCGCTGGTTGCGCCGCCACTCGAGATAGCTGGCGCCGGCGAGAGCCGCGCCCAGGGCTATGAGCGGGACCGCCAGCAGGTGACGTCCCCAGGGCAGGCCGGAGAAGGGCGGCAGCAACTGGGCGATCGCGAGCCCTGCGACGACGAGAGCCAGGGCAGTGCGGTTCCAGGCCAGGAACGTGCGCTCGTTGGCGAATGTGAACCGGGCATCCGGTTCGCCGCCGTCGCGCTGGTCTGTGCCGGTTGCCGCCGGCCGATCTGGCCCGGCCACCTTCCCGTCACGCGCGCGGCCGTCCGTGCGGGTCACCGTACCGCCGCCTTTCGCGTGCCGCCGCCCAGGATCTGTGGACGGGTCATACGGCAGGCGGGCGCCGGAGCCGGCTGGAGGGCATGCAGGCTGGCCTCGGCCCTGCCGAGCCAGTGCCGTGCGATCGGGCCGAGG
>DASUHI010000137.1:0-6758 GCA_036273575.1 Streptosporangiaceae bacterium | reverse complement strand
CTCTGAACTGGTAGCGGGGGCAGGATTTGAACCTGCGACCTCTGGGTTATGAGCCCAGCGAGCTACCGAGCTGCTCCACCCCGCGTCGGTCTCTCTACTCTACGAGCATCGCCACCCGCAGGCAAATCTGCAGGCAAGCGGCGCCCCTACGACGGCGGATGTGCCCTCAGCAGGGTGCAGGATCGCAGGCTCCGGTAGTGCGCCAGCGCCCACCGGGCCGCACGGCCCTTGTCGACAATGGGCTGGCCGGTGCCTGACACGGTCGCCGGGACGAAGTGGGCGCTCAGCGGGCCGTCCCTGTGCAGCGTGAGCAGCAGCACCCCGGTGCTTGTGCTGTAGGAGGCCTCCCACCACAGGAAGTTGGCCATGCCGTAGGCCACGAACGTCCGGCCCAGCCAGCCCGACCCCTGCAGGACGTGCGCGTGCGAGCCGACGATGATGTTCGCGCCCGCCCTGGCCAGCTTCGGCGCGAGCGCGAGCTGATTCGCGTCTGGGCACGCCTGACCCTCGGTGCCCCAGTGCATGATCACGACCACGACGTCGGCGACCTTCTTCGCAGCGCGGACCGCGGCGAGCGTGCGGCGCAGGTTGATCGCGTTGGCCTCGCCTGACCGCCGGCTGGTCGCTACCCACGTCGGCGCCAGCTCGGCGACCTGCGAAACGCCGACGAACGCGATCCTGAGGCCGCGAACGGTCACCACGTACGGCGACCACGCCGCCGCGGCGTCACGGCCGATGCCGAGCACGGGAAAGTGCGCGTGCCTGGCCGCGGCGAGCGTGTCGGCCAGGCCGGTCCGCCCGTAGTCGAGCACGTGATTGTTCGCCATGTTGGCGACGTCGACGCCTGCGTCGCGCAGTGCGACGAACGCGGCGGGCCTGGTACGGAAGTGGTAGAGCTTCGGCTGCGGCCTGCCACGCGACGTGACGGCCGTCTCCAGGTTGACGATGGTCAGGTCGGCGGACTTGAGCAGGGACGCGATCGGGCCGAACGCGGCCGAGGGGTGCCGCAGCAGCTTCGTCGTCCTGCCGGTGAAGTGCACATCGCCGGCGAACGCCAGGGTGACGGGGCCGGACGCGGGGCTGGTGCTCGCCGTGTGTGGCCGGGATGACGGCCTGGCCGCACTTGCAGTGCCACCCTGAGCACCGCCTGGCTGAACGCCCGCGCTCGCGCACCCGGCCGCCGCGACGGCTGCCGCAGCGGCCGCTGCACACAGCCGCCGCGTACGAACCGCACGAGCACGAGCCGGACGCGTCGCCTGAGCAGGCACCAGACCAGCCTAAGCAAACGATCCAGCTAGAAAACCACATCCCGGCAAGCCGTGCGCAAAGATCACACCCCGGCGTTCGGCGCGCCAGGTGAGGTCATCCAGATCCGGTACCTCGCCCGCCACGGCGCGCCAGGCGGCTGCGTCAACTCGTGCGGGTACTGCGTGGTCACGAGGTTCATGATCAGCGTCGGCGCTCCGCCGTACAGCCCCGTCTCCTGCGGACTGTCCCCGAGCAGAACGGCCCGACGCCCGGACCTGGCGATCCCGGCGAGCGCCGCCTGCACCGTCGACGCCGGCGCCTTCGGCCCCACCCACGCGACCGGCACGCCGCACATCCCCCTGATGGCCTGGCTGAAGTCCGCGGCGATCCGCCGGTCCACGATCAGCACGGCCGACGAGCGCCCGATGACCGAGCACACGCCGCGCACCGCGTCCGCCTCGTGTGCCCCGACGCTGTGCTGGGCCAGCCCGCCCGCGGTCGGTTGCAGGCCGCCGCGGGTTCCCGCGTGGGTGAGACCGAAGCCGAACGACGTGCTCACGGACGGCAGCAACATCGCCCCGATGCTGAACGCGCCGACAACGGCCGCGGTCGCGGCACCGGCGCCACGCTGTCTGGCCTTCAGCGTGAGCCATGCGGCGGCCCAGGTCGCGAGCAGGATCAGCCCGGGAATCACGACGGGAACCAGCCGCCGGCTCGCCCACGGCTGATCGGGCACGGTGAACGGCTGCCAGAGCACGGCCGCCGTTCCGCCGAGGATGATGACCAGCGGCAGCGCCCAGTTCAAGCTCGCGTCCCGCCGGCTCAGCAGGTCGCGCACGCACCGCCGGATCAGGATCGCGGCGCCGAAGCCGCCGAGCAACACGGTCGCGATGCCCGCGTACCAGATCACCCAGTACAGGGTGTCTTCCCAGTACAGGCGCGTCGGGTCGACCCGCAGGCCGGCGATCCGCTGCAGCGTCGCCACATAGCGGACCACGCCGGGCCCGAGGACTCCCCTGACGGTCTGCAGGTACGGCCGGATCGCGAACCACACGAGGCCGGCCACGACCGCCGCGCTCGCGAGCCCGGGCAGCCACCTCAGCGGGCGGCTGCCGACGAAGCCGCCGGCCAGCCTGCGCACGCGCGGCACGCGCGCCAGCAGCACCGCCGCGAGCGTCAGCAGCACCAGCCCGCCCGCTACGAGACCGATCACCTTGAGCGGCATCGTCTGCGGCCCGGCGGGAGGCCGGGCGAGCAAGTACGCGCCGGCCATGCCGTACGCGCAGCCGGCAACAAGCCCTAGGGAGAACAAAACCGCGACCGTTCGCCTGGCCGCCAGGAGCACGCCGGCGACGGGGATCACAGGCACCAGGTAGGGCAGCGAGGTCAGACTCAGCAGGCTGGTCAGGCCCAGCGCCAGCCCACCAAGCCCGGCGAGGATCGCCTCGGCCGTCAGCGCGTTCGCGGCGCGCGACGACAGGTCCCTGATCGCGCGCAGCCGCGAGAACGGGCCTGACGCGGGTGCCGGAACGGCAGGTAGCGGCGCCGTATTCGCGTCGTCCGCACCGTCTGTCGCGCCCGGTCGGGTGGCATGCGCCGTCTCGTCAGAGCCCGCCTTGCCCAGCGAGACCGCGGGTCCGTGATTGGCCCCGCCGCTGCCCGCGGCGCTGGCTGGCTCCCGGCGGGGGCCGACCGGCACAGGCGCGCCGGCCTTGCTGACCGTCAGCGCGTCGATGACCAGGCTCAGCCCGCCGAAGAGCAGCACCTGCACGGCCGTCTCGCTGAAGGCGTCCCTGCTGGTGTACAGCTCGGGCAGGGTAAGCGCGAGCACGAGCGCGCCCGCCGGCGCCCACTGGCGGCCGGCCAGCCGGCCGACGAGGCCGGCGAACGAGAGCACGGCCAGGGCGCCGAGCACCGGCCCGATCACCGCGCCGCCGCCCGTGCCGCTCGTCCAGAACCCGCCGGCCAGCAGCATCGGCAGCCCCGGCGTGACCTTGGGGACCACAGAATGGCCTTGCGCGGCGAACCCGATGCTCGCCAGCCGCAGCCCGGCGTGCGCGCCGCCGAACGCTCCGAGCGAGCCGGGGATGGGCAGCGACCCGTGCTGGGCGATCCAGTAGCCGACCTGGAAGTACGCACCAGGCATCCGGGCAGCGATCACCGACGGCGAGTTCAGCGCCAGCTGCCAGGCACCGAACCCCGCGGCGGTCGCCACCGTCCCGGCGATCCCGAGCGCGGCACGCCAGTCGCTCTGAGGCGCCCCTGCGGGCAGGGTCGCCGGCCACTGTCCGGGGACCCTGTGCAGCAGGTTGACGGCTAGCGCGGTGGCCAGCGGCGCGGCGATCAACAGCTCGGGGACGGGGTCAAAGACGCCGCCGAGCAGCAGGGGCAAGCCGGGCACCAGCCAGGCCGCCACGACGATCACCGGAAGGATCGTGAGCCTGGCGAACCCGAGGCCCGCCTGCTCAGCGACGCGGGCCGCGCGCCGCTCGCGGTCGGCCCGCCTGGCGACGGGGTCTGGCTCGGTGTGCACGAGTGCGAACGGCAGCAAGATCTTCGGCAACCGGGGCAGCCGCACGGTCAGGGTCCGCGGTGGCTGAGCCGGCTCGCGTGCCGCCCGGTGACTGGGCGCCGGAACAGGCGAATCGGCACCGGTCTGCCCAGATCGCGGATTCGGGGGACCCACGCGACCACTGTATGAGGCTGGAGGGCGATGCGCCCAGATCGCGCCGCCGGATTCTGCCCAGAACACAAATCAGGACGATTGTTTCATGGCCGCGTGTCCGCAGGTCCGGACCGTCGTGAAGCCGCCCGCGGCACTCCGGTGTGATGCTTAGTGGCGTTTTTTCCGCTGCCGACGGCGTACCATGGGCCGGAAACCGACGGCCCGCCGCCGCTCGGCCCGGCTCAACACACCGCCCGGAGGACCATGATGTCGCGCACGGCGATGCGCCGCCATCCTGGTCCCCGCCGCTACTCGCTCGGCATGATGCTGATCGGCTGGGCAGCGATCGGCCTGGCGGTGATCCTGGTCGGCGGCACGCTCTACGGCTACGCGAAGTACCGGTCGGTACTGGACGGCATCAAGCACGAGCAGATCAAGGGCCTCGGCAAGCGCCCGCCCAAGCTGAACAGCGCGCTGAACATCCTCGTCATAGGCTCGGACAGCAGGTCTGGACGCAACGCCAAGCTCGGCGGCTACGACCCGGGGCAGCGCTCGGACACTGTGATGGTCGCGCACATCTCGCCGGGTGGCGGCCGCATCACGGTGCTGAGCTTCCCGCGCGACTCGGTGGTACCGGTGTACTCGTGCCCGTCCGAGCCGGGCGGGTTCCCTGGGCAGGCGGCGGCGCCGGGATCGGTCGAGCAGATCAACGCCACCTTCGCCGACGGCGGGGCCAACTGCCTGTGGAAGACGATCGAGCACACCACGGGTATTCACCTGGACGATTTCGTCCAGCTCAACTTCACCGGCTTCGTCAGCGTGATCAACGACCTCAACGGCGTCCCGGTGTGCCTGCCCACCGCGATCCACAGGACGAGTTACGACCGGCTCCAGCTGACGGCAGGGCGGCACGTGCTCAAGGGGCGGAAGGCGCTGCAGTTCTGGCGGCTGCGCGAGGGCTTCGGGCTGGGCTCTGACCTGCAGCGGATCCAGCGGGACCAGTTGCTGATGGTCGGCCTGGTGCACAAGATCCTCAACACCGGCGTCTTGAACAGCCTCTCCAAGACATGGTCGATCATCAACGCCATCTCCCAGTCCCACGCGCTGACCACCGACGCCGGGCTGACGCCGTCCCGCATCGTGCACATCGGCAGGAGCCTCAGCGGCATCTCGAAGAAGTCGATTCAGTTCATCGAGGTTCCGACGATCACCTATCCGGCCAACCCCAACTGGGTGGAGTTCGACCCCGCACAAACACCGAAGCTGTTCGACGACATCGAGCGCGACCACGCCGTGCACAACGAAGGCGCCAGCGGAAAGAGCGGCAGGGGAACCAAGAAGGCAGCCCCTGCGCCGAAACTGATCAGCGCCGACAAGGTCAGCGTCAACGTGCTGAACGGCTCGGGGGTGCAGGGCATCGCAGGCGTCACCGCGACGGCGCTGAGCTCGCGCGGCTTCCACATCCTCAGCACCGCCGGCGCCACCACCTCGAGCGGCGCTCCCGACTACAGCTACACCACGTCGGTCGTCGAGTACGGCGGGCCGGCGGACCTCGCCGCCGCCAGGACGCTCGCGGCTCAGTTGAAGAACGCCAGCCTGCACGAGGTCAGCTCGCTCGCCGCGGGTGACGTGACGCTCATACTCGGGTCGGACTTCAAGCAGCTTGCGCCCCCGCCCTCGCAGCCGGTAGGCAACCTCACCGGCAAGTTCGGCGGCTACCGCGGTAGCACGAACGAGTGCAAGGGTTACGGCAGCGCTTTCTCGAGCTCGGGCTGATTACACCTCGCGGTTAAGAGCGCCCGCTCGGGCAAGAACCCCAGGCAAGAGCCATGGGCAACGGGGACGACCAGCCAGTTACCACGGGTAACGCGCCGCAACGACGGCGCGCGCCCCGCGTGCTTGGCTGGGTAGCCGCGGTCGTCGCCGTCGTCCTCGTCGGTGGCGCGCTGACCGCGTACGCGGTGTACCGCGACGTGTTCGGCAAGATCCACCAGGTGAAGGTGACCGGCCTGGGGCACCGGCCGCGCAGCTACAACCACGCGCTTAACATCCTCGTGATCGGCTCTGACACGCGCCGCGGCAAGAACGCCAAGTTCGGCAAGCACGTCACGGGGCAGCGCTCGGACACCATCATGGTCCTGCACCTGTCCCCTGGCCTCAGGCGGGCCGTGGTGGTGAGCATCCCGCGTGACTCGGTCGTGCCGGTGCTCGCGTGCCCGCCGGAACAGGGATCGCCAGGGCAGGCCGCGCAGCCCGGGCAGATCGAGCAGATCAACGAGACTTTCAGCAATGGCGGGCCAGGCTGCCTGTGGAAAACCATCGAGCACACCACGCACATCAGGCTCGATCACTTCGCCGAGCTGAACTTCACCGGGTTCGAGCACGTCATCAACGACCTGGGCGGGGTGCGGATCTGCCTGCCCTTCCCGATCCACGACAAGCGGTCGAAGCTGCACCTGACGGCCGGGATCCACCACGTGGGCGGCGCCGAGGCGCTGGCGTACTGGCGAGTGCGGTACATCGGCGCCGGTTCTGACCTGGAGCGGATCCAGCGCGACCAGTTCCTGATGGCGTCCGTCGCGCAGAAGGTGAAGCACACCGGCCTGCTGGGAGACCCGGCGAAGGTCTTCAGTATCGTCCGCGACATAGCCGCGTCCCTCACCACCGACAGCGGGCTGCGGCAGAGCGACATGATCGCGCTGGTTCAGCGGCTGCGCACGATGCGGCTGCGGAACGTGCACTTCGTGCAGGTGCCGGTCGTGACCTACGCGCCGAACCCGAACTGGGTGCAGTGGTCTGACCAGGCCAGCGGCCTGTTCCTGGCGATCGCGCACGACAGGAAGCT
>DASUHI010000136.1:0-7960 GCA_036273575.1 Streptosporangiaceae bacterium | reverse complement strand
GTCTCCGGCCGCCCGGGCGGTCCGGCTGCTGGCTCGTTCTACCGCCGCCGACCTGGTGTCGGTCGCGGCTGGCGGACATCCAGCCCGAGTAGCTTGACATCGAGATACTTTGATCGTTACGCTGGCAAAGTAACTTGATATCGAGATACTTTGTGCGTTCTGAGTATTCCTGGTGACTCGGGTAGGTCGGGCTGGCGGCCGGGCCACTGGAGCGCTGGGGCAGGATTGCGCTAGGACGCGTCCGCCGGTCCACGAAGCCCCAGCCGGCCGCGCGGCGGCTAGTCCGACGCGCGCGGTCCAGCAAACAGGGAAGGACAGGGTCATGACAGCGAACAGCTTCGGTGCTCGCGGCACGCTGACCGCGGGCGGGAGCAGCTACCAGATCTACCGGCTCGACGCTGTGCCAGGATCGGCGGACCTGCCGTTCAGCCTGAAGATCCTGCTGGAGAACTTGTTGCGGACCGAGGACGGCGCCAACGTCACGGCCGACCACATCAGGGCGCTGGCCGGCTGGGATCCGGTCGCCGAACCTGACACCGAGATCCAGTTCAGCCCGGCTCGCGTGATCATGCAGGACCTGACCGGCGTCCCGGCCGTCGTGGACCTCGCCAGCATGCGGGAGGCGATGCGTGACCTGGGCGGTGACCCGGAGAAGATTAACCCGCTGGTCCCTGCCGAGCTCGTGATCGACCACTCGGTGATCGCCGATATCTTCGGCCGCCCTGACGCGTTCGACCGCAACGTCGAGCTCGAGTTCCAGCGCAACTCCGAGCGGTTCGCGTTCTTGCGCTGGGGCCAGCAGGCGCTGCGTCAGTTCCGCGTCGTGCCTCCTGGCACCGGCATCGTGCATCAGGTGAACATCGAGCACCTGGCCAGGGTCATCATGAAGGTGCAGGACGCCGACGGCGCTCAGGCCGCCTACCCGGACACGTGCGTCGGCACCGACTCGCACACCACGATGGAGAACGGCCTCGGCGTGCTCGGCTGGGGCGTCGGCGGCATCGAGGCCGAGGCGGCCATGCTCGGCCAGCCGATCTCGATGCTGATCCCCAAGGTCGTCGGGTTCAAGCTGACGGGCGAGCTGCCATCCGGCGCGACCGC
Organism: Streptosporangiaceae bacterium; assembly: GCA_036273575.1. GTDB lineage: Bacteria > Actinomycetota > Actinomycetes > Streptosporangiales > Streptosporangiaceae > Chersky-822. The sequence continues at coordinate 6,859 of DASUHI010000136.1, read as the reverse complement.
CACTGACCTTGTCCTGACCATCACCGAGCTGCTCAGGCGGCACGGCGTGGTCGGCAAGTTCGTGGAGTTCCACGGCGAGGGCGTCGCCGCTGTGCCCGTCGCGAACCGCGCCACGATCGGCAACATGAGCCCGGAGTTCGGCTCCACCTGCGCGATCTTCCCGATCGACGACGAGACGCTGACCTACCTGCGGCTGACCGGCCGGCCCGCCGAGCAGGTAACCCTGGTCGAGGCCTACGCCAAGGAGCAGGGCCTGTGGCACGAGCCCGCCGCCGGCGCCACCAGGTACTCCCAGCAGCTCGAGCTCGACCTGTCCACGGTGGTGCCGTCACTGGCCGGGCCGAAGCGGCCGCAGGACAGGGTCGCGCTGACCGATTCGAAGCAGACTTTCCGCGACGCGCTCGGCGCCTACGTCCACGCGCCGAGCCTGGACAACGGGATCGCCGGCACGTTCCCGGCCTCTGACCCGGTGTCCGGCGGGCTGGGCGAGCGGCCGTCATCGCTCGCGCGGGTCACGCTGGAGGACGGCACCGAGACGACCGTCGACCACGGCTCCGTGGTCATCGCCGCGATCACCTCGTGCACGAACACATCCAACCCGTTCGTGATGGTCGGCGCGGCGCTGCTGGCGCGCAAGGCGGTCGAGGCCGGCCTGAACCGCAAGCCGTGGGTCAAGACCACGCTCGCCCCTGGTTCCAAGGTGGTCATGGACTACTACGAGCGGGCCGGACTGACCCCGTACCTGGAGAAGCTCGGCTTCAACCTCGTCGGATACGGCTGCACGACCTGCATCGGCAACTCAGGCCCGCTGCCCGAGGCGATCAGCGCGGCGGTCGCGGAGAACGACCTCGCTGTCGTGTCGGTGCTGTCAGGCAACAGGAACTTCGAGGGCCGGATCAACCCGGACGTCAAGATGAACTACCTCGCCTCGCCGCCACTCGTGGTGGCGTACGCGCTCGCCGGGACCATGGACATCGACCTGACGACAGAGCCCCTCGGCACCGGGTCCGACGGAAAGCCGGTCTATCTGAGCGACGTCTGGCCGTCGCCGGCTGAGGTCGAAGAGGTCGTCAGCGGTTGTGTTGCGCCTGAAATGTTTAGTCGCGACTACGCGGACGTTTTCGCCGGTGGCGAGCGGTGGCAGGAGCTGGACGTGCCGCCCGGCGAGGTGTTCGCGTGGGATGAGTCGTCGACGTACGTGCGGCGCCCGCCGTACTTCGACGGCATGCCCGCCGAGCCCGAGCCGGCTACCGACATTCACGGCGCCAGGGTGCTCGCGATGCTCGGTGACTCGGTCACCACCGACCACATCTCGCCGGCCGGAGCGATCAAGTCAGACAGCCCGGCCGGGCAGTACCTGACCAGCCACGGGATCGAGCGGCGGGACTTCAACAGCTACGGGTCGCGGCGCGGCAACCACGAGGTCATGATCCGCGGCACGTTCGCCAACATCAGGCTCCGCAACCTGCTCGCGCCCGGTACCGAGGGCGGCGTGACGCTCAAGCTCCCCGAGGGCGAGCAGACGTCGATCTACGAGGCGTCGCGAGCGTACCTCGACGAGGGCACGCCCCTGATCGTGCTCGGCGGCAAGGAGTACGGGTCAGGGTCCTCGCGGGACTGGGCCGCGAAGGGCACGGCGCTGCTCGGAGTCCGCGCGGTCCTGGTCGAGTCGTTCGAGCGGATCCACCGGTCGAACCTCATCGGGATGGGCGTGCTGCCACTCCAGTTCAAGCCGGGCGAGAGCGCGAAGTCCCTCGGCCTCACCGGACACGAGGTCTTCGACATCACCGGGATCGAGGCCATCAACGCCGGCCAGGCACCTCGTGAGGTGACGGTCTCCGCGGACGGCAAGGAGTTCACGGCGATCGTGCGGATCGACACGCCAGGCGAGGCCGACTACTACAGGCACGGCGGGATCATGCAGTACGTGCTGCGCTCCCTGCTGGCCAGTGGCTGACCGTCGCCCGTGACGAGCGGGCGCAGCGAGGCAGGGACCGCCGTCGCGGGCGGAGACGGCCGCGACGGGGCCGCCGCCGGTCTCGCGGCCGGCGGCGCGCTGCTGATCGCGGGCATCCTGGCGATCTCGTTCAACATGCGGGCGGCGATCACCAGCCTGCCGCCCGTCTACCCCGAGATGTCCGCCGCGGCTGGCTGGACCACGGCCACCAAGTCCGCGCTCGCCGCGATGCCTGTCCTCAGCTTCGCCGTCTTCTCCGGGCTGGCGCCGATGATCGCCAGGAGGATCGGCGAGGAGCGCGTGCTCGGGCTCGCCCTGGTGCTGCTCGCCGCCGGGCTCGGGCTACGCTCGGCCGCGCCTGGGGTCATGCTCTTCCCTGGCACCATCGTGGCTGGCTGCGCGATCGCGCTGGTGAACGTCCTGCTGCCGAGCATGGTCAAGCGGCGCAGGCCGGACCTGGCCGGACTGATGATCGGGCTGTACCTGTGCACGCTGACGGCCGGAGCGGTGATCGGCGCGGTGATCGCCGTGCCGGTGTTCGGGGCGGCAGGCGGGGTGGCTTCCGGTGGCTCTGGCCTCGCGGTCAGGCTGACCCTCGGCATGTGGGCGCTGCCCGCGCTGGCGGGAGTGCTCGTCTGGCTGCCGCAGCTGAGGTTCAAGACCGTGCCTGGGTCGGCCGCTGGCAGGCGCGGCGTACTAGCGATGGCGAGGGTGCCGCTTGCCTGGCAGGTCATGGCGTTCATGAGCCTGCAGAGCCTGTCCTACTACGCCACGCTGTCCTGGTTCCCGACCATGTTCAGGGACCACGGGATCAGCGCCGACGCGGCGGGCAACCTGCTCGCGCTCATGAACGTCGGCAACGCGATCACGGGACTGATCGTGCCTGTTCTCGCGCACCGGGTCAGGGACCAGCGATGGCTGGCAGGTTCGGCGGTCGTCCTGATCGCGGTCGGGCTGGCGGGAGCGGCGTTCGCGCCGAACTCCGTCGTGGTGCTGTTCGTATGCCTGCTCGGGCTCGGACAGGGCGGCGCGTTCGGGCTGAGCGTGTTCTTGTTCACGGCGCGCGCAGCCGACGGCCACACGTCCGCCGCGCTCTCCGGGTTCTCGCAAGGGCTTGGGTACCTCTTCGCCAGCGCAGGACCGCTGCTGATCGGGTTCCTGCACTCGGCCACCGGCAGCTGGACGATCCCGGTCGTGATCCTGCTCGGCGTCGGCGCCGGCCAGTTCGCCTTCGGCCTGCTGGCCAGCCGGGACAAGAGCATTACGGCGGCGGACCTCGAGCCGGCGCCGCCGGGTGCAGGGTCGGCGCCGGCCGTGGTGGCGCCGCGCCGCGACTGACCGGCCCATTCATCGGCAGAGTCCGCAGAATCCGCAATGAATGGCCCACTCACTCGGGCGGGGCCCGGGCGGGGCGGGCGTTAGGTGGCCAGGCCCGTCAGGCGGGCGCTGGCCTCCCAGAGCCGGCGGGCGAGGTCGTCGTCGCGGGCCCTCCTGGATGGCCGCCTGCGCTTGGCATTGACGTAGTAGCCGCCGGTCTGGCCGGCCATCTCGGGCGCGCTGGCCAGGTACACGGACGTCTTCGCACCCGACTCCGGCGTGCGCAGCACGCCGCCGCCGACCGCGAGGCCTAGCCTGAGCCAGAGCGCGCCCGTGTCGCCGAACCTGCTCCGCACGGTGCCAGGGTGCAGGCAGTTCGCGGTGACCTCGGTGGCGTCAAGCCGCCTTGCCAGTTCCCTGGTGAACAGCACGTTGGCGAGCTTGCTGTTGGCGTACGCCAGCATCGCGAGATAGCGGCGCTCGCACTGCAGGTCGTCCACATCGAGCATGGCGCCACGGTGCGCGATCGACGAGACCGTTATGACCCTGGCCGGCGCGCTGGCCGTGAGCGTGGGCAGGAGCAGGTTCGTGAGCAGGAACGGCGCCAGGTGGTTGACGGCCAGGCTGAGTTCGAAGCCGTCGGCGGTCAGTTGCCGCCTGGCGACCACCAGCCCTGCGTTGTTGATCAGCACGCGGATGGCCGGCAGCTTCCCGAGTCTTCCGGCGAGCGCCCTGACCTGCTCCATCGAGGACAGGTCCGCTAGTTCGAGCGATGGCCGCGCGGTCTCGCCCGCGGCTGCCGCCACGTCGGCCATCGCGGCCTGGCCGCGAGCCCGGTCCCGGCAGACCAGAACCACGGTCGCTCCGAGCCCGGCCAGCGCGACGGACGTGGCCTTGCCGATGCCCGAGCTGGCGCCCGTCACCACACACACCCGGCCCCCCATCGGCCGGACCGTGGTCGCGGTCATGTCGACCATTATCCGGACGAAACACGCCGCAGCCCTGGCCGGCCACAACTTCCCTCCGGTATCGATCTGACACCCATACCGATCAGAGGTGCTGGGTGTCACATCCATACGCGGGGTCAGTCACCTGGGCTTTACGTGAGTGACCAGCGAGGCCAGCGAGGTTCCTGGGCTGGCTAATGGGCTGGCTAACCGGTGCGATATGCCTCCGCGGCGCTGCCGCGCGGCGCTGCTGCCTTGCCGGCGCCCGGGAATCACGCCTGCCCTGGCCAGGCGAGCACCACGCCGTACTGGCTGCGGTTGGTGGCCGGCGGCAGGTAATGAATCGCGAGCCTCAGCGTCCATGGTGGCAGCCCGGCCGCCGGGAGGCGGCTGGCGGCGGTGAGCACGGGAGTTGCGAGCGCGACGGTCGCCAGCCAGCCGACGACCCGGTAGCCGCGGCGGGTGCGGTGACGGCTGTTCACATTCGCCTCCGTAAGGAGATAGGGACTGGCCGGGAAACTGCGGCGAGCGGACCGGTTTGGGAACACTAGCGATCGGGGAGAGGCGGCGGGGCGATATCGCCGTGCTGACGCAACCGTCATAGCGCAGGCAGACTCCGCGGCATGCGCGAAATAGACTCGTTGGGTTCGCTCCTTGCCACATTGCCTGGGGGCGGTCAGCCCGGACTCCGGAGGAGTGCATATCCGGCGGGTCGTGCAAATGTTCCGGACGCGCCGTCAGGCGGCGCCCGCGACGTGAGGAGCGCACCAGATGACACTGCTCGAGTCGATCTGGAGTCCGCGAGATGTCAAGGCGCTGACGCCAGCTGAGGTGCCCGTGCTGGCCAGGGAGATCAGGGAGTTCCTGATCGAGGCCGTGTCGCGCAACGGCGGGCATCTCGGTCCCAACCTCGGCGTCGTGGAGCTGACGATCGCGCTGCACCGGGTGTTCGACTCGCCGGCCGACCCGATCGTCTGGGACACGGGCCACCAGTCCTACGTGCACAAGCTGCTGACCGGTCGGATGGCGGGCTTCGCCAGGCTGCGGCAGCAGGGCGGGGTGTCCGGCTACCCGAACCGCGGCGAGTCCGAGCACGACTGGGTGGAGAACTCGCACGCCTCGACGAGCCTGTCCTACGCCGACGGCCTAGCGAAGGCCCTGCACCTGCGCGGCGAGCGGTACCGCAGGGTGGTCGCCGTCATCGGCGACGGCGCCCTGACCGGCGGGATGGCCTGGGAGGCGCTGAATAACATCGCGGGCGCCAAGGACCGCCCCGTCGTGATCGTCATCAACGACAATGGCCGGTCCTATCAGAAAACGATCGGCGGCATCGCGGACCACCTCGCGTCCGTGCGGGTGTCGCAGCGTTACGAGCAGGTGCTCGACCTGGTCAAGACCACGCTGTCGCACACCCCTGTGGTCGGCCCTCCGCTGTTCGACACCCTGCACGGGATCAAGAAGGGGCTGAAGGACGTCCTGCAGCCGCAGGTGCTCTTCGAAGACCTCGGCCTGAAGTACCTCGGTCCGATCGACGGCCACGACGAGCAGGCCATCGAGCACGCGCTCGGCCGGGCCAGGGAGTTCGGCGGTCCCGTGCTCGTCCACGTGATCACCCAGAAGGGCCGCGGCTACGCGCTGGCCGAGGAGAACGACGAGGACTGCCTGCACCAGGTACAGCCTGGCGCGCCCGTCCGCCTCAACGGCTCCAAAGCGCCCGCCGAGGCGGCTCCCGCCGCACCCGCCAAGCGCGGCTGGACGCACATCTTCGCCGACGAGCTGGTCGATGTGGGCGCCCGAAGGCCCGACGTCGTCGCCATCACCGCCGCCATGCTTCACCCCACCGGACTGGCTAAGTTCGCGCAGGTCTACCCGGACCGGGTCTTCGACGTGGGCATCGCCGAGCAGCACGCCGTCACCAGTGCGGCTGGCCTCGCGATGGGCGGCATGCACCCGGTCGTGGCGATCTACGCGACGTTCCTGAACCGCGCGTTCGACCAGGTGCTGATGGACGTCGCCATGCACCGCCTGCCGGTCACGTTCGTGCTCGACAGGGCGGGCGTCACCGGGCCCGACGGCGCGAGCCATCACGGCATGTGGGATGGCTCGCTGCTGCAGATCGTGCCGAACATCAAGGTTGCGGTGCCGCGCGACGGCACCAGGCTGACCGAGCTGCTCAGGGAGGCAGTGGCTGTCAGCGACGGCCCGACCGCGATCAGGTTCCCGCGCGGCAGCGCTCCAGGCGACCTGCCGGCGATCGGCAAGCTGGGCGGCATGGACCTGCTGGCCGCGCCGGCGGAGGGAACCGGTCAGGACGTGCTGCTGGTCGGCGTGGGCCCGATGGCCGCGATCGCGGTGGACGTGGCCGAGCGGCTGACCGGCCAGGGCATCGGCGTCACGGTCGTAGATCCGCGCTGGGTCAAGCCGGTCGACGAGGCGATCGCCGGGGCCGCTGCGCAGCACAAGCTGGTCGTCACCGTCGAGGACAACGGTACCGTCGGCGGGTTCGGCGACGCGGTGGCCAGGGCGCTGCGCGAGGCCGAGGTCGCGACACCGCTGCGCACGTTCGGCCTGCCGCAGCGCTTCCTCGAGCACGGCGACCGCGGCGAGGTGCTCGCGCAGGCCGGCCTGACGTCTCAGC
>DASUHI010000135.1:0-3487 GCA_036273575.1 Streptosporangiaceae bacterium | reverse complement strand
GGGCTGCGCGGGGCGCAGCGTCACCGCGGACGTCGCGTCGATCAGCTTCTGATCGGACAGCGGGTGGTCGCCGCGCAGCAGCACGAGCGTGAGCCTGCCGTCGATTTCCTGCACGAGCGTCTTGATCTGCCGGTCCGCCGCCAGCCCGTACCCGGTGACCAGGTCCTCGATCGTGCGCACGCCCGGCGTGTCCAGCCTCGCCGCCGAAGCGCCTGGCTCGGCGTCAGGGTCGGTGATGGCCGGCAGCGCGGACGTCGCCTTCTCCAGGTTCGCCGCATACCCGCACGTCGGGCACGTGGCCACCCGGTCCTCGCCAGCCTGCGACGGGCACATGAACTCCACCGAGTCACTGCCGCCCATGTTGCCGCTGGACGCCTCGACCGGGATGGCCGGGATGCCGAGCCTCGCGAAGATCCGCTCGTAGGCCTCGCGGTGCCGGTCGAACGAGGCGTCCAGGCCGGCCTCGTTCGTGTCGAAGCTGTAGGAGTCCTTCATCGTGAACTCGCGGACGCGCAGCAGCCCGCTCTTCGGCCTCGGCTCGTCGCGGAACTTGGTCTGGAACTGGTACCAGAACTGCGGGAGCTTGCGGTACGACGCGAGCTCGAGCCCGAGGTAGGCGAAGATCTCCTCGTGCGTCATCCCGAGCACGACCTCGGCTCCCTTGCGGTCCTTGAGCCGGAACATCTCCTCGCCCATGACCTCCAGGCGGCCGGACTTCTCCCAGATCCAGGCTGGCTGCATGGACGGCAGCAGGAACTCCTGGCCGCCGATCCTGTTCATCTCCTCGCGGATGATCCCCATCACCTTGGCGCGCACTCGCATCCCGAACGGCAGCAGGCTGTAGTGGCCGGCCATCAGCTGGCGGATGATCCCCGCGCGCAGCAGGAGCCGGTGGCTGGCCGCGTCCGCGTCGGCCGGATCGTCGCGGAGAGTCGGGATGTGCAGCTGTGACCAGCGCATGTCGGTGCCTTGCCTCGCAGAGAAGGAAAGAAGATGGTGGTGCGGCTCACCGCATGCGCATTCTATGGCGTCACTGGGAGCCTGGAGTCCCGCTGAAAGGAGCGCCACCGCCATGGCCACAGCCGCAGTGCTCCCCCGCCGCAGGCAGATCGGGCCCTCGAGCGCCAGGTCGCTGCTGCTGACCGTGCTCGGGGAGTATGTGCTGCCCGGGCGCGAGCCGGTCTGGACCGGCGCGCTAGTCAGGGCGCTCGGCCTGGTGGGCGTCGCGGAGAAGGCCGCCAGGCAGGCACTGGCGCGCACGGCGGCCGAAGGCTGGATCGCCTCGAGCAGGCACGGCCGGCTGGCGCGCTGGCAGCTCACCGACGCCGGCCGGCGGCTGCTCACCGACGGCGCGGAGCGGATCTACTCGTTCGGCCAGGACGGCCAGGACTGGGACGGGCGGTGGCTGATCGTGCTCGTGCCGGCCGCCGATCGAGGTGCTGGCCAAGAGCGGCGCGGCCGGGCCAGGCATCAGATCAGGACGCGGCTGACCTGGGCCGGGTTCGGCGCGCTGCCTGGCGGCGTGTGGGTCTGTCCCGATCCGGGCCGCGAGGCCGAGGCGAGCGGAATCCTCGCCGACCTCGGCCTGGCCGACGCCTCGATCTCGTTCACCGCCAGGCACGCCGGCATCGGCGCGCAGCAGGACATCGTGTCCCGTGCCTGGGACCTTCGCGCCGTCGAGGCGCGCTACGCCGGATTCATCGCCGAATTCGCCGGGCTGAACCCGGTCACCGACGCCGAGACGCTGACCGCGCAGACGCTGCTGGTGCACGAGTGGCGGCGGTTCCCGTTCCTCGATCCGCGCCTGCCACGCGACCTGCTGCCCGCCGGCTGGCCAGGCGGCGACGCCGCCGAGCTGTTCAGCGCCAGGCACGCCGCGTGGCGCGAGGTGGCCGGCCGCTGCTGGACGCGCCTCGCGGCCAACCCGCCCGGTTAGCTAGAAGCGCTCCCGCCCAGGTGCGCGGTGTCGTTGAAGCCGCGGATGTACCACTGGCCAATGCCTACCCGGGGGGCCCCCGCAGCTGTGACGATGACGCGGGAGATCGAGGCGTTGTCCGCGGCGTTGAAGGCGAACGGCCGCGACCCGGTCGCGAGCGCGAGCACCTGGCCGATCACGCCGCCGTGCGTGAACACCGCTACCCGCTGGCCGGCCCGCTCTGCGGCGATCTGCCCGATCGCCGCCCTGACCCGGCCGTCGAAGGACACCAGCGACTCAGCGCCCGGGATCACGTCCCACCGCTCCTCGGCGAACATGCGCTGGGCGATCGGCCCGAACTCCGCGACCATCTTTCTGTACAGCCCGCCCTCCCACTCGCCGAGGTAGACCTCTCGCAGTCCCGACTCGACCTGCGGTTCGAGCCCGAGCCGCCGCACGAGGGGCGCCGCGGTCTGCGCGGTCCTGCGCAGCGTGGTCACGTAGATCGCGTCGATTCCCAGGCCAGCCAGCCTGTCGCAGACCAGGGTCGCCTGCTCGCGCCCGAGCTCGGACAGCGGCGGATCGCCGTGCCCGTCGACCAGCGGGAACGACGTGCCGTCGACGTACGCCTCGGACTGGCCGTGCCTGACCAGCACCAGATCGAGCGCGCTGTCAGGAACGGGGAACGACCGCTGCCGGTACGCCTCCGACCGGGTGCTGTCCGCAGATGTGGTCACAAGCACCGAAGCGTACTGGCTGACAACTATCTACACTTGACCCGGTCTTGCGCGCAAAGCTGTAGCACGTCAGGATGGGAAGCGTGCCCATCGTGTTCACGACAGAACCGGACTCCTACCGGCACTGGCGGCTGAGCGTCGACGGAGCCGTCGCGACGCTCACCCTGGACGTCGACCAGGACAGCGGGATCGAGCCCGGATATGAGCTGAAGAAGAACAGCTACGACCTCGGCGTCTACATCGAGCTCGCCGACGCCGTCCAGCGCCTGCGGTTCACCTACCCGCAGGTCCGCGCCGTGATCATGACCAGCGCGCTGGACCGGATGTTCTCCGCGGGCGCGAACATCGGCATGCTCGCCCAGTCCGCGCACGCCTTCAAGGTCAACTTCTGCAAATTCTGCAACGAAACGCTCGCGGCCATCGAGGACGCGAGCGACTCAGGCCAGACGTACATCGCGGCCCTGAACGGCACGGCGGCGGGCGGCGGCTACGAACTCGCCCTCGCGTGCGAGAAGATCCTGCTGACCGACGACGGCTCGTCGACGGTGGCCCTGCCCGAAGTGCCGCTGCTCGGTGTGCTCCCCGGCACCGGCGGGCTGACCAGGCTCACCGACAAGCGCGGGGTCCGGCGTGACCTCGCCGACGTGTTCGCCACCACCGCGGAGGGCATCAGGGGCCAGCGCGCCATCGACTGGCGGCTGAGCGTCGACGGAGCCGTCGCGATGCTCACCCTGGACGTCGACCAAGACAGCGGGATCGAGCCCGGATATGAGCTGAAGAAGAACAGCTACGACCTCGGCGTCTACATCGAGCTCGCCGACGCCGTCCAGCGCCT
>DASUHI010000134.1:0-24123 GCA_036273575.1 Streptosporangiaceae bacterium | reverse complement strand
CCAGGCAAGCGGGTCCTTCGCCAAGGGCATCGCGCTCATGAACGCAGAAGCCCACCACCTGCAGGCCTACGACGTCGTCGCCAGGCAGCCCAACGGCCTGCCCGCGGCCGGCCAGGTCGTCTCCGCCTACGACCTCGCCCTGATCGCCAGGCGCGCCCTGCAGATGCCCGCGTTCATGACGTACGACTCGATGCGGACGGCCAGGTTCCCGGTCAAGCGGCACAAGCGCGTCCTGCTCGTCAACCAGAACTATCTGGTCACCAAGTACCGGGGCGGGCTCGGCGGCAAGATCGGCTGGACGCTGAAGGCGGGCGCCACCTATATCGGCATGGCGAGGCGGCACGGGACCACGCTGATCGTCACGATCCTGCACGCCAGGCCGCTCACCGAGATCACCTCCGCCGAGCGGCTGCTGAACTGGGGATTCGCTATGTCCGGCCACGTGCGCCAGGTTGGCATGCTGGTGCCGCCACTGCAGACGCCCCGCCCGCCTGCCAAGCGCATCGCCGCGAACCTTCCGGTGGCCGCCCACAGCCCGGCCGGCGTGTCAGCCAGGTCCACGGACTCGGTCGTGATCGGGGCCGGTCTCGCGGCCGCCGTGTGCGCAGTGGTGCTCGGCGGCCTGGCGTGGCTGCGGCGGCGCGCCATGCTGTCCAGACGCCAGTCCGGCTGACTGCCGTCTTAGCTAACCCGCCGCGAGAAACCCGACTCGCTCCCTGACGAGCGCCAGCGTGGAGCTGGCGACCTCCCTGGCGCGGCTGGCGCCGTCGGCCAGCAGGCGGTCAAGCTCGGCCTCGTCCGCGAGCATCTTCTCGGTGCGCTCCCGCACCGGCGCGAGCGCGCCCACGACGACCTCGGTCAGGTCCTTCTTGAACGCGCCGTAGCCTGAGCCTGCGTAGCGCTGCTCGAGGCCGGCGATGCTCTCGCCGGTCAGCGCGGCATAGATCCTGAGCAAGTTCGTCACGCCTGGCTTGGCTTCGTCGTCGGCGCGTACCTCGGCACCCATGTCGGTGACTGCGCGGGCGATCTTTTTCCTGATCGACGCGGGATCCTCGAGCACGTCCACGATGCCCTGCGGGGATGACGAGGATTTGCTCATCTTCACCGTCGGATCCTGCAGGTCAGCGATCTTGGCGACGTCCTTCACGATGTACGGGCCGGGCACCACGAAGGTGGGCCCGAACCGGTGGTTGAACCGCTGCGCGAGGTCCCTGGTGAGCTCGAGGTGCTGGCGCTGGTCCTCGCCGACGGGGACCTGGTCGGTCTGGTAGAGCAGGATGTCGGCTGCCTGCAGGATCGGGTAGGTGAACAGGCCCACGCTGGCCTGGTCGGCGCCCGACTTCTGGGACTTGTCCTTGAACTGGATCATCCTGCTGGCTTCGCCGAAGCCGGTCAGGCAGCTGAGCACCCAGGCCAGTTCCGCGTGCTCGGGGATGTGGCTCTGCACGAACACCGTGCACCGCTTCGGGTCAAGGCCGGCGGCGAACAGCTGGGCTGCTGCCAGCCTCGTCCTGTGCCGTAGCACGACCGGGTCCTGCGGCACGGTGATCGCGTGCAAGTCGACCACGCAGTAGAACGCGTCGTAGCTGTCCTGCAAGGCCACCCACTGGCGGATCGCGCCCAGGTAGTTGCCGAGGTGGAACGAGTCAGCGGTCGGCTGGATGCCGGACAGCACGCGTTTGGCGGACATGGCCGAAGTCTAGTGGGCGTGCCAGGGCGTTCAGCCGGGCTCCGTTCGCGCTTCGCGCGCCGCGCTGCTGCCGTCCCGTGACGCCGTCGCATCGCTCGCAGCCCCGGCGGCTGAGCCAGCGCCACCCGGCGCGCCCGCGTAGCCTGGCTGGCTGCCGTCACCGCGGGCGCCAGGACCGTGCACGATCACGGGCACGATCTCTGGCGCGCCGAGCCTGATCGCGTCCGCGTCGGTATCGCTGTCCGCCTCCTGCGACTTTCGCTCGGCCTCGATCCTGGCCCGGTAGTGATCGATCTCCCTGGTCACCTGCCGGGTCCGCCACTTCATCGGGCCCGCCATCAGCTCGGCCACCTCCTGCGCGGAGGACAGCCCCCGGTCCCAAGTCTCGATCGAGATGTGAGTGCGCCTGGCCAGCACGTCGTCTAGGTGCCTGGCGCCCTCGTGGGTGACCGCGTAGACCGCTTCGACCCGCAGGTAGTCGTCGGCCCCGGCCAGTGGCTTGCCGAGCGAAGGATCCGCGGCGATCATGTCGATCAGTTCCCGTGCCAGGGCGCCGTACCTGCGCAGCAGGTGCTCGATCCGCGCCACGTGCAGGCCAGAGGACCTGGCGATGGTCTGCCTGGCGTTCCACAGCGCCTGGAATCCGTCGGCGCCGGCCAGCGGGATCTGGTCCGTGCAGGACGGGGCGACCTTGCCGTCCAGACCGTGCGCGACGGCGTCCACTGCGTCCCTGGCCATCAGCCGGTACGTGGTGTACTTGCCGCCCGCGACCATGACCAGGCCGGGCACGGGGTGCGCCACCACGTGCTCCCTGGACAGCTTCGAGGTCGTGTCAGACTCGCCCGCCAGCAGCGGCCGCAGGCCCGCGTAGACGCCCTCCACGTCATCTCGCGTCAGCGGCACCGCGAGCACCCGGTTGACCTGTTCGAGGACGTAGTCGATGTCGGCCCTGCTGGCCGCCGGATGGGCCTTGGACAGCGCCCAGTCGGTGTCGGTCGTTCCGATGATCCAGTGCCGTCCCCACGGAATCACGAACAGGACGCTCACCGGGGTGCGCAGGATGATCCCAGTGCTCGACTGGATCCGGTCGCGCGGCACAACCAGGTGCACGCCCTTGGACGCCCGCACGTTGATCGACCCCCGGCCGCCGACCATCGCCTGGATCTCGTCTGTCCACACCCCGGTGGCGTTCACCACCTGCTGGGCCCTGATCTCCAGCGCCGCGCCGGTCTCCAGGTCGACCGCGTGCACGCCGGTGACCCGCTCACCCTCCCGCAGGAACCCGGTGACCTGCGTCCTGGACGCGACCTGCGCTCCGTAGCCAGCGGCGGTCCTGATCAGCACCGCGACGTATCGCGCGTCGTCGACCTGCGCGTCCCAGTACTGCAGCGCGCCGGTGAGCGCGGACCTGCGCAGCGCTGGCGCCAGCCGCAGCGCGCGCCGCCTGGTGAGCTGCCGGTGCAGCGGCAGCCCCCTGAGCTGGCCGCGTGCCACGCCGAGCGCGTCGTAGAAGCTGACGCCGGTGCCGACGTAGGCGCGTTCCCAGCCGTAGTGACTGAACGGGAACAGGAACGAGACCGGCCTGATCAGGTGCGGGGCGATCCGCTGCATGAGCAGCGCGCGCTCGGTCAGCGCCTCCCGTACCAGGCCGAAGTTGAACTGCTCCAGGTACCGCAGGCCGCCGTGGATCAGCTTGCTCGACCGGGACGAGGTGCCTGAGGCGAAGTCCCTGGCTTCTAGCAGGCCAACGGAAAGCCCCCTGGTCGCAGCGTCCAGGGCCACGCCGGCCCCGACGACCCCGCCGCCGACGACCAGGACCTGCAGCTCGGTGCTGGCCATCGTGGCCATGGCGGATGCTCGCTCAGCGGGTCCGAGCTTGACCGCCCCGAGCGCGTGCGTCGTCACGATCGCTTTCCAGGCGCGGCGGGCGAGCCAGGCGTCACGGTGACCTCGACGCGCTGGAATTCCTTCAGGTCCGAGTAGCCCGACGTCGCCATCGTCCTGCGGAGGGCACCCATCAGGTTCATCGAGCCGTCTGCGACGGTGGACGGGCCGTGCAGGATCTGCTCGAGCGTCCCGATCGTCCCGACCTTGAGCCGTTCGCCGCGAGGCAGCTCGGGATGGTGCGCTTCGGCCCCCCAGTGATAGCCGCGGCCCGGCGCCTCGGCCGCCCTGGCGATCGGCGAGCCGACCATGACTGCGTCGGCGCCGATGGCGAGCGCCTTGGCGATGTCTCCGCTGCGCGTCATCCCGCCGTCGGCGATCACGTGCACGTAGCGGCCTCCGGATTCGTCCAGGTAGTCCCGCCTGGCCGCGGCGACGTCGGCGATGGCCGTGGCCATCGGCACCTTGACGCCGAGCACCGCGGCCGTCGTCTGGCCCGACCCGCCGCCGAAGCCAACCAGCACGCCTGCCGCGCCGGTGCGCATCAGGTGCAAGGCGGCGGTATAGGTGGCGCAGCCGCCCACGATGACGGGGACGTCGAGCTCGTAGATGAAGTGCTTGAGATTGAGCGGCTCGGCCTGGCTTGACACGTGCTCGGCAGAGACCGTCGTGCCCCTGATCACGATGAAGTCGGCACCAGCGTCAACGACGGCCTTGTGGTACTTCAGCGTGCGCTGCGGCGACAGCCTGGCGGCGATGGTGACCCCCGCGGCCCTGATCTCCTCGATCCGCTGGCCGATCAGCTCATCCTTGATCGGCTCGGCGTAGACCTGCTGCAGCCGCGCGGTCGCGGCCTCGTCGTCGAGGGTCGCCATCTCGGCCAGCAGCGGCTCGGGGTCGTCGTACCTGGTCCAGACCCCCTCGACGTCCAGCACGGCCAGGCCGCCGAGCTTGCCGACCGCGATCGCGGTCGCCGGCGAGACGACGCTGTCCATCGGCGCCGTCACCAGCGGCAGCTCGAACCGGTACGCGTCGATCTGCCACGCGATCGACACGTCCTCAGGGCGCCTGGTCCGCCGCGACGGCACAATGCCGATCTCGTCGAGCGCGTACGCGCGGCGGCCGCTCTTGCCGCGGCCGATCTCCATCTGGGTCACGCTCAGCTCGCCCCTGCCCCTCAGGTAGCAGGGCCGCTGTAGTTCGGCGCCTCGGCCACCATCTGGACGTGATGCGGGTGGCTCTCGGCCAGCCCCGCTCCGGTGATCTGGATAAAACGGGCATCTTGCAGCTCGCCGATCGTCATCGCGCCGCAGAATCCCATGGCCGCCCTCAGCCCGCCGGCGAGCTGGCCGACGACGACGCCCACCGAGCCGCGATACGGCACCCGGCCCTCGATGCCCTGAGGCACCAGCTTGTCCTCGCGCAGGACGTCGTCCTGGAAGTACCTGTCCTTGGAGTAGGAGCCGCCGCGTTCCTTGTTCCGCATCGCGCCGACCGAACCCATGCCGCGGTACAGCTTGTACTGCTCCCCGCCGATCATCACCATCTCGCCTGGCGCCTCCTCGCAGCCAGCCAGCAGGCTGCCGAGCATCACGGTGTCCGCGCCCGCGGCGATGGCCTTGGCGATGTCGCCCGAGTACTGCACCCCGCCATCGCCGACGACGGGAACTTCTGCGGGCACGGCCGCCTTGGCCGCCTCGTAGATGGCGGTGACCTGCGGCACGCCGACGCCGGCCACGACCCTGGTCGTGCAGATAGACCCGGGCCCCACCCCGACCTTCACGGCGTCGGCACCCGCCTCGATCAGCGCTTGCGCCCCCGCGCTGGTCGCGATGTTGCCTCCGATCACCTCGACCCGCAGGTTGGCCTTGAGCTGCGCCACCATCGTGATCACCGCCTGTGCATGCCCGTGCGCGGTGTCCACAACCAGGAAGTCGGCGCCGGCGTCGATCAGAGCCTGGGCGCGCCGCTTGGCGTCCTCGCCGACGCCGACAGCGGCGCCCACCATCAGCCGTCCCTGCGCGTCCTTCGTCGCGTCGGGGAATTTCTCGCTCTTGGCGAAGTCCTTGACCGTGATCAGGCCCCGCAGCAGCCCCTGTGAATCGACAAGCGGGAGCTTTTCCACCTTGTTCTGCGACAGCAGCCGGAGCGCCTGCTCCCGTGAGACCCCGACGGGCGCCGTGATGAGCGGCATCTTGGTCATCAGCTCGCCGGCCAGCCTGCTGCGGTCCTGTTCGAACCTGATGTCACGGTTGGTGATGATTCCGAGCAGGACTCCGTCCGGCGAGACCACGGGCAGGCCGGAGATCCGGTACCTCCCGCACAGCTCCTCGACGTCAGAAATCGTCGCGTCCGGTCCGCAGGTGACCGGGTTGGTGATCATTCCGGCCTCCGACCGCTTGACGATGTCGACCTGGTAGGCCTGGTCCTCGATCGACAGGTTGCGGTGCAGCACGCCGACCCCGCCCTGCCGCGCCATGGCGACCGCCATCCGCGCCTCGGTAACCGTGTCCATGGCCGAGGAGAGCAGAGGCACGCGCAGCGAGATCCGCCTGGTGAGCCTCGCGCTCGTATCGGCCTCGCTGGGCATCAGCTGCGAATGCGCTGGCAGCAGCAGCACATCGTCGAAGGTCAGCGCGGGCGGTCCGAACTTGGCGTCGTCGGTCATGTCCCTCCGAGATGCTCGTCGCCTGGTTCTCATCCATCCTAGTTATCGCCGGGCAGCCGGGCGTGTACCGGCTGCCCGGCGATCCGGCAACCGCACGGAGGCACGTGTGCTCGATGACGTGGCTGGCTGGCTGCGCTGCCCGCACTGCGGCGGCGCCCTGGCCCGTGCAGGCGCTGCGCTGCGCTGCGGGGCGGGGCACAGCTTCGACGTCGCGCGCCAGGGCTATGTCAGCCTGCTCCAGCCAGGAGCCCGAGGCAGCGGCGGCGACACGGCCGCCATGGTGCGGGCTCGCCGGGAGTTCCTCGCGACCGGCCAGTACGCCCAGGTCGCTGCCGCACTGGCCGACGCGGCCGCGGCGGCGTGGCCACGGTCAGGCCCGCCCGGCTGCGTCATCGACGTGGGCGCCGGCACCGGCTACTACCTCGCGGCCGTGCTCGACCGCTTGCCCGCAGCGGCTGGTCTCGCGCTCGATCTGTCCAGGTACGCGCTCCGCCAGACCGCGCGGGCGCACCCCAGGGCCGGCGCGGTGGGCTGCGACGCCTGGCGGCCGCTGCCGGTCCGCGACGCCGCCGCCAGCGTCGCACTGAACGTGTTCGCGCCGCGCGACGGCGCCGAGCTGCGCCGCATCCTCAAGGTCGATGGGCGGCTGGTCATGGTCACGCCGGCCACCGGACACCTCGCGGAACTGACAGGGCCGCTCGGCCTGCTAAGCGTCGACGAGCGCAAGCGCGAGCGGCTCGACGAGAAGCTCGGCCCGCACTTCGACCTGGTGTCCGAGCGAGAGCACCGGGGCGTCATGACGCTGGGCCATCGCGACGTCGCGGCGCTGACGACGATGGGCCCGACCGCCTGGCACGCCGATCAGCAGGAGATGGCGGCGCGGATCGCCGGCCTGCCAGACCCCGTCCGCGTCACGCGGGCGGTGACGCTGACGGTGCTGAGGCCGCGACCCTGAGCTCGGCGGCCACGCCGCGCACGAACGCGACCGCGTCCGGCGCCGCGGTCCGTTCTGGCGCCATGGCCTGCTGCTGGTCGAGGGCCCTGCGGATCACGCCGGCCGGCCCGCTGCCGTCGTCGAGCGCGGCGAGGCCGCCGGCGACCTTCCCCACGACCCGCCCCTGCCGCAGGTAGACGAGCGCCCGGCAGGCGTTCAGCACCGCGTAGTTCTCCGGCGCGTTCGTCAGCCCCCAGCCGAGCTCGCCGGCCAGGTAGTGCAGGACGGCCTGCCGGTCCACTTTCCCGATCGTCGCCCGCGGCGACGGCCCGGCCAGCGCCAGGCCAGACGCGCGGCACACGGCGTAATGCATCAGCAGGTCGGGGTCTCCTGGGCTATCTGAGCCCCTGTGCAGCACCTGCTCGCCGTCGCTGCAGCCGACGTGCAGGACGAACGGCCACGGCGGAGCCGGCCGGGCCGCCGCGCTGGCGGTGACGATGCTGGCCTCCAGGCACCACCCAGGGCAGCCGGCCGCCGCCTGCAGCAGCACCTCCCCGGCCCGCGCCACCGCTTGCTCACCGATGTCATCAGTCACGACGAACAGGATGTCGACGTCGCTGCGCTCGGCGTTCCAGCCGCCCAGGACCGAGGAACCATGCAGGTACGCGGCCGTGAGCGCGCCGTCGAGCAGCGCGCCGAGCTCAGCGGTGACCGCCGCGGCGTACGAGCGCGGCGCGCCTGCGGCTGTCCCGTCGGGGGATTCGGCCATGCTGACCAGACTAGGGAGGAGATCGTCATGGAGCAGCGGGTGAGTCTCATCACGCTCGCTGTCACCGATCTGGCCCTGGCCGTGCAGTTCTACACCTCGCTCGGCTGGCGGCCGGCCACCTCGCCAGCCGATGACGTGGTGTTCTTCCAGGCTGGAGGGATGGTCCTGGGCCTGCCCCGTGGGATGCCTGGCTAGGCGCTGCTCCCGTAGAACTCCTCCACGGCGGCCGACCGCAGCCTGGCCAGCGCGCGGTGCTGCGCGACCCGGACCGCGCCAGCGGACATGCCGAGCGCGGCGCCGGTCTCCTCGGCCGACAGGCCGGTCAGCACCCGGAGCACGAGCAGCTCGCGATGATGCACGGGCAGCCTGGCCAGCAGCGCCCTCGCGCGCTGCGCGTCCAGGCTCGCGACGAACTGCTCCTCGGGCCCTGGCTGGTCGTCGGGGCTGTCGGGAAGGTCCTCGACGGGAATCGCCAGCCGGGCGGCCAGCCGGCGGGCGTCGGCAACCTTGTGCGACGCAATGCCGAAGACAAAGGACGCGAAAGGCCTGCCCATGTCCTGGTACCGCGGCAGGGCGGTAAGGACGGCGATGCAGACCTCCTGCGCGACGTCCTCGGCCACCTGGTAATGGCCAGCCAGATTGCCGAGCCTGGCCCGGCAGTACCTGACCACCATCGGCCTGATCTGCCTGATCAGCGACTCGATGGCGGCTGGCTGGCCGCGCGCGGCGAGCGCGGTTAGGTCGGTGATCGTAGCGACCTGCCCAGCATCGCCAGCGGCCTGATCCTTCATGCGTCCCCCTTCGGCGTGTGCCGTTACGCATCAAGCGGTCACGAATGCATGATGCCCAGGTAAAGGGGTTGGCTAATCATGGAAAATGACATAACAGAACGGCGGGAATTGGCATAAAACAAGCGTAAAGCGGGCTGGGACTCGAAAAAAAGTCCCAGCCCGCTCTGACGGTCGGTCAGTGCGTGTGACCGTGACCGTGGCCGTGGCCGTGACCGGCGTCGGCCTCTTCCTTCTCCGGCTTGTCGGTCACCAGCGCCTCGGTGGTGAGCAGCATGCCCGCGATGGACGCGGCATTCTGGACCGCCGACCTCGTGACCTTGACCGGGTCGATCACGCCCTGAGCCATCAGGTCGCCGTACTCGCCGGTGTCGGCGTTGTAGCCGTGGCCCGCCGGCAGGTCGCCGATGGCCGCGATCACGACGCCGCCCTCGGCGCCGGCGTTCAGGGCGATCCAGCGAGCTGGCTCGAGCAGCGCCTTGCGGACCACGGCGACGCCGGTCGCCTCGTCACCCGGCAGACCCAGGTCCCCGAGCGTCACCGAGGCGTGGATGAGGGCGCTCCCGCCGCCTGCCACGATGCCTTCCTCGATCGCGGCCCTGGTCGCCGAGATCGCGTCCTCAAGACGGTGCTTCTTCTCCTTGAGCTCCACCTCGGTGGCGGCTCCCGCCCGCAGCACCGCGACGCCGCCGGCGAGCTTGGCGATCCGCTCCTGCAGCTTCTCCTTGTCCCAGTCCGAGGTCGAGGCTTCCATCTCGGCCTTGAGCTGGCGGATGCGGTCATTGATCGCGTCCTGCTCGCCGCCGCCGTCGACGATCGTCGTGGTGTCCTTGCTGACCACAACCCGGCGGGCGGTGCCGAGCACGTCGAGTCCGGCGTTCTCCAGCTTGAGCCCGACCTCCTCGCTGACGACCTGGCCACCGGTCAGGATCGCCATGTCCTCGAGCATCGCCTTGCGGCGGTCGCCGAACCCTGGCGCCTTGACCGCGACGGTGTTGAGCAGGCCGCGGATCTTGTTCACCACCAGCGTGGACAGCGCCTCGCCGTCGACGTCCTCCGCCACCATCAGCAGTGGCTTGCGCGACTGCGCGACCTGCTCGAGCAGCGGCAGCAGGTCCGCCATCGCGGAGATCTTGCCGTTGTGCAGCAGGATGCAGGCGTCCTCGAGGACGGCCTCCATCCGGTCCTGGTCGGTGATGAAGTACGCCGAGATGTAGCCCTTGTCGAACTGCAGGCCCTCGGTGAACTCCAGCTCGAGGCCCATGGTGGCGGATTCCTCGACGGTGATCACGCCGTCCTTGCCGACCTTGTCGAAGGCGTCGGCGATGATCGCGCCCACCTTCGGGTCCTGGGCCGAGATCGTGGCTACGTTCGCGATCTCGGCGCGCTCCTCGACATCACGGGCGCTCTTGAGCAGGCTCTCCGAGACCGCGGTGGCGGCGGCGTCGATGCCGCGCTTGAGCGCCAGCGGGTTGGCGCCGGCGGCCACGGAGCGCAGGCCCTCGTGCACCATGGCCTGCGCCAGCACGGTGGCCGTCGTGGTCCCGTCGCCCGCCACGTCGTTGGTCTTGGTCGCGACTTCCTTGGCGAGCTGAGCGCCCAGGTTCTCCTGCGGGTTCTCCAGCTCGATCTCCTTGGCGACGGTCACGCCGTCGTTGGTGATCGTGGGAGCGCCCCACTTCTTGTCGATGACGACATTGCGGCCGCGCGGGCCGAGCGTCACCTTGACGGCGTCGGCGAGCTTGTCTACCCCGCGCTCGAGCGACCGCCGTGCGTCCTCATCGAAATTAAGGCTCTTGGCCATGCAGCACCTCAGCTGATCGTGTTTTGCTCACTTGTCATGCCGCCGCCCCGGGCTGGCCGGGAACCACAGGAGGCAGGCTCCAGCGGCCACCGACCGATCCGGGGCGGCGGGACCGGGCACGAGACTGGCCCGCGCCGGGTGGATCTGCTCGCTTACTTCTCGATGATCGCGAGCACGTCCCGGGCGGAGAGCACGAGGTACTCCTCACCCGCGTACTTCACTTCGGTGCCGCCGTACTTGCTGTACAGCACGACATCGCCGGTCTTGACGTCCATAGGGACGCGCTTGGCGCCAGCGTCGTCGAACCGGCCTGGGCCGACGGCGATGACCTCGCCCTCCTGGGGCTTCTCCTTGGCAGTGTCGGGGATGACAAGGCCGGATGCCGTGGTCTGCTCTGCGTCGAGCGGGCGCACTACGATCCGGTCTTCGAGCGGCTTGATAACAACCTTGGTGGCGGTCGTCACGATCTGACCTCCCCCTCCGGAAAGGGCTAGCTGAGTTACTAGAGAGGCGACCATGGGGCCTGCCGTCGCGGGTGCCAGACCATCCTCGTCGCGTTAGCACTCTACACCATCGAGTGCCAAGTCCGCACAGTAGCCTGGTCGGCTATCCCAGTCAAGCCAGCACAGTCAAGCCAGCACGGTCAAGCCAGCACGGTCAAGCCAGCACGGTCACGCCAGCACCGCACGCCCGGCTAAGGTGCGGCTCATGGACACATCCGCCGAGCACGCCAGGCGGGCCGCCTCGTTCGGCGCCGCCGCAGCGGCCTACGCGCAGCACCGGCCAGACTATCCGGTCGCCGCGATCCGCTGGGCGATGGAGCCAGCCGTGCGCGATGTCCGGCGCCGGGTCAGGCTCCTCGACCTCGGCGCGGGGACCGGCAAGCTCACCGCCCAGCTGGCCGGCCTGACGCTCGCGGGCGGCAGGCCGGAGGTCGTCGCGGTCGAGCCGGACGCGGACATGCTCGCCCAGCTTCGCCGCGCTCTGCCCGAGGTCACCGCGGCGGCCGGGCGCGCTGAGGCGATCCCACTCCCCGACGCCAGCGTCGACGCGGTCTTCGCGGGGCAGTCGGCGCACTGGTTCGACCTGGATCGCGCGCTGCCAGAGCTCGCCAGGGTGCTGAGGCCGGGCGGCGTCTTCGCGGGCCTGTGGAACACCGACGACGACCGGGTCAGCTGGGTCGCGGGGCTGCACAGGGCCAGCGGCAGGAAGAACGTGGTCGCCTTCACGTCGCACCGCGCGGACGAGGAGGACGCGATCAGCGTGTGGGTGTCCGGTCCTGGCCGGGAGCTGTTCCTGGCGCCGGAGGAAGCCGGCTTCGAGCACGGCCACGTCCGCACCGCGGCGTCCCTGATCGAGACGATGCGCACCCACTCCATGTTCCTGATCATGGAACCGGCCGAGCGGGAAGCCGTGCTCGCGGTGGCCGCCGAGTACCTGGCGGCCACCCCGCAGACCAGCTCTGGCGAGTTCACGTTCCCGCTGTACACGCTCACCCAGCGCATCGTCCGGCGCTGACCTGGGAATCAGGCCGCGAGGACCTGGGTGACCGGGAGCCCTGAGTCGGCGGCGAAGCCGACGTCAGACGGCTCGGCGCCGACCGCGACGAGGTCGGCGCCGAGTGCCGCCACCATCGCGCCGTTATCTGTGCACAGTCCAGGGCGCGGCACCCGCAGCCTGATCCCTGCGGCGTCACATCGCTCCTGGGCGAGGGCGCGCAGCCGGGAGTTGGCGGCGACGCCGCCGCTGATCACCAGGTGCCCGACACCGTGCCGCACGCAGGCGTCCACGGCCTTGCGCGTCAGCACGTCGGCGACCGCTTCCTGGAAGGAGGCGGCGACGTCGGCGACCGGCACGGGCTGGCCGGCCGCCTCCCGTGCCTCGACCCAGCGCGCGACCGCGGTCTTCAGCCCGGAGAACGAGAAGTCGGCGGATCCGTCGCGGTACTTGGACCGCGGGAACGCCACAGCACCCGCGTCGCCAGTCCTGGCGGCCGCGTCGATCGGCGGCCCGCCCGGGAACGGCATTCCCAGCAGCCTCGCGACCTTGTCATAGGCCTCGCCCGCGGCGTCGTCGATGGTCGCGCCGAGCGGAGTGACGCCGTCCGTCAGGCTCTGCACGAGCAGCAGCGAGGAGTGGCCGCCCGACACCAGCAGCGCGACCGCGGGGGTGGGCAGCGGGCCGTGCTCAAGCTGGTCGACCGCGATGTGCGCGGCGAGGTGGTTGACGCCGTAGAGCGGTTTGCCGAGCGCGAGCGCGTACGCCTTGGCGGCGCAGACGCCGACCAGCAGCGCCCCGGCGAGGCCAGGGCCCGCGGTGACGGCGATCGCGTCGACCTGGCCGAGGCGCACTCCCGCCGTCTGCAGTGCCCGCTGCACCGTCGGCACCATGGCCTCCAGGTGCGCCCGGCTCGCAACCTCGGGCACCACGCCACCGAACCTGGCGTGCTCGGCCACGCTCGAGGCAACGGCGTCGGCCAGCAGGTCGTGGCCGCGGACCAGGCCGACTCCGGTCTCGTCGCAGGACGACTCGATCCCCAGCACCAGCGGCGCCGTCATGCCTGTTCTCCCGTCGTCTGCCGCTGCGAGGCGGCGCCCGCAGCGCGCATGGTGCGGCGCATCACGAGGGCGTCGGCGCCAGAGGGCTGGTAGTAACCGCGCCTGATCCCGATCTCGGTGAAGTCGTGCCTGCGGTACAGCTCCTGCGCGCGGCTGTTGTCCGTGCGCACCTCGAGGAACACCTCCGTGCAGCCGCGCCGCACCGCCTCCGCCAGCAGCGCCCTGAGCAGCGCGGTGCCGATGCCCTGACCCCAGCGATCGGCGGCCACAGCCAGCGTCAGCACGTCGCCCTGCCAGCCCGCGCCGAGCAGGCCCGCATACCCCGCGACCTGGCCGTCGTCGTCGGCCACCAGGTAGTACCTGCTGGTCGGCTGCTGGTCGAGCTCGCCCGCGAGCATCTGCCTGCTCCACGCCTCTGCGCCGAAGACGGCGCGCTCGAGGTCCAGTACCGCGTCGATGTCCGCGTGCGTCATCGGCCGCAGCAGCGGCGGGCTCACGGCGTCACCCGCTTGGGGCGCCCTGGTTCCCTGGCGTCGGGGCGGCGCAGGTATAGAGCCTCCGGCGGGGTCGGGGGCACGCCGCGCGTGATGTGCTCAGCGGCGATCTCGGCCAGCGCCGCCGCCGATGGGAACCGAGGCTCGAGCACGCCGCCCCCACCGAGGTCAGGGTGCAGGACCGCTCCCTCGCCGGCCACGGGCCGTCCGGCAGGCACCAGACCAGGCGCGCTGACCTGTGGCTCGGACAGCCGCTCGCCGCTCGCCGCGTACCTGGCCCAGTAGACCTCGCGGCGCCTGGCGTCCGTCGCCACGATGAACTCGCCGCCGCGGGCCGCATGCCTGGCCTCGGCCGCGATGATGTCGAGCGTGCACACGCCGTCGACCGGCACGCCGAGGGCGCTCCCGAGCACGCGAGCGGTGACCAGGCCGACGCGCAGGCCGGTGTAGGGGCCCGGCCCGGTTCCGACCGCGATCGCGGTCAGGTCCTCTGGCCTCGCGCCGGCCTTGGCCAGCACCATCGCGATCGAGGGGGCGAGGACCTCGCCGTGCCGCCGGGCGTCCACGACCGACTCATGGGCGAGGACGTCGGAGCCGTCAGCCGCCGCGACCGTGACCGCTGGCGTGGCGGTGTCGAAGGCGAGGATCAGCACGGCGACAAGCCTAGTCATCGCGCCAGGGTTACCAGGCCGTCCGCGCTGGCCACCTCCCGGGGCCCGCGCCCCTCAGACGACCGGCTCGCCCTTGACGCCGGTCAGCGCCGCCCGCGCGACCGTGAGCGCGCCTGACCGAAGCTCGCCGGTCGTGGCCGGGCCGAAGCCGTGACCTGACTGACCCTGCAGGCTCACCGTTATCAGCACGTTCCTGAACCGCACGAGCACCGTCACCTTGTCGGTGGCGCCCTTGTCACTGAAGGTCTGCACGGCGATGATCGCTTGCTGGCCGAGGCCTGGCACGGCCGTGGTGCGGGCCGGCGGCTGCGCCGTGTGCTTCGGCGGCGTCCGGAGCTGCGCGGCCTGCCGGGTGAACGTGTATGTCGCGTTCGCCGTGGCGCCGCCGTCGCCGACCGGCACCAGGCTGGCTCGCAGGGCCGCGAGGTTGACGTTCATGACGCGGAAGACCGGGCTCGCGTCGACGGTGAACGTGCACTCGCTCTGGGCCTGACCCTGCTGCGGCTGGATCGACCGCGGCGTGCCGTGCATGATCTGGTGCAGCACCGCCATGCCTACGACCTTGCACGCGTCAGGCACGGTGCGGAACTCGCCCTTCTGCAGCTTGGTCACGAACGGGCTCTTCTTGGCCGGCGACTGGGCCAGGTAGATCCCGAGGCCGGTCGCCACGACTACCGCGATCGCGACCGCTCCCCAGGTCACCAGCCGGCGCTTGGACCTGCGGCGCCGCGCGGCCGCTGCCCGGCCACGGCGCGGCCCCCTGCGCACCCGGCCTGGTAGCTCCGGCGCTGGCCAGGCTTCCTGCTGTGGCTCGTCGGCCTGACCGGGTTCCGCGTCGAGGCGCTGGCCGCCGGCCTGCACTCGCGGTGGCCGGCGGGCTGGCCGCAGCGGTTCGATGCCTGAGGGCCCGGCCCATGGCGGCGGCTCGGAGTCGTCCTGACCCTCGTCGAAGGCGTCGATCACCTGCCAGCCGCTCCTGCGCGGCTCGTGGGAGACTCTCGTCCTGCCCGGCCGGCCGGCGTTGGCTGGACGGCGCGGCGGATAGCCCTGGTCGGTCACGGCACGCCTCCCAGACCGGCATGTGCGAGGGGGATTCCGGCAGTGTACTGTCGCGCGGGCCGCGCAGGTGCGACAGATCGTAACAATTGATCCGCTGGGCTAGGCCATGGCAGCCCTCAGCTCGCCCGCCGAGGCAAGCCACCGGTCGCCGTATCCCGCCACGCTCACGTGCCTGACCTCGTCGCCGTCGTCGACCTGGCCCCGCTCTGCCCGTTCGATGGTGACCAGCAGGTAGCTGGCGGCGAGGTTCTCGACCAGGCCGTCGCCCCACTCAACCACCGTGACCGAGTGATCGAGGTCGGCGTCCAGGTCGATGTCGTCGACCTCCAGCCGGCTGTGAAGCCGGTAGGCGTCGGCGTGCACCAGGTCAGGTCCGCCGTGCAGGGACGGATGCAGCCTGGCGATCACGAAGGTCGGCGACGTCACGGGGCCGCGCACGTCAAGCCCCGCGCCGATGCCCTGCACCAGGGTGGTCTTGCCCGCGCCGAGCGATCCCGCCAGCACCACCACGTCGCCGGCCCGCAGCAGCCGGGCGAGCCTGGTGCCGAGCAGTTTCATGTCGGCGGCACCGGGCACCGTGAGTTCCGCCGTCACGGCGCGGTCAGTCAGCATGCTCCCTCATTCAGAGCGCGCCGCGAGGGCAAGCGTCACGAGGTCAGCGATGGCCTCGTTGACCTCCTCCGGCCGCTCGAGTATCACCACATGGCCTGCGCCGCGGATCCTGACCAGCTTGGCGTCGCGGATCTCCGAGGCGATCTCGTCTGACAGCGCGGGGTCGACCAGCCGGTCCCTGCTCCCGGTCAGCACCAGCACGGGCACGTTGCCGAGGACGGCCAGCGCGTGGCGCTTGTCGTGGCCGACCAGCGCGACGTAGAAGTCGGCGATGACGTCGATCGGCGTGGACCTGATGATCCGCTCCAGGAAGTCCACCACGGTCGGGCTCACGCGCGGGTCGCCGAACGCGATCCGCCGCGTCCCGAGAAACGCGATGTCGCTGGCCGACTGCCTGCCGCGCTCGACGACCTCGGCCACCAGCCCGTGAGAGGCCCCCGTCATCATCGATGGCATCGCCGCCCGGACGGCTGGCCGCAGCGGCGCGGGAAGCCAGGTCGCCGGGTCGACGGTGGCCGCTGCCGTCGAGATAAGCACGGCACCGATGACCTTGCTGCCGAACAACTCGGGGTGCTGATCGGCGAGCGCCATTACGGTCATGCCGCCCATCGAGTGACCGACGAGCACGACGGGCATGTCGCCAGGCACGGCCGCCCGCATCACCTCGTGCAGGTCGGCTCCCAGCTGGTCAATGGTCACCAGGTCGGGATCGGACCTGCCCGACCTGCCGTGGCTGCGCTGATCCCAGAACACGCACCTGGCGGTGCCGGACAGCCCGGCGCGCTGGTAGTACCAGACGTCGGCGTTCAGTGTGTAGCCGTGGCAGAAGACGATCGCGACCGGCGCGTCGTCCGGCCCGCTGACCTCGACATGCAGCGGCAGGCCGTCGTCCGCGCGAACGGTCATGACCTCGCCGCGCGGCTCGCCGAACGGCTCGCCTGCCGCCGGGTCAGGACGCAGCCTGATCCGGCCGACCGCGATCTTCTCGGCCATCACCACGGCACCGGCGCCTGCGGCGATCGCGCCCGCGGCCAGCCCGGTCACGCCGGTGAACTTGCGCCAGCTGACCATCAGACCTCCTGCCCGCCCGCCTGGACCGCCTCAGCGTGACCAGCCGCCCGGGCATCCCCCGGCGCGGCGAGCCCAGCCCGCCCGCCTTCCCCGGTTACTCCAGAGTAGCTTCTTGAGATCTTTCCGGTAAATCGCGTCACGATGTCGTAGGACACGGTTCCGAGCAGGTCGGCCCACTCCTGTGCGGTCGGCTCACCATGATCACCTGGCCCGAACAATACGACCTCGTCCCCCGCCTCGACCGGCAGGTCGCCGGCGTCGACCACGCACTGGTTCATGCAGACCGTGCCGGCTATGACCAGGAGGCGGCCGCGGATGAAGACGGGCGCCTTGTTCGTCCCCGCGCGCGGGACCCCCTCGTTGTATCCGAGCGGGATCAGCCCGAGCGTCGTCGCTGACCGGGTCACGTACCGATGGCCATAGGAAACCCCAGTTCCTGGTGCGACCTGTTTCGCCTGAACAAGGTGAGTCCGCACGGTCATGGCCGGCCGTAGCCAGCCAGGGGGGCCGCCGGGCGACGTGCAGAGCCCGGTCACGCCGCCGCCCGGCCGCACCAGGTCGAACCAGGTATCGGGCCTGGTCAGCAGCGCGGGAGTGTTGGCTAGGTGCCGCACAGACGGGCGGACGCCTGCCCGTTCCGCCTGGCGGAGCGCGTCACGGAACGCCGCGAGCTGGTCGTCAACGGACGGATGTCCTGGAATGTCCGCGCAGGCCAGATGGGACCAGATGCCGGTGATCTCGCACCGGCCAGCCGCCTGCTCGGCGAGCGCGGCCTGGAGCATGCCAGGCCACTGGGTCATCGGAGCGCCGCCCCGGCTCATCCCGGTGTCCGCCTTCAGGTGCACGCGAGCCGGCGCCCCCGCGGCCGCGGCCGCGGCGCCGATGCGCCTGACCAGGCTGGCCGTGCCGGCCGACAGGTCGACGCCGGCGGCGATGGCGTCACGATGCGGCGCGTCAGGCGAGGCGAGCAGGCAGAGCACGGGCGCCGCGATGCCGGCCGACCTGAGCGCGAGCGCCTCTTCGACATGCCCGACGCCGAGCCAGCTGGCGCCGCCGTCGAGCGCCGCGGTCGCCGTCGGCACCAGCCCGCACCCGTATCCGTCGGACTTGACCACGGCCATGACCCCGGCGGATCCAACGTGGTTGTTCATCAGGCGGACGTTCGACCTGATCGCCGGCAGATCAACAATCGCTTCCGAGTGGCCGTCCATGGCCCTCAAGTGTGCCAGCAGCCGGCCACCGTCCGGCCCACGCTCGCAACGCGCGGGCCAGCGTGATTAGGTACACCCATGGTCGATCTCATTCCCAGGAAGGTCCTCTTCGGCAACCCAGAGCGGGTCAGCCCCCGGCTGTCGCCAGACGGCACCAGGCTCGCCTGGATCGCGCCCAAAGACGGCGTGCTCAACGTCTGGCTCGCGCCGGTCAGCCCGCAGACCGGCGTCAACTGGGACCAGGCCGAGGTCGTGACCGACGACACGGACCGGGGAATCAGGCAGTTCGCCTGGGCGCACGACAACAAGCACCTGCTCTACCTGCAAGACACCGGCGGCGACGAGAACTGGCGGCTGCACGACGTCGACCTGACCACGA
Organism: Streptosporangiaceae bacterium; assembly: GCA_036273575.1. Taxonomy (GTDB): domain Bacteria; phylum Actinomycetota; class Actinomycetes; order Streptosporangiales; family Streptosporangiaceae; genus Chersky-822. Next base: position 5,531 of record DASUHI010000134.1, on the reverse strand, counting down.
TGCAGCGGCGCGACCTGACCCCGTTCGACGAGGTGCAGACGCAGCTCGTGGCGATCGAGCGAAACTTCCCCACCGAGGTCCTGATCGGGTTGAACAAGGACAACCCGGAACTGCACGACGTGTACCGGCTCGATCTGACCAGCGGCGAGCTGACCAAGGAAGTGACCAATCCGGGCTTCCTCGGCTGGATCGCCGACCCCGGGCTGGTCGTGCGCGGCGCGTTCCAGCCGCTCCCGGACGGCGCGATCGTCGCGCTGGTCCGCGACCGGGCGGACGACGACTGGCGCGAGCTGATGACGATCCCCGCCGAGGACGCGCTTACCACGGACGCCGTGACGTTCAGCGCGGACGGCCAGTCGCTGCTGCTGGTCAGCTCCGTCGGCGCGGAGACGGCGCAGCTGGTGCGGTTCAACTTGGCCACGGGCGAGCAGGACGTGCTCGCCGCCGACCCCGAGGCCGACGTGAGCGGTGTGCGGGTCGACCCGGACACCAGAGAGCCGCAGGTCGTCGTCGTGCTGAAGGACAGGTCGGAGTACGTGGTGCTCGATCCGTCCGTGGCCGACGACCTGACCGCGATCCGCGCCCTCCACCACGGTGACCCGGCGTTCGTGAGCTCCGACGACGCGGAGGCCACGTGGCTGATCGCGTTCACCAACGACACGGGTCCCGTGCCGTACTTCGCCTACGACCGGGCGAGCAAGCAGGGCAGCTTTCTGTTCGAGCACCAGCCTGCCCTGAGCAAGTACACGCTGGCGCCGATGGTCCCGTTCTCGTTCGCTGCCCGCGACGGGCTGACCCTGCACGGGTACGCGACGTTCCCGCCGGACGGGCCGTCTGGCGGGGGGGTCGCGGGGGGTCGTTCCCCCGGGCAAGCACAGCAGAGCCTGCCGACCGTGCTGAACGTGCACGGCGGCCCGTGGGCCAGGGACATGTGGGGCTATGACCCTGAGGCCCAGTGGCTCGCCAACCGGGGGTACCTGTGCCTGCAGGTGAACTTCCGCGGCTCGACCGGCTACGGCAAGGCATTCGTCAACGCCGGTGACCGGGAGTGGGGCGCGAAGATGCAGGACGACCTGACCGACACGGTCGGGCACGCGATAGCCCAGGGCTGGTCGGACCCGAAGCGAGTCGCCATCTACGGCGGCTCATACGGCGGCTACGCGGCGCTGGCTGGCGCCACGTTCACACCGGAGGTGTACTGCTGCGCGGTGGACATCGTCGGGCCGTCGAACCTCAAGACCCTGATCGAAACCGTGCCGCCGTACTGGGCGCCGATGATCGCCCAGTTCCACCGCAGGGTTGGCGACCCAGAGAAGGACGTCGACTTCCTCTGGTCACGCTCGCCGCTATCGCGCGCCGACCAGATCTCGATTCCGCTGCTGATCGCGCAGGGCGCGAACGACCCGCGGGTCAAGCAGGCCGAGTCCGAGCAGATTGTCGCCGCGCTCACCAAGGCAGGGATCGACCACGAGTACATGCTCTTCCCCGACGAGGGGCACGGGTTTGCCAAGCCGGAGAACCGCATGATCTTCTACGCGGCGGCCGAGAAGTTCCTGGCCAAGCACCTGGGCGGCCGGGCGGAAGACTAGTGATCGGCTAGGGGTGTCCCCTAGCTGCTGACGAGGCAGCCTGCGGGATGGCCGGTCGCCGGGAAGGCGCGCGCCAGCGCGTCGGCGATCATCTTCGCCCTGTGCTTGTAGCCAATCGAGGTGAAGTGGATGCCGTCGGAGATGTACCACTTGGTCTCCACCTCGGCCGCCCAGTTGTAGACCCGCATGTTCGGGTACTTCGCGCACTCCTTCAGCAGCGTCTGATCCCAGCGCGCCATGTTCGTCTCGGCGTAGGGCCCGCTGCTCAGCAGCGACTTCACGTTGACCCACATGACCGGTTCGCCGTGAGCGGCCTTCATCACCCGGCCGATCCTGGTCACCAGGCCGATGTTCGATCCGGCCGCGACGTCGGCCGTGTCGTTGGTCCCCAGCGCGATCACCCAGCACCCGCCGAAGCCGCCGCGGGTGATGTTCCGCATCGCGTTGTAGCCGTTGATCTGGCCGGGAAGCACCTCGGCCACCGACCGCGCGCCTGAGATGTCTGTTACCACCGAGCGCACCCCGACGTCCTCGTACCGCGCCGCTATCCGTTCCCACGGCTTGGGCAGGTACTCAGGCGAGACAAGGCCGTCGGAGGTCGAGTCGCCGATGTGCGCGACGGCGCGGCAGGACGTGCGCAGCGGCCCGCCGCCTGGCACGGTGCCAGGCAATGTCGCGGGCGGTGACTGGCTCGCGGCAGGGCCGCTGTTCTGGACCCTGTTGGACTTCGGCGCCTTGACCGCGGTCTTGGTGACGGGAAGCTGCAGCGAGCCTTGTGACAGCACCGAGCCGACCCTGGTGCCCGCGTTGTCGCGCACGGCCCCTGACAGGCCAGCAACGGCCACCACGACCACGGCGACCGTGCCGGTGGTGGCAGCCACGCCAGGCAGGTTGGCATGACCAAGCGTGCAGCGCCAGCCGGCAGCGCGGAGCCTGGTCCAGGCCCGGCCGATGACGCCGTGCCTGATTGGCTCCTCGATGAGCTGCCAGGACAGGGCGGCCAGCAGGATCGACGCGGCGATCTGCAGCCCTGCCGTCGGCAGGCTCGGCTTCGCGCCGGCCGGGGTGGTCATGACGATGACGGGATAGTGCCACAGGTAGATGCCGTAGGAGCGGACGCCGATCCAGCGCAGCGGCCGCCAGCCGAGGGCGGCGCCGACCATGCTCGCCGGGTAGGCGGTCGCGGCCACGACGGCCACGGTCGCGAAGGAAAGCAGGACCAGGCCGCCGTGATAGGCGAACGCCGAGTACTCCCCGACCTTCCAGATCATGACGCCGATGCCGGCCAGGCCGCCCAGCCCGACGGCGTCCAGCGCGAAGCCCGGCCACCTGCGCTGCGCGGAGTGCGCGCCGCGCGTGCTGCCCGACGGCCACGCGAGCGCCAGCGTGGCGCCGATCAGCAGCCCGAACGCTCGGGTGTCGGTTCCCTCGTAGACCCTGGTCGGGTCCATGCCCGGCTGGTACAGGAGCGTCATCGCGACGGCTGAGCCGGCCGCGGCGATGCCCGTCGGCAGCATCAGCCATGCCGTGGCCGCGTGCCGCCGCCGCAGCAGGAGCAGGCCGCCGATCAGCAGCAGCGGCCAGAGCAGATAGAACTGTTCCTCGACCGCCAGGGACCACAGGTGGTCGAGCGGGGCGGGCGGCGCGAACCTCGCGAAGTAGGACTGGTTCTGAGCGATGATGTACCAGTTGCTGAAGTAAGCGGTCGCGGCGCCCACAGAGCCGCGCAGGCTGGCGAGCCTGGCCCGGTCGGCGACCGTTACCCACGCGGTCACCACCGCGAGCATGACGAACAACGCAGGCAGCAGCCGCCTGGCGCGGTGCAGCCAGAAGTCTCCGAGATTGAGCTTCCCGATCGCCGACCACTGGCTGACCAGGATGGCGGTGATCAGGAAGCCGCTGAGCGTGAAGAAGACGCCGACGCCGAGCAGCCCGCCTGGCGCCCATACGAACTGCTCGTGATAGGCGATGACCGCGAGCACCGCGATTGCGCGCAATCCGTCCAGGCCAGGCATATAGCGCTGGCCAGAATCCACCGGCCTCGGCATGTTCCCCCCTTGCCCGGGCCGGTCTCGCCTCGGTCGGCCGAGACCGTCGGGTTCACCCCGGGCAGGGAAGGCACTACCCGCAGTGGTTTAAGGAGTACGTATCGTGGTCGGCAAGAATTGGAACGCGAATGGCGCGCCGGCTGCCATTCGCTGGTTACCTGACGATCCTCGACGCACTGGGCCCGTGCAACGGGAACGCCCTGGCCAGCGCGTCGGCGATGGCCCTCGCGCGGTTCGCGCAGCCCGGCGTGTTGTAGTGGATTCCGTCGGAGAGGAACCAGCCTGGCTGGGCGACAGCCGACCAGTTGAAGATCCGCAGGTTCGGGTACTTCGCCAGCGCCCTGACCAGGGCCTTGTCCCAGGCCTGCTCGTTCGCGCTGGCGTACGGCCCGCTGGTCAGCAGCGTCTTCGTGTTCACCCACAGCACCGGCTGGCCGTGCGCGACCGCCATCATCTGGTCGATCCTGGCCGTCATGCCGATCGTCGAGCCCGCCGCGATGTTCGCGGCGTCGTTGGTGCCGAGCGCGAACACCCAGCAGCCGCGGTAGCCCTGGCTGTGCCAGGCGCTGGCGACCTTGTAGCCGTTTAGCTGGCCCGGCAGTTCCTCGACGATGGAACGACCGCCTGAGGCGTCGACCTTGAGGTGCCTGACGCCGACGCCCGCGTACCGCGCGCCGAGTCGCTCTGCGGGGTTGGGCAGGTAGGCCGCCGAGATCAGGTCGACAGACGTGGAGTCGCCGACGTGCGCGACCGAGCGGCACGACGTACGCAGCGCCTTCGGCCGCACGGCAGCCTGCCGGGCGCGGGTGCGCGCGGCCGTCCCGGCCCCTGCCCGGTGCGCTCTGGCGTGCTGGGAGGGGTGGCGGCCGATCGTCGTCGCGGCGCCGGCGCCCGCCGCTCCAGCGCCACCTAGGCCCTGAGGTGGGCCGCCTGCCGTGACCGCCGCGGCCGTCACGCCGGCCACTGTGGCCATCAGGCCAACCGTCGCACCGGCCACGACCGCGAGCCGCCTGGACCGGGTGAACCGGAGGCGCGGCTTCCTGCCCGGGCTTGTCGTGGCCGACCGCGCTGGACCGCTGCTGCGAAAGCGCATCAAGTTCTCCGTTCGGATAGCGGAGGCCGCCGGCCGCCGGGCGTGGCCTCTGTGGCCCGGTCTCGGGCCCTCGCGCGCCAGCCATCCACGCGGCTGGCCTCTGGGGGCATTGACAGGCGACGGTCGCCCGTCAGGACACGCCGTCAGCAGTGACGGCGGGGGTGCCTATCTTGCGACGCCGGTTCCTGATGACCTACCGGCCCTATCGGCACGCGGGTTGCCGCCGACGTGACCTCGGACATCAGGACAACGCCCGGTTCACTCGCCCCGATTCCGTAACGTCGGTCACACCACGCGCATAACCTGCCGGTTCGGCACGCCCGCTAGCCCCTCCGCGCGCAACGGGGGCGCCCCGTTGTCGCTAGAACAGCAACAGGGCGCCCCCGTTGTGCGGCAGGCCGGTCCTTGCTCTCACTCCCATCCCCTGCCAGGACCCGCGCGGGCCAGGATCGGCTCATGGTCATGAACGGGCCTGGCCGTAGGCTGGCCGGCGTGGAACGGCCTTACGTGGTGCTGAGCTGCGCGATGTCCCTGGACGGGTACATAGACGACAGATCAGGCGAACCGCTGCGGCTGTCTGGCGCCGAGGACATCGACCGCGTCGACGAACTGCGCGCCGGATGCGACGCGATCCTCGTCGGCGCGGGAACCATCCGCGCAGACGACCCGCTCCTGCTGCTCCGATCGGAGGCCCGGCGGGAGGCGCGGATCGCGCGCGGCGCGAGGCCGGACCCGGTCAGGGTGGTGATCAGCGCGAGCGGCGATCTCGACCCCGCTGCCAGGATCTTCACGACCGGCGCG
>DASUHI010000133.1:0-6836 GCA_036273575.1 Streptosporangiaceae bacterium | reverse complement strand
CGGCGACGACGAACATGATGACGGCCCCGGCGGCGTGATGGCGCTAACTCAGATTCCGAAGGCGGCCGGTAGCGTAGTGGTGCGCCGCCTCGGTGAGCCCATACAGTCCGACACGGATCTGCTCACCCGCCTGCGAGGCGCCGGACTGCGCCCGAACGCCGTCATGCGCATCACCCGGGTCGGTGACCGGGTCCAGATCGGAACCGGCAGCCACGTCGTGGAACTAGACGAGACCACGGCCGCCCACGTCTTCGTCACGGCCGCCTGAGGCCGGCGGGCTGATAGCCCGCCAGCAAGCGCCGGCGATCTCGTCGAGCTGTTCATCGGTCAGCGGGGTCTCGCCGGCCGCCAGCCGCACGGCCGGGCTCAAGCCGAGCTCGTAGATCACCTCCAGTGGCAGAGGCAGCAGCCGGGCGGCGATATCGGGCATCGCCGCCTGCGCCGCCAGCGGGTCGCCGCCGGCGATTGCCGCCTGGTGCGCGGCGCTGCGATAGGGCGAGTGGTCGACCTGCAGCAGGAAGCGGGCATGATCGGGATTCGCCTTCAGGTGACGGTATGTAGCCAGCCAGATGCTGCGAAACTGCGCGTCGGCCTCTGATCTCGCGTCGAGGTCGACCATGGCGGCCCCGGCAAGCTGCGCCTTCGTCTCGCAGTAAGCGGCGAGTACCAGTTCGTCCTTGGAAGCGTAGTGGGTGTAGGCGGTGCCGGTCGCCACGCCGGCCTCGCTGGCGACGGCGCTCATCGACGCGCCGTGAAAACCGTTGCGTGCGACGAGCGTACGCAGCGCGCTGCGCACCGCGGCGGCGCGGTCCATCGACGTGACCGTCACACAGCCGCCGCCGCGGCGCGCACGTCGATCGCTAGGCTGGTCTCGCGCTCGGAGACCTCCCACAGCGCGGCGATCGCCTGGTCCATGCCGAGCCTGCGCACGACCGGCTTGCGCACCGGCGGCCCGCTGTTGACGAACAGCGGACCGTAGAACTCGCCGCCCTTCGCGGCCGGGTCGGTGGCCGCCCGCAGCTGCGATAGCGCGCCGTCGGCCGCGGACATCCCGCTGCGGCGGGCGAGGTAGAGCCAGAACCGCTGGCTCGCGCCCCCGCCAGTCTGCTGCACGCTGACCGCCTGCAGATCGGTGTTCGACAGTCCCGGATGCGCGATAAGGCTGGCTGTGGTAGCGCCGGCGTTCTCCAGCTCACGCTGAAGCCCTAGGCCGAAGTGGAAATTCGCGAGCTTGGCCTGGCCGTAGGCACGCCATGGCCGGTAGCGGCCGTGAAGGTGCGGGTTCGCCGGGTTGATGGCGCGGCCCATGTGATGGGCCGTGCTGGTCACGGTCACGATCCGCGCGCCGGGTGTACGCAGCAGCGCGGGCAGCAGCAGCGCGGTGAGCGACCAGTGCCCCAGATGGTCCACGCCAAGCTGCATCTCGAAGCCGTCAACGGTCTTGGCCTCCGGGATCCCCATCACGCCGGCGTTATTGATAAGCAGGTCAATGCGTTTATGCGCGGCCATGATCTGCTCGGCCGCGGCACGTACCGACGCCTGCGAAGCGAGGTCCAGCGCTACTAGCTCCAGTGCGGCATCCGGCACGCTGGTGCGGATCTCGTCGACCGCGGCCGCCGCCTTCTTCTGATTGCGTACCGCCATCACGACGTGCGCGCCCTTCGCCGCCAGCTGCCGCCCGGTCTCCAGCCCCAGCCCGCCGTTGGCTCCGGTTACGACGGCGATCCGGCCATGCTGGTCGGGGATGTCTGCTGCGCTCCAGGTCACGACGAGCTCCCTGAGTGAATGTTCATTCGGGCATCGTGACAGTATCACGGGTCCCGCGGCAACCGGGCTGCGCCAGTCATTCAGGCCGGGCTGCGCCAGTTATTCAGGCGAGCGCGACACCTACAGGTACCGGCTCGCGATGGCGATCAAGGTGTCGGGCTCGCCGCCACGGCGTTGCAGCAGTTCGCGCAGGCCCACGGTCGACTCATCGAAGACATCCATATGCGCGGATATCGTCACGCGCTCCCATTCCTCGTCGTCGCCGCTCGCCCGCATCAGATCGGCGAGGACGGTCTTTGCGTCGCTGCCCACCGGCCGCCGGGCACCGAGCGCATCCAGCAGCCAGGGCCAGCGGACCATGATCTCGACGAGGCGCGCCATTTCAGCGCTGTGGACGCGTGTCGCCGTGATGCTGTTCGTCATGTAGCCGAGTTCGTAGTCGAGGACCATGTAAAAGCGCCACAGGTTGATAAACGCCTTGGTCTGGCGCGGATTGCGGCCCGGCAGGTTGAGCACCGCGTTGGTGAGCGCGTCCCGGACGAGCGGCACGTCCTCCATCCTGCCGGTCAGGGTCGCGCCGTCGAGGCCGCCGGAGGCGGCCCCGGCCGGGGCGGAGGGTGGCCAGGGCGGAATGCGGCTCAGGCCGGCCAGTTCAGCTGGCCCGGCCGCCTCGGACTGCGAGCCTGACCGCGCGTCGGCGGGTGGATTACCGTTCGGTTCTGCCGCGGTTTCGGCCGCGACCGGAAATGCCCCCTGTCCTGCCGAACCCGCGTTGAGCAACTCGTTGAGATAGTTGGAGATCGCGGCGTCCGGGATCCGGGGCAGCCGGATCGGCAGGTCCACGATCTTCTCCATGAACCGCCACCCGGTGTGCCGCAAGTGGCCGAAGCTGACCGGGTCGTCCATGGCGCGCTCCTGGATCGAGGGATGCGCGGTCTCCAGGTGGGCGGCGACGGTGGCCGGGTCGAGGGCCAGGACGAAGTTGCACGGTCCGAACGCCTTGGTGAGGAAGAGGTTGACGGCCTCGATCGTGTCCGCGACGATCGCCGGGCTGCACCGGTCCAGGTCGTCCACGAAGATGTAGAACGACGCGTGCTCAGTGGCCAGGTCAACGAGTTCCCTGACATCGTGCTGGAGCAGGTAGAGGTAGCCTCGGCCGCCAGCATCCAGCGGGTCGGCCGTGTCGGCCCCGGGTTCACGGGACAAGATGCCAGCCGACGACGACCTGGTGACGGCGGCCGGATCGAACCAGGTCGGGAAGCCCTTCATGCTGGAGTAGATCACGCGGCCGACCACGGCGAGCGCGACGAGGAACGTCGCCGTCGCGACCCCGACGATGTCGCCGAGCTTGTTGTTGTTGACCAGCGCGGCGACGGCCCCGACGATCGTGGTGATCGTAGCGAGCGCCACGACGGCGACCGCGGCGAGGCCGCGGATGCTGCGAGGACGCGCGCTGGCCAGGATCTGCCGCCGCATCGCCTCGGGTCCCGTGCGCTTGAGGTTGAGGTCGAAGAACAGGCGCCGCCGCTGCCCCTCGGGCAGGCGCGCCATGACCGACTGGGTGATCTCCTGGGTCAGTCCCGCCCAGACCTGGTCGGGGTTCTCGTACATCCAGGGGTTGAACCACACCGTGATCGCCTTGCGGACGCCGTCGACGGGAACCATCTGGTACGGGAGCTGGTCCTCGTGGATGCGCTGCTGCAGCCGCTTCCAGGCCCAGCCGGACGTGATCCGGCCCCGGTCGACCGGGCCGCCGTCCCTGGTGCGCAGCTCATAGGCCGACTCCCGTCCGGCTCCGTTCGACGCCTGCGGCCGCTCGGGGTCCAGCCTGGCCTGGATCTGCCTGAGCAAGCTCGACTTTCCCTGGCCCCACGGCGCATGGATCCCGACCACGACCGGCGCGGCGGTACCGTCGGCGGCGAATGCGTCGACGATCGTCCTGGTGAGCGCCTCCCGGGCGAGGAGATCCGCGTCGGCGGGCTGATCTTGCAGCAGGATTGACGCGACCCGGATCGGGCTGCCGAACGAACCACCGGAGACCAGCGGCTGGTCGGGCGAGATCAGCCACTCGCGCATCGACGCGTCGTCGCCTCCGGTCAGCAGAACCGGCCGGCCCTGCTTCGCCGCTTCGGTCACGTGCAGAGCGCGGATCGCGGACCGGCCGCTGCGCGACGGGGTGCCGACCAGGCGTCCGTCAACGTGCCACTTGAGCAGATAACCCTCGTCACAGCCGCCCAGCACCAGCGAGTCGCCGCGCTCGCTGAGATGGCTCGCCAGCGCCCGTACCGGCCGGGCCGGGAAGGGAGCGCCGTAGGCGGCGACCTGGGTCAGCCTGACCGGGTCGTACATGTCGACCGAACCGTCGGTCCTGGCCGCCACGACCTTGGGCTGGCTGCCGTCGAAGACAAGGCAGACGGCCTGGACGGAGTAAGGAGCGATCGAACGGACCTCACCGGGCTCGTCCATCGGCACCTGCAGCAAGCCCTGGGTCGACCCGATCACGACCACGATCGTGCCGGCCTCGGGCCCGGGGACGACGGCGAGCCCCGTGACCTGCCCGCAGCCCGAGGCGAGCTCGGTGCTGGCTTCGGGGTCGTCGAGCGGGCAGCGCTGGACGGTTCCGTCCAGGCCGCCGCTGAGGGCGTAGAGCACGCCCCGGTGCGTAGCGGTGGCGAGCGCGTGGACCTCGGCGTCGTGGCCCATCGGGAGCTCGGAGCGGAGTTGTCCGGTGTCAGGGTCCCAGTCGAGCACACGGTGGTCGAGCCCGCTGCTGAGCAGGTGGGTGCCGCCGGCCGCCAGCGCGCGCACAGCCCTCCCGTGGCTGAACGACTGCAGCTGCGCGCCGGTCTCCGGGTCTATGACGCGGATCTGGCCGGTGGCTCCGGCGCAGGCCAGGAACGGTCCCGTGGCCGCGGTCCCGCCGGTCACCGCCGAGATCGGGCCGTCGGTACGGAAAAAGGTCCGCATGGACTTCAAGACGTTGGAGCTGAGGCGGCTGACCTCGATGTCGCCGTTGAAGTCGCCCGACGCGACGATCACGCCCTCGGCGGTGCTGGTGCACGCGATCGAGTAGACCTCGCCGCGGTGCCGCGCCGCCTCCATCAGCGGACGGTCGGCGGGACCGTCGTACCGCCATAGCGACACGGCGCCGGTCGCCGACGCCGAAGCCAGCATCGGCACCTTGCCCTCGCGCTCGCCGTCGACGGCGTGACCGAGGCGGCGGATCGTCCCGTCCCCCTGGAACTTCTGCCGCGCGACGAGCGCGCCGTCGTCGGCGATCCCCCACACGCACAGCGACCGGTCGGAGCCACCGGACGCGACGAGCGGCTCGCGACGGTCGTCGTCGTCCAGGTCGATGAGGGTCCAGATCGGCCCGGAGTGGGCCTGGCGCCAATTCGGCTCCTGATCCACCGCGTCGAGGTTCCACGCCGCGAGCCAGCCGTCGGTGAACGCGCAGACAAGGTAGCGTGCGCGGTCGTCTCCGCTGAAGCAGATGCGGAATGGGCGCGCCCGCTGTGGACGCGGCATGAACTTGACGGGCTCCGTGTCGCGTCCTTCGGTGGCCCACAGCCGGACGCCGCCTTCGCTGGCGACCGCTACGACCATGCACCCGGACCGTTCGGCCACCGCCAGGTCGCGGATAGCACCGTCCCCGATCTGCTGCTGGCGCCGGAGGGCGCCGGCCTGCGGCTCGTACTGTCGGATGACCCCGTCGGGTCCCCCGACGAGGAGGGTGTCTGACATGCCGTCAGAGGGCAGCGCGCACAGCGCGTCAGCCGGCTTGCCTTCGCCGATGATCCTGGTCACGCGCTTGGTGTTAAGGTCGACCAGCTCAGTCCCCAGGCTCCGGCCCGTGGCGAGTACCAGATCTCCCGATATCTTGAGAAAGAGCAGGTGCTCCAGTGCACCGCCGAGTCCTTGTGCCTCGTTCTGGATCATCAGCCGCCCCATCTGATCTGATCCGCACCGGATCCGGCAGACGCGGGTCTCCGGCGTTACGCTAAATATAAGACTCTTCGACGTTGTGTATCCAAAAAATTTTTGCGAGCGAAATGACCGACAGCGGGCCAGCGTCGGAGTTGCAGGCCGGCGAAGGCGTTCCCGGCGCCCCGGCTGAGGTGGCGCGCACGCCACTGTGGCGGCGGCTGGCGATCCTCGACTGGATCGCCATCGCCTTGTTCGTGCTCGGATGGACGGCCGTCGCCACGGGACTGCTGCCTGCGCATGACGCCCGCGCGACCATCACCCGGATCTTGCCCCTGCTGGTGTTCCTCGGCTCGGTCATCGTGCTCGCCAGGCTGGACTCCGAGGCCCAGCTGTTCGACGTGCTCGCCTTCCGCCTGACCGCACTGGGCCGGGGGCGAACCTGGGTCCTGTTCCCGCTCTGCGTGCTCTTCGCGGCGGCCACGACGATCTTCCTGAACCTGGACACGACCGCGGTCCTGCTCACCCCGGTCCTGCTGGCGACGGCGCGCCGGGCCCGGATGACGGCGCTGCCGCTAGCCATGACAACGGTCTGGCTGGCCAACACGGCGAGCCTGCTGCTACCGGTGTCCAACCTGACCAACCTGCTGGCGGCCAACCGGGTCGGGCTCGAGACACTGCCATTCGCTCGCCAGATGGCTCTTCCCCAGCTGGCTGTCCTCGGCGTCGTCACCGTCGCCCTCTGGCTGTTCTACTGGCGCTCGGAGCCCGCGCGATACGAGGTTCCGCCGCAGCTCCGGCCGAGGAACCGGCGGACGTTCGCGCTGGCTGGCGTGTGCACGGCCATGTTCATAGTCGGCATCCTCGCCGGGGTGAGTATCGCCGTCGCCGCCGTCGCCACCGCCGCCCTCCTGACGCTCGGCTTCGTCCGCTGGGACCGGTCGAGCCTCACCTGGAATCTCATCTCCTGGCGCCTGCTCGTCTTCGTCACCGGCCTGTTCCTGGTCGTTGACACGATCGGGCGGCACGGGCTCTCGTCCCTGGTGTCGTCGCTGATCGGCACCGATCCAGGTAGCGAAGGCATCGTCCGGGCCGCCGCCGTCGGGGCGGGCCTGTCGAACGCGGTGAACAACCTGCCCGCCTAC
>DASUHI010000132.1:0-10521 GCA_036273575.1 Streptosporangiaceae bacterium | reverse complement strand
GTAGGGCTCGTCGACCTGGACGACATCCGCGCCGGCCGCGAACAGGTCAGCGATCTCCTCGCGCACGGCGGAGGCGTAGGCGTACGCGGCGTCCTCCAGCCGGGGATAGAAGTCGTTCTGCGCCTGCTGGGCCATCGTGAACGGGCCGGGCACCGTTACCTTGACGGTCTTGCCCTCGCCCGCGCGGGCCTTCAGGAAGGCCAGGCCCGCGACGTTGACCGCGTGGCGCCGCTTGATCGGCCCGACGATGCGGGGCACCGCGTTGGGATGACCGCTCCGGTCAAGCGCGGTGCCCGGGTTGTCGATGTCCACGCCGTCAAGCGCGGTGGCGAAGGCGTTGGAATAGCTCTCCCGCCCGGTCTCGCCGTCGGTGATGATGTCGAGGCCGACCTCGCGCTGGTCGGCGATGGCCAGCCTGGCCGCGTCCTGCTGCGCCTGCTCCAGATAGGCGGGGGCGACCCGCCACAGCTCGCGAGCCCTGACCCTGGGCGGAAACCGGCTAGCCAGCTTCTCCCTGTCGATCAGCCAGTCGGGCTGGGGGTAGCTGCCGACCAGCGACGTCGGGAACAGCGGACCGGGCATGAGCAACCTCTCATCGGCGCGGCGGCGACGGGCCTGTCAGCCCATCCTCTCAGGCCCGGTGAGCAGGTAACCCGGCCCGGCGGCGCAACGTGCCGAGGAACGTGGCCAGGCACGTCGCCGCGAGCAGCGCGTAGGGCACGAAGTCCGTGGTCGCCTGCGCGATCGCGCCGCTCGCCGACGCCGCGATCGTCTGGCCGGCCGCCCAGGCGAGGTTGCCAAGCCCGAATGCCAGGCCCTGGTGGAGCTCCAGCCGGTGCGCGGCGTCGCCAAGCATCGCGCTCGACGGCGCGAACAGGGTGCCGAACGCCGGCATCCCGATCACCAGCATCGCGATCAGCACGGCGGCCGGCGCCAGCACGGGTGCGAGCAGGCTGACCGCGACGCCGGACAGCAGCGAGATCCTGACAGGGAAATACCTGCCGCGCCGGTCGGACAGCCTGCCGGACAGCGGCGACAGTCCCGCTTCCACGGCGGCCGAGGCCAGGAACGTGCCGCCGATCACGATCGGCGCGACACCGAGCGCGTTGAGGCGCAGCGGCGCGAGCACGTCCAGGACACCGAACGCTAGGCCCGCGATCGTCGTCAGCCAGAGCCCCATAGCGACCTGCGGATCCCTGACCGAGGCGAACGCCGCGGACAGGCCCTGCGGTTCGGCGTGCGCGGGTGCGGGCATGGCGAAGTTGACGGCGATCAGCGCCGCGCCGATGACGGCGGCGGCGGAGAACGCGGGCCCCGTGCCGACCTGGTTGGCGACCGCGCCGACGACGGGGCCGAACAAGGCTCCGCCCACCGCCGCGCCGAGCGCGGTGCCGAGCAGCTCTCCGCGCCGCTCGGCCGGGGCCGCGCTGGACAGCCACGCCATCCCCGCGCCCCAGGTGCACGAGCCACCGAGCCCCTGCACGAACCGCGCGGCGTCGAGCACAACCTCGGAGTTCGACCAGCCGAACGCCAGCGTGGAGACGCTCATGAGCACCAGGCCGATCAGCACGCCGCGCCTGGCGCCCAGGTGGGCGACGAGCAAACCTGAAGGCAGCGCGCTTACCAGCGTGCCTGCCGGGTAGGCGGCGACCAGGATTCCAGCCCCCGCCTTGGAGAGGCCGACGGCGTGAACGTAGTGCGGCAGCAGCGGCGTCAGCGCAGTGAAGAAGATCGTGTCGGTGAAGACCAGCGCGCTCACGAACAGCAGCAGCATGCGCATCGGCCTGGGGAGCTTCGACCGCGTCGGGGCCGGCTGCCGCGCTTTCCTCAGCGTCAAGGTCCCCGTCCGCTCGGTCCGCCCCGCCACAATCACGCGCCGCACAATCTGACCCGGCAGAATCAGACCCGGCAGAATCAGACACTGACCTGCCCGTATGCGACGAACAGACTGCCGAGCCTAGCGCAGGCCGCAGATCGCCTCCGCGGCGGCCGTGGCCTGGGGGGCGCCTTGCCAACCCCGCGCGCCGAGCTGAAGATCTGATGGTGACCCGCGACCGCGATGTCCAGGCCTTTGGCGACCGGGCGCCAGCGTACGAGACCGGCTACCGGGGGCAGTTCCACATCGATGTCGTGACCCGTGCGGTGAACCTCGCTCTCGCGCACTGTCCGTCGCCGGAGCGGATACTCGACGTCGGCTGCGGCACAGGGATGGCGCTGCGAGAACTCGCCAGGCGGCTGCCGGGCGCCGTCACGCTGGCTGGCGTCGACGCGGCCGCGGGCATGATTGGCCAGGCCAGGGCGCAGTCTCAGGATCCGAGGCTGACGTTCGTGCAGGCGGCGGCCGAGCGGCTGCCGTTCGGCGACGGGGCGTTCGACCTGGTGATCAGCACCACGTCGTTTGACCACTGGGCCGACCAGCAGGCCGGGCTGGCCGAGTGCCACCGGGTACTCGCGCCGCGAGGCTGTTTCGTGCTCGCGGACCTGTGCTCGAGCTGGCTGCTGCCGACGCTGATCGGCGGGCGCAGGGACCGGGCCAGGACGCCGCTGCGCGCGACCAGGCTGCTGGCCGCGGCCGGCTTCCGGTCGCTGGCCTGGCACCGGCTCCACGCCGGGATCATCAGGGCGGTGACGGCCTCGCCGTCCGCGTGACCCCTCTGATGCGCTCAGTTCTTGACGGCCCGCAGCGTGTAGCTGTGCGGCACCCGCCATGGGCGGTCAAGGAGCCGCCACTCCCCGCCGCCGATCCGCTCCATCTGCCCTGGCTGGGCTTCCCACGGAACGCTGTCGTGCTCGGTCAGGCCGGTGATCGTCATCCCGGCGTCGAGCAGCGCTGTCACGATCTCGCCGAGGCCGTGGTTCCACTCGTGGGTGACGGTGTGCTCGAACTCCACGTCAGTGGCGACGTACGTGCCGCCCTGGTCGAACGTCGTCGGCTCCTCGCGCTCGAAGTACGGGTAGTCGACGACCAGCAGGTCGTCGTCCCTGCCGTCCTCGAGCGTCCACAGCATCGGATGGCCTTCCCTGATGAACAGCCGCCCTCCGGGGCGCAGCAGGTCCGCCACCACGCGCCCCCACCGCCGCACCGACGGCAGCCAGCACAGCGCCCCGATCCCCGTGAACACGAAGTCGAAGGCGCCTCGCCCCACCGTGTCGGCCGCCTCGTAGACGTCGGACTCGACGAACGTGGCGTCCGCCCCGGTCTGCTCCGCCAGCGCGCTGGCCCGCCGGACGGCAGGGCCGGAGAAGTCCACGCCCGTCATCGACGCCCCGAGCCTGGCCAGCGAGACCGTGTCGGTTCCGATGTGGCACTGCAGGTGCACCCCGCGCTGCCCGCTGACGTCGCCGAGCAGCGGCAGGTCGAAGCGCACCACCTCGCTGAGGAATGCGGGATCGGCGAGGAAGTCGTCGACGCTGTAGTCGGGCGACGCGGCGTGCGCCGGAACCCGCTCGTCCCAGTTGGCCCTGTTGACCGCGGAGTAGTCGTTCACGCCAGCTAAATGTGCCATAGCCGGGCTCAGATGGCCTCCGAATAACCGGGCGCTCGTGGCTGGCCGCACCCGTATGGCCGGTCGCCGGGTCAGGTGAACCTGCCCGCCCCGCCGCTCG
Organism: Streptosporangiaceae bacterium; assembly: GCA_036273575.1. GTDB lineage: Bacteria > Actinomycetota > Actinomycetes > Streptosporangiales > Streptosporangiaceae > Chersky-822. Next base: position 6,915 of record DASUHI010000132.1, on the reverse strand, counting down.
TTACCCGGGCGAGACGCAGGTTGCCCGCACGCAACGGGGCGCCCCGTTGTCGTTAGGACAGCGACGGGGCGCCCCGTTGCGCGTTGCGTGAAAAGAGAGATGGAGCAGGGCGGCGGCGCCGCATCTCTGCGGCTAAGCCCGCGAAGCGTCGCGGTTCGCGGGCGAGACATCGCCGCCCTGCTCCCGTGGCCACATGACCCCCGCACATGTGGCCCGGCGAGCGGCTAGCCCCGTGCGGTCGGCCGCTGCGCCAGTGCTAGCTTCCTGCCCCTGCCCAGGTGAAGCGCCGCGCGGAGATTGGTCAAATCCTGGCCAATTGTCCGCCCCGCTCAGGAGTCGGGCGTGCCCTCTCCGCCGAACTGCTGCTCGGCGAGGAACTTCTCGAACTGCGCGCCGAGTTCATCCGCCGTCGGCATGTTCTCAGGCTGCCCGGCGAGCAGGTCCTGCCGTTCCGCGTTGAAGGCGTCGTACTGCTCCTCCAGCGACCTGACGACGTCGGTGACCTCCTCGGAGCCCTCGACCTGTCTGGCTATCTCGGCGTCGGTGAGCTGCGCGGCCTCGCGGAGTGCCTCGGCGGGCAGGTTGAGCCCGGTCGCCCGCTCGATGGCGGCCAGCAGCGTGATGGCCGCCGCGGGGTAGGACGCGTGCGCGAGGTAGTGCGGGACGTGCACGGCGAAGCCGACGGCCGCCTTGCCGGCCTCGCCCATCCTGAACTCGATGAGCGCGGACGCGCTGCCCGGCACCTGCAGCCGGTCAACCAGCGGCCGGTAGCCGTCGATCAGCTCCGGCTGCGTCGCGTGCCCGGTGATGCCCAGCGGCCTCGTGTGCGGCACCCCCATCGGGATGCCGTGGTAGCTCACCATCATCCGCACGTTCAGCCTCGCCGAGAGGCCGAGCACGGCCCTGGTGAACGCTTCCCAGTCCCGGTCCGGCTCGAGGCCGTTGAGCAGCAGGAACGGCGTGTCGTCCGCGTCGCGGAGCAGGTGCACCGTGATCTCGGGCTCCTCGACGCTCTCCCAGTGGTCCTTGGTGAAGATCATGGCCGGCCTGCGGGACCGGTAGTCGATCAGAGAGTCGACGTCGAACCTGGCTATCTCGGTGTGGTTGAGCGTGGACAGCAGGTGCGTGGTGAGCTGGCGGCCCGCGGCACCCGCGTCGACGAACCCGTCCAGGTAGTACAGCATCACGAGGTCCGCGTCCAGCTCGGGCGCGTCAGGGCTCACCTGATACAGGTCTCCGGGGTCGCGCGGCACGTCGGCCTCCTCAGCCATTGCGTCACTACCAGTCTTACCAACGCTGCTGCGCGGTTCGTCCATCCGGGCAGCAAATCCTGGCCACGCCGATACCGGCCGGTCACCCGCGGCGTGCGTCAGGATCTGGCGTCCTGGCCCGCCTCCGCCGCGTGGTCGAGAGCGGCCTTGTGCTCCTGCCACCTCGCCAGGACGCGTGGCAGCTCAGCGCTGACAAACTCGAAGTACTGTACTGAATCGGCCATCCGCTCGCCCGCTGGCGTCGCGGCGCCGACGATCTCTATGCCCTCGCGCAGGACCGCCGTCCAGCGGGCCATGAGCCGGTCGCGGCCGGTGACGACCTCGTCCCAGACGTGGTCGGGTACCCGGTAGTGGTGGCGCCTGGATCCAGGCTCGCCCTCCCTGCTGACCATTCCGACGCCAATGAGATAGCGCACTCCGCCCGATACGGCGGCTGGACTCGCCTGGAGCTGCCCGGACAGTTCCGCGGCGGTCAGCCGGCCCGAGTCGGTCGCGAGCAGCGCGGCGAAGACCCTGGCTGGCATCCGCGGGATGCCGGCTTCGACCAGCACCGACGCGAACCGCTCGACGAACTTGCCCACGGCAGCCGGGTCCCGCGCGGGAGCCGTCAGGCCCGCCACGTCGCGTTCGGCTGCGGCTGCCAAGCCAACCTCCTGATTTGGTTCTGTTCCGAACTTTCAGAGAATTATGAATGTAGTGTAGTCTGCGAATCATGAGCGATGCAATCGACGTGGCCGGGCTGCGCAAGGCCTACGGCAAGGTCACCGCCCTTGATGGCCTTGACCTCCGCGTGGCGACAGGTGAGGTTCACGGCTTCCTCGGCCCGAACGGAGCCGGCAAGACCACGACGATCCGTGTCTTGCTAGGCCTGCTTCGCGCGGACGGCGGAACCGCCCGGCTGCTCGGCGGGGACCCCTGGAGCGATGCCACGACGCTGCACCGCAGGCTGGCCTACGTGCCAGGCGACGTCAGCCTGTGGCCGAACTTCACCGGCGGGGAGGTCATCGACCTGCTAGGACGGCTGCGGGGCGGCCTCGACGACAAGCGCCGGGCGAGCCTGCTCGAGCGGTTCGAGCTCGACCCGACCGTCAAGGCCAGGGCGTATTCAAGGGGCAACAGGCAGAAGGTCGCGCTGATCGCCGCGCTCGCGTCGGACGTGGAGCTGCTGCTGCTTGACGAGCCGACCGCGGGCCTTGACCCCTTGATGGAGGCGTCGTTCCGCGCGTGCGTCGAGGAGGAGCGCAAGATCGGGCGCACCGTGCTGCTATCCAGCCACATCCTGTCCGAGGTCGAGGTGCTGTGCGACCGGGTCACGATCATCAGGCGCGGCCGCACCGTCGAGAGCGGGAGCCTCGCCGACCTGCGGCACCTGACCAGGACCTCGATCGCCGCTGAGCTCGTCGGCCCGGCAGAGGGCCTGGACCGGCTGCCCGGCGTGCACGACCTCGTCGTCGAGGGCGACCGGGTGCGCTGCGAGGTCGAAACCGACAAACTGGACGGCCTGCTCAAGGCGCTCAGCGCGGCTGGCGTGCGCAGCCTGAGCAGCCAGCCGCCGACGCTCGAGGAACTGTTCCTGCGGCACTACGCTGGCGACGGCCCTGGACGCCGCGAGGTCGCGGCCGCGGCACCGGACGGGGCTCCGGCATGACCGAGGTCGCGAGCCGGAGTCGCGTCTCGGCGCCGCGAAACAGGGCGCGGACCACCTCCGCGAGCACGCTCGCGGGGACCGGCTTGCTGATCGTGCTCGCCCTGCGCCGTGACCGCGTCATGCTGGTCATCTGGATCTACGTGTTCGCCGCGTTCGTGGCGGCGAGCGCCTACGGCTTCAAGAAGCTGTATCCGGCCGCCCCCGCGAGGGAGCTGTTCGTGGTGGCCTCGAACCACAACGCCGCGCTGCTGACCATCTACGGTCCTTTCTACGGCAGCTCGCTCGGCTCGTTCACCGCCTGGCGGGACACCACGCTCGGAGCGCTCCTCGCCGCGATCATGACCATCTTCATCGTCGTCAGGCACTCGCGAGGGGACGAGGAGAGCGGGCGCCTCGAGCTCGTCGGCTCAGCGGCCGTCGGGCGCCACGCGGCCCTGGTGGCCGGCATGCTCGTGGCGTGCATAGCGTGCCTCGCGGTCTTCGCCGTGCTGGCGGTGATCCCGATCGCGTTCGGGCTGCCGGCGGCGGGCTCGATCGCGTTCGCCGCGGGGGTGGCTCTGTGCGGCCTCGTGTTCGCCGCGGTGGCCGCGGTCACGGCGCAGCTCGCGCAGACGGCCAGATCGGCCAGGGGACTCGCGATCGGGGTGCTGCTCGTCGTCTTCTTGTTCCGCGCGATCGGCGATTCGGTCAGCGCGGGCGGGCCGAGCTGGCTCAGGTGGCTGTCGCCGATCGGCTGGGCGGAGCTGACCAGGCCCTTCGGCACGATTCGCTGGTGGGTGCTCGCGCTTCCTCTGGCCGCCGCGTTGCTCGCCGGGATCGCGGGCGCGGTGCTCACCGTCAACCGCGACTACGACTCCGGGCTGCTGGCGACCAGGGCAGGAAGGCCGTGTGCCGCGGCGTCACTGCGGTCGCCGTTCGCGCTCGCCTTGCGGCTGCAGCGGGCGACCGTGATCGCGTGGGTGCTCGGCGCGCTCGTGTACGGCGTCGGCGTCGGCTCTGCGGCGAAAGGTATCAACGGCCTGCTCGGCAGCGCCCAGGTCAGGAGGGTCATCGCAAGGATGGGCGGCCAGGCCGGGCTCACCAACGCCTACCTGGCGGCGCTGGTGAGCCTCACCGGGATGGCGGTGGCCGGCTTCGCCATTTCCGCCGTGCTGCGGCTGCGCTCGGAGGAGACGGACCTGCGGGCGGACCCGGTGCTTGCCACCAGGACAAGCCGGATGGGCTGGGCGCTCAGCCACATCGTGATCGCGGTGGCCGGGACCCTGATGATCCTGACCGTCGCGGGGGTCGCGATCGGCCTCGGGCACGGGGCGCGGGCGGGCTCGCTCGGCAGCGAGGTCGCCAGGATGGCAGGCGCCGCTCTGGCGCAGGCTCCCGCCGTGCTGGTCGCCGCCGGCGTCGCCGCCGCGCTGTTCGGCCTCGCGCCGCGGATCACCATGGCGGCGAGCTGGGGCGTTCTTGGCGTGGCGGTGCTGCTGGTGTTCTTCGGAGACACCCTGCAGTGGCCGCAGTGGGTGCTCGACCTCTCGCCGTTCACGCACTCGCCCAGGCTGCCCGGCAGCGCGGTCAGTGCCACCCCGCTCGTCTGGCTGTGCGCCCTGGCGCTCGCGCTCGGCGCTGCCGGCCTGATCGGCCTGCGCCGCCGCGACATCGTCTGATGCGCGCCCCGTGCCCGCGGAAGAATGCTGGGAGGCGATTGGTTAGCCTTGGTAAGGATCTGTAGTCAAGCGGGATAGCGAGGCAGCGATGTGGCCGCTGACCTGAGCCGATCCCGGCGGATGCTCGTGCTCGCCACCTGCTGCATGAGCCTGTTCATCGTCGGGCTCGACGTCACGGTCGTCAATGTCGCGCTGCCTTCCATCCAGCATGAGCTGCACGCCAGCGTCTCCGGCCTGCAGTGGGTGGTGGCTGCCTACTCCCTGGTCATCGCCAGCCTGCTGATGCTGGCCGGCTCGACGGCAGACCGGATCGGCCGGCGCCGCACGTTCCAGACCGGCCTGGCCATGTTCACCGCCGGCTCCCTGCTGTGCAGCCTCGCGCCGAGCCTGGGCGCGCTTGTCGCGTTCCGCATGGTGCAGGCCGTCGGCGGCTCGATGCTGAACCCGGTCGCGATGTCGATCATCACAAACACGTTCACCGAGCGGGCAGAGCGCGCCAGGGCCATAGGGATCTGGGGCGGCGTGGTGGGCCTGTCCATGGCGCTCGGCCCGGTGGTGGGCGGCGTGCTGGTGAGCGCCGTCGGCTGGCGGAGCATCTTCTGGGTCAACATCCCGGTCGGCATCACCGCGATCGCGCTCACCGCGTTGTTCGTGCCCGAGTCGCGGGCGCCGCGTGCGCGCCGGTTCGACCCGGTCGGGCAGGTGCTCATCATGGTTACGCTCGCGACCCTGGTATTCGGGATCATCGAAGGCCCTGGGCGCGGCTGGACCTCGCCGGTGATCATCGCCTGCTTCGCGGCCGCGGCCGTGGCGGGGACGAGCTTCGCCTGGTACGAAATCCGCCGCCACGACGCGCTGCTTGACGTGCGGTTCTTCCGCAGCGCGCCGTTCGCCGGCGCGACCGTGATCGCGGTGTCGGCGTTCGCCGGGCTCGGCGGGTTCCTCCTGCTGAACACGATCTACCTGCAGGATGTCCGCGGCTACTCGGCGCTGCACGCCGGCCTGTTCATGCTGCCCATGGCGGCGATGACGGCGATCTGCAGCCCGCTGTCCGGGCGGATCGTCGGCGCACGAGGGCCGCGGTTCCCGCTCCTCGCCGCCGGGATCGCGATCACGGTCAGCGCGATCACGCTGACCATGCTCGCGACCGACACCAGCGCGCTGAGCCTGGTGATCAGCTATCTGATCTTCGGGCTCGGGTTCGGGCTGGTGAACGCGCCGATCACGAACACGGCCATGGCGGGCATGCCGCGCGCTCAGGCGGGCGTCGCCGCGGCGGTCGCGTCCACGAGCAGGCAGGTGGGCTCGTCGCTGGGGGTCGCGGTGATCGGGTCGGTCGTCGTGTCTGGCCTCGCAGGTCCGCTGAGGACATGGTTCGTGCCGGCCAGCCACGCAGGCTGGTGGGTGCTCACCGGCTGCGGGCTGGCGGTGGTCACGCTCGGCCTGATCACGACCGGGCCATGGGCCAGGCACACCGCGGACCTGGTCGCCGCCGAGTTCGGACACGGCGACTCCGACACGGACGAGAAGACGCCCATCGAACCCGCTGCGTGACGGTTACCCTGAGCGCCCGCTACTGGCCAGAGGCTTGTGACATGGCCATGATCGCGAAGACGGCGCCCTGGTCGTCGCTGAGTGCGGCCATCCTGCCGTACGGCGTGTCCCACGGCGGGCGCACGACGTTGCCGCCGAGCTTCGCCGCCAGCTCCGCGGTCTCGTCGGCGTCGCCGACACCGAAGTAGGTCATCCAGTGCGCGTGAGTCTCGGCCGGTGTCGTGGTGCCCAGGTCGCCGATACCGCCCAGCCCGTCGCCGGTAGTCTTGAACGTCGCGTAGCTGAAGTCGTCGCCGCTCATGTCGTTGTAGCTGTAGCCGAAGACGTCACGGTAGAAGGCCTTGTTTGCCTCGAAGCCGCGGCTCATGTTCTCGTTCCAGCAGACCGCCCCTGGCTCGTTCGCCAGGCCCATGCCCTGGTGCGCGCGGGCCTGCCAGATGCCGAACACGGCGCCGCCCGGGTCGGCCGCGACGCTCATCCTGCCGGCGTCCATGACGTCAAACGGCTCGGCCAGCACCGTTCCGCCCGCTGGCACGACCTTGCAGGTGGTGGCGTCCACATCGTCGCTGGCCAGGTACGTCGTCCAGGCGGAAGGGGCTTCGGCGGGACCCATCTTCGGCCCGATCCCCGCGACCGGCCTGCCTTGCGCCAGGCACATCACGTAGCCGCCGGCCTCTGGCGGCCCCGCCTGCGCACTCCAGCCGAAGAGCGTCGAGTAGAAGGTCGTGGCCCTGGCCACGTCATCGGTTCCTAGGTCGACCCAGCACGGCGTGCCGGCCGGCCA
>DASUHI010000131.1:0-9879 GCA_036273575.1 Streptosporangiaceae bacterium | reverse complement strand
AGCCGCTCGGCGGCGTAGCCGCGCAGCTCACCGACGTCGATCTCGGCCCCCGGCACCGGGACGACGAACGCCTTGATCTCCTCCTCGGTCAGGTCGGAGGCGACGCCCACGACGGCGGACTCCAGCACGGCGGGGTGCGCGTTGAGCACCTCCTCGACCTCGAGCGGCGACAGGTTCTCGCCGCGGCGGCGCAGCACTTCCTTGCGCCGGCCGACGAACGTGTAGGTGCCGTCGGCGTTGACCGTCACGAGGTCACCGGTGTGCAGCCAGCCGTCACCGGTCTTGGCCGCGGCGGTCTCCTCCGGCATGCCCCAGTACCCGGGCGTGATTACCGGATTGCGCAACAGGATCTCGCCGGTCTCCCCCGGGCCGAGGCCAGCCCCGTCCGACGGCGCCGGCGCGGCGCCCGGCCCGTCGTCCGGCCCGGGCGCCGCTATGACCTTCGCCTCGTTGATGGTGCCGAGGTACGGATGCTGGCGGACGCTGCCCAGCGTGCCGTACGGCCGCGTGCCGTGCCGCCAGATCAGGCCGTACGGCGACTCGGACATCGCGTAGCCGACAACGATCTGGATCCCGAACCGCCGCTCGATCTGCTCGTGCCTGTCTCGTTCTGGAGCCGGGCCCGCGTAGCACAGCCGCAGCGGGTTGTCGGCGTCGTCCGGCCGCTCCGGCTGCCGCATCAAGATCTCCAGCATCGCCCCGATCGCATTGAACTCGGTCGCCCCGTGCCGCCGTGCCGTGTCCAGGAACCCGCCCGCGGAGAACCTCGGCACCAGCACCAGCCCGGCGCCGCACGCCAGCGACCCGAGCACCGAGTAGATCGGCGCGTTGATGTGGAACAGCGGCAGCGACGTCATCAGCCGGTCAGCCGCGGTCAGCTGCATCCAGTACGGGAACCCCTCGGCCGCCATCGTGTACGCCCGGTGGGTCTGCATGACCAGCTTCGACCGGCCCGTCGTGCCCGACGTCGGGATCAGCACGGCCAGGTCACCTGGTTCGGCGCGCCCACCCGCCAAGGCAGACGGCGGCTGGTCAGGCTGCCCGGCGGCAAGGTCCCTGACATCGATAACCAGACGCACTCGCCCGTCGCCCTCGCCGAGCCAGTCGCCCTGGCCGGGACCGAAGAGCATCCCCGCGTCGGTCAGCACCGCCTTCGGCCGCACCTGGCCGGCCAGCCCCGCGAGTTCCGCCGCGGCGCTGGCCGGGTTGACCGGGACGGTGACCGCGCCGAGTGAGGTTAGCGCCAGCCAGCTGAGCAGGTACTCCGGCGTCGTCCTTGCCGTCAGCATGACCAGGTCGCCGTGGCGGATCCCGCGGTCTGCGAGGTCAGCGGCGATGGCGGCCACCCGGCCAGCGGCTGCGGCGAACGTCAGCGTCAGGTCGTCGGTGCGGAGCCAGATCCCGTCAGGGTCCCGGTCGGCGGCCCGCTCGAGCAGTCGCGGAATGGTTCCCGTGTAGTCCGCCACGCTCGTGCCGAAGGCCGCGGTCATGCCTTCAGACGATACGGCCCGTCCGCCCCGCGCGGCGGCAGGCCCCGGGCCAGCACGTCGAGCAGGTTGTCGAGCACCTCGTCTGGCACCCGGCCGCCTGCCGTCCACTCGGCCCACCGCATCCCGATGAAGTTGCCGAGGCCGGTGTACAGGTACGCGATGACCTCGGGGTCGAAGCCCGTATCGATGTCCCCTTCGGCCTGCGCGGTGCGCACCCCGGCCGCGTAGCCGTTCGCGAGCTTCTCGTAGTAGTTGCGGAACTCAGCAGGCGCGACGAACTCGGCCTCGCGCACGATCCGGTAGATCCACGGACGCTCTGAGGTCAGGTCGAAGTAGGCGCGGAAGCAGGCCCTCTCCCTGGCGCGCTGGTCCGCCTTGACATCAATGAGCGCCGCGCTCAGCGCGGCCCTCAGGTCGGAGTTGATCCTGCGAATGACGGCGGCGAAGATGTCGGCCTTGGAGTCGAAGTGCGCGTAGAAGCTGCCCGTCGCCATGCCGGCCATGGCGCAGATCTGGGCCACCGTCGTGCGCCAGTAGCTGCGCTCGCCGAACAGGTGCTCCGCGGCAAGCAGCAGGCGCTCGGCTGGCGGCCGATCGGGATCAGCCGCATGGCTGCGCTTGACGGCGACTCTCACGGCGAACCCCCCGGCCTAGGCAGCTGAACAGGATCATTGATCCCGGCAACGGGAACATTATGGCCGTCCGGCGCCCGGATGGGCATATCTCGTCGGGCGGAGGGCCGGCCGCGGACTCATCCGCGGCCGGCCCTCGCGTCGCTAGGAGGACGGGATGCCCGACGCGGGCGGGGCGGGCTGCTGCGTCGAGAACGCGGTCACCTTGCCGCCCGGTGAATCATCGGTTACCAGCACGCCGCCCTGCGGGGTCAGGACGCCGTTCTTGATGACGCCCATGTAGGCGCCCGTGATGCCGTTGTGGTCAGAACTGGAGTAGGCGTACGGAGCGACCGACACCCCCTGCGGGAGCCCGGCGTTGATGGCGCTGATCAGATCGGCCCTGGTCGGGTTGCGGCCGGCCTTGAACATCGACTCGACGAACGTGTAGCCGACGGACATGCCGTAGAGCACGTTCCCGTCGAAAGGCGCCTTCGGGTCGTACTGGTCGTGGATCTTCTTGAACAGCGCGATCCACGGGTTGGAGCTGTCCCCGAGTGAGGGCAGGTAGCCGTCGGTGATGATGCCGTTGATCAGCGTGTTACCGAAAGATCCGCTCTTCTTGGCGAAGGAGTTGAGCAGCCCGGCGAGCGTGATCGGGTCAGACCCGACGTCACTGACCACGAGCTGCGGGTTGTAGTTCAGGCCGAGCGCGGTCAGCTTGAGCAGCGCGGTGAAGGCCGGGATCGAGAACGACACCACGACCTGCGCTCCCTTTGCCTTGAGCCCGGCCACGGCCGGCCCGATCTTGGTGTTAGTGGGAACGTAGGTCTCCCTGGCGACCACCTGCGACTTGGGGATCTCCATGTCGAGACCCTTGACGCCGTCCTGGCCGAACTCGTCGTTCTGATAGAAGTAGCCGATCTTCTTGCCCTTGAAGTGCTGGGCGATGTAGCTGCCGAGGATCTTGCCCTCGCGGACGTAGTCAAGCTGCCAGCCGAACGTGTCCGGGTACTTGCTCGGATCGTTCCAGCACTCGCAGCCGGAGGCGACGAACACGTCAGGCACCTGCTGGCTGTTCAGGTACTGCACGACCGCGAGGTGGGTGGGGGTTCCGAGTCCGTTGAAGATCGCGAAGACGTTGTCGTTCAGCACGAGCTGATGGACGACGCTGGACGTGTTGGTCGGGTTGTAGCCGTCGTCCAGGTACTTGTAGACGATCTTGCGGCCGAAGATGCCGCCGTGGGCGTTGACGTACTTGAAGTACGCGTCCGCGGCCGGGGCGATCTCGCTGTAGCCGGGTGCTGCCGGTCCTGTCAGTGGCTGGTGGCTGCCGATCGTGATCGTCGTCGGGGTGATGCCGGGCGCCGACGCTGTGAGCGCGCCCTTGGTCGACCCAGAGCCCGACCCTGAACCCGATGAGCTGCAGGCCGCGAGCACCATCGCGGCGCAAGCGAGCCCGGCGATCGCCGCCATGGCGTGGTGTGATCTCTTCATGCGGTGTCTTCCTCCTGGTGTTCACTGGCCGGCCCGCGCCGGCGCAGAAGGCTGAGAGGCTCGGACGCGAGGGGGGCGGCAGGCCCGAAGAGGCGGCGCAGGCCGCCCTGGATGCCCGACGGGAACGCGAGCATCACAACGATGAGCACGACGCCGTACGCGGCGATCGGGACGAACGGGCTGGCGCCGCTGGACAGCCCGAAGAGCTTGCCGCCGTGGCTCTGCGCCACGTTGGTCAGGTAGCTCGGCACGAGAACGAACAGCGCGCTCCCCCACAGCGCCCCGGCCAGGCTGCCGAGGCCGCCGAGCACGGCGGCGGTGAGCAGGCCAATCGACAGCGTGAGGGTGTACGCGCCAGGCGAGACGATTGACGAGACGATCGCGAGCAGCGCCCCGCCTAGGCCCGCGCAGGCAGCGCTGACCACGAATCCGAGGATCTGCAGCCTCGCGACGTTGAGCCCGGCCAGCGACGCGGCGACCTCGTCGTCGCGCAGGGCCCGCCAGCTCCGGCCGAGCCTGCTGCGCGTGAGGTTCGCGAGCGCGATCAGCGCGGTCAGCGCCACCGCGCAGGTCAGCCACGCCTGCCAGCGGCTCGGCGGGAACGTCGTCCCCAGGAAGCCTGGCGTGGTGACCGCGACTCCGAGCCCCTGGTCGCCGCCGAACACGCCCGCGTACTTGTCGGCCACCGCCGCCGGGATCGCGACCGCGAGCATCAGTGTCGCCCCGGCCAGGTACGGCCCGCGCAGGCGTGCCGCCGCCATGCCGAAGATCGCGCCGCCGACCGCGGTGATCAGCAGGCTGAGCACCAAGATCACGACGATCTGCCAGGTGCCCGTGATGCCGAGGCTGTTCAGCCACCCGTCGTGCAGCTGCAGCAGCGCGGTCGCGTACGCGCCGACCGCCATGAAGGCGCCGTTGCCGACGGAGATCTGGCCGGTCAACCCGATCAGGACGGTCAGGCCGGCGACCGCGACGACGTACGCCGCGATCTGGGCGATCTGGTAGTCGCGGTAGTAGTTCAGCTTGATCGTGAGAAGGCCGACGACGATCGCGACGGCCACGGCGACAGCGAGGTGCCTGAGCAGGGTCATCGTCACACCCGCCTGGACGCCGTCGTCGAGAACAGGCCGGACGGCCTGATCATCAGCACGAGGATGAGCGCGGCGAGGCCGAACAGCAGCACGACGTCAGAGCCGAGGTACCCGGTGTATTCCAGGACGACGCCGAGGATCAGGCCGCCGACGACGGCGCCGATCGGGCTGTCCAGGCCGCCGATGACCGCCGCCGTGAACCCGAGCACGAAGATCGAGTCCATGCTGTTCGGGTACAAGAACGTGGACGGCGTGACCAGCACGCCGGCCAGCGCTCCTATCAGGCCTGCCAGCGCCCAGCCGAGCGTGAGCACCCGGCCCACCCGGACCCCGAGCAGCCGGGCGACAGCGGGGTTGAAGGCCGCGGCCCGCAGGCGAAGCCCCACCCTGGTGTAGGTGAAGATCACGTACAGCGCGATCGCCGACACCAGCACTGCCACGGTGATGAAGATGTCGTTCCTCGAGATCCCGAGCGCCACCGAGCCGATCCGCAGGCCGACGATCGAGTAGCCGGGCGGGAACGACTTGAACTGGCCGCCGTAGATCATTCCCGCGACGCCCTCGATGAGGATCAGCAGGCCGATCGTGACGATGACCGCGTTCATGGGCGGCCTGCTCTCGACCGGCCTGACCACGACCCGCTCGACGACGGCGCCGAGCACCAGGCCAGCTGCGAGGGCGACGACGAACGCGAGCCAGTAGTTGTCGGTGTGGTTGACGACCAGCAGGGCGAGGTACGTCGTGAACATTGCCATGCCGCCCTGCGCGAAGTTCAGGATCCGGGTGCCGCGCCAGATCAGCACCAGCGAGAGCGCGATCGCGGCGTAGATCATCCCCGCGCTGATCCCGCCGAGTGTGAACTCGATGAATTCGGCCATGCCAGCCTCTCGCTAGAAACCCAGGTAGTGGCGCCGCAGGGAGACGTCTGTGGCGAGGTCAGCGGCCGCGGCGCTCGCCACGACCTTGCCGAGGTTGAGCACGATGCCGGTGTCGGCGATCGACAGCGCGCTCCTGGCGTTCTGCTCGACGAGCAGCACGGTGAGCCCTGAGTCATCCCGTAGCTGCCTGATCAGGGCCATGACCTGGGCGACAATCCTGGGCGCGAGGCCGAGGCTTGGCTCGTCGAGCAGCAGTACCTTCGGGCTGGCCATCAGCGCCCTGGCGATGACCAGGATCTGGCGCTCGCCGCCGGACAGCGTGCCTGCCGCGCGGCCGCGCCGGTCGGCCAGAAGGGGGAAGCGCCGATAGGCGTCTGCGAGCGCGGCTGCACGCTCCGAAGCGCCGCGGGTCAGCGCGCCGAGCCTGAGGTTCTCCTCGACCGTGAGCTCGGTGATGACGCCCTGGCCTTCAGGCACGTGCGCGACGCCTGCCCTGCTGATGTCCTCGGGACGGCGCTGCGCGAGGTTCGCCCCGCCGACCATGACCCGCCCGCGCCGGGGCCTGACGAAACCGCTGATCGTGCGCAGCAGGGTCGTCTTGCCCGCGCCGTTGGCGCCGAGCACGGTCGTGATCGACGCGGCCGCGACTTCGACGGTTACCCCGTGCAGGACGGTGACCTGGCCGTATCCCGCGACGACGTCCTCGATCGCGAGCGCGGCGGACTCACTCATCGCGGGCCTCGCCCTCCGCCGCCGGCGCGTCGTCAGCCTCTATTCCGAGGTAGGCCGCGGTGACAGCCGGGTCGGCCTGCACCTGCGCGGGCGGTCCGGTCGCTATCACCCGGCCGAAGTCGAGCACCGCGATCGTGTCGCAGACCGACATCATCAGGTCCATTCTGTGCTCGATCACCACCACCGTCATGTCGGCGGACAGGCGCGTGATCAGCCCGCCGAGCTCAGGCAGCTCCTGCTCGGACAGCCCGCTGGCCGGCTCGTCGAGCAGCAGCAGCCTGGGCCGCGCCGCCAGCGCGCGGGCCAGGGCGACGCGCTTGCGGACTCCGTACGCGAGCGTCCCCGGCATCGCCTGCGCCAGGCCGCCGGCGCCGACCTGGTCAAGCGCCGCCATCGCGCGCTCGCGCAGCTGCGTCTCGTCCCTGTCTGACCTGCGCACGCCGAGCAGCGCCGACCAGAAGCCAGCCCTGGCGTGCACCGTGGCGCCGATCATGACGTTCTCGAGCACGGACAGGCCGCTGAACAGGCCGACTCCCTGCAGCGTCCTGGCGATGCCCAGGCCAGCCAGCCGGTGCGGCCGCAGGCCGGTCAGCTCGTTGCCGCCGAACAGGATCGCGCCGGAGTCCGGCCTGACAAATCCGCAGAGCACGTTCAGCAGCGTCGTCTTGCCAGCGCCGTTAGGTCCGATGATGCCCGTGACCTGGCCAGACTCGGCCGCCAGCGACACCCCGTCGAGCGCGGTCAGGCCGCCAAAGCGCACCGTGACGCCCCGGACGTCCAGTGAATCCTCATTCACCTGAACGGTCATTCACTCTGAACCACCGTTCATTTGAACCGTCATTCATCGGGTTGCGTCCTCATTGAGGTGATGCCAGGGAGTTTGACGAATACGATCCACGCTGAAGGTGCACGGCGCAATAACCGCCAATCATCGTGGCCAAATCGAGATGAGACAGCCATCGGCGGCGGTTCCCGGCGAAGCCGGGCCTGGCTACGGGCCGTTTGCCTCGCGCCATGACGATCGATGACGATGAAGTGATGAGCGACGAGGTGATGTGGGCGACGGGAGTAACGAGCATCGCCGTGCTGACCGGCGCCGGCATCTCGACCGACTCGGGCATTCCGGACTTCCGGGGTCCGCAGGGCATCTGGACCAGGGACCCCGCCGCCGAGCGGCTGTCCACCTTCGACGCCTACGTCAGCGACCCGGCGCTGCGCCGCAGGTCCTGGCAGGCGAGGCTCGCGCACCCGGCGTGGTCCGCGGTTCCGAACGTGGCCCACACCGCACTTGCCAGGCTGAGCGCGGCGATCGACACGTGGGTCATCACCCAGAACATCGACGGCCTGCACCAGCGCGCCGGCACGCCGGAGGATCGCGTGCTGGAGCTGCACGGCACGATGCACCGGGTCGTCTGCGTCGGTTGCGGCGCGCGCACCGAGATGGCCACGGCCCTTGACCGGGTCAGGGCCGGTGAGGCCGATCCGCCGTGCGAGCAGTGCGGGGGCATCCTCAAGTCGGCCACGGTGATGTTCGGTCAGCCGCTCGACCGCGCTGTCCTGGCGGCTGCCGTCCGCGCGGCCGGCATCTGCGACCTTATGCTCGCCGTGGGCAGCACGCTGACGGTGGAACCGGCCGCCTCGCTCTGCGCGGTCGCCGCGGACGCCGGCGCGCGGCTCGTGATCGTCAACAACGAACCGACGCCATATGACCGCCTCGCCATCGACCTGGTGCGAGAGCCGATCGGGACGGCGATCCCGCGAATCGCCGAGGCACTGCTCGCGTCCGGCGCCGCTCGACCCTAGTCGCGGACGCCGACCAGGTGGAAGAGCCTGCTGAGCTGACGGTACGGGTCGCGGCGGCTCGCCTCGAGCTCGACGGCAAGCATCGCGTCCATGCCGCTCCCGCTGGCGTCGCCGCCATCGGCATGGTCGTAGGCGTGGACCCAGCCGTCGGTGAACAGGCGCACGCCGTACCAAGTGACTGGGACCACGCCCGCGCCGGCGAGCAGCGCCGAGAGCTCCTCGACGGTGTCGGCGCGGGTGTCCAGGCCAAGCCCGTTGACCTGGCGGTCACCGTCGAAGGCCGCGAGCGCGTCCGCCCACCGGCCCTCGAGTGCCGGTCGAGTGGCCAGGCAGCGGGCGTTCTTGGCGACCACCGAGATGACCCCGCCAGGTGCCGCGAGCCCGGCCAGCACGGCGACGAAAGGACGCGGGTCGTCGATATACATGATCACGCCGTGGCACAGCACCCCGGCGAAGCGCTGGCCGCCTAGTGCCGCTCCGGCCTCCTCTGCGCTGGCCGTGACCAGCCTGACTCGGGCCGCGACCTCGGGATGCTCGCTCTCCAGCGTCCGCGCTGCCTCGGCGAGCATGGCCGGCGATGGGTCGGCGATCGTGACCTGGTAGCCGGCCCTGGCCAGCGGGATCGACTGGTTCCCGCCACCGCCGCCGACGTCGACCACCTCGGCTGGCGGCGGCGGAAGGTGTGCCCTGAGATGCGCGTCGATCACGAACGTGCGGACCCGGCCCCTGACCGTCCCGTAGTGGCGGCGGACGAACCGGTCAGCCAACCCCGCCCACGCGTCGCCCGCTTCAGCCGTGATGCCCGCCCCCGCCTGAGAACCCGCCGCCGTCGTGACCGCCGCCGAAGTGACCGCCGCCACCACCGCCGTGATGCCCGCTTGCCCCGTGGTTAGGAGCACCGTGGTTAGGAGCACCGTGGTTAGGAACACCGTGGTGACCGCCGCGGCCCTGGCCATGCTGCGGCGGCACGGGCTGACCGGTCTGCGGGTCGATGCTCCACCGCCCGTCGTCCCTGTACTGCCGCGCCATCCTGCTGGCCCTGGCGTTGATCATCACGAACGACGCGATAGTGGCCCCGACGAGGACGATCCCGATTGCGATGCCCATGGCTGTTCCTCCTGGTGACGCGCGCTCAGCATATGCCGGGCCGAGAGAAGTCACCACGTCAAGCGTGCTGCCAGGCGCTCATCGTGATCGGATACGGTGCCGACGTGACGACCGCGAGCCCTGACGTTCTCGTGATCGGCGCCGGCGTCTGCGGCCTCAGCGCGGCGATCGCGCTGCTGGACGCCGGGCTGACGGTCACCGTCTACGCCGCCGATCCGCCGCACCGCACGACCTCGGCTACGGCGGGAGCGCTCTGGGGGCCGCACCTCGTCGGCTCGGACGACCGGATCGGTCCCTGGGCCGCCGCAACTTTGCGCTGGCTCCGCGAGCTCGTGGCCGCGCCGGCCGCTGGCGTTGCCGAGATAGCAGGGCTGGTCGCGTCGACGACGGCCGAGCCAGAACCACCGGCATTCACCCGCGGCGCGAGCCCAGCTGCGGGCTGTGACCTGGCCGAGCTCCCGCCGGGCTTCGCGACCGGCTGGCGCTATTCGGCCCCCGTCGTCGACATGCCGGCGTACCTGGACTTCCTGCTCACCCGGCTGCTAGCCGCGGGCGGGCACCTGGAACTCGGCCCCAGGTTCCGCGGCCTGGCCGAGGCGGCGCACCTATCGGCGGCTCCCGTCATCGTGAACTGCGCGGGCATCGGCGCTCGCCACCTGGTGCCCGACGC
>DASUHI010000130.1:0-29267 GCA_036273575.1 Streptosporangiaceae bacterium | reverse complement strand
CCCGGCCAGGTCCAGGCCGACGGTGTCGGGGCCGAAGCCGGCCAGCGGGCCGCCGTCCGGGGGCGGGGTGGCGGGCGGGAGGTTCATGGCGGCTCCGGGGGCGAGACGCGGCGAACGAATTTGTTATCGATAATGCTACCGGCACCCTCTGACCATTAGAGGATGAGTTCGATTGGCGGCTGCAATCACCCTCCGGGATCCTGCTCGATCCTGACCTCGGTGACCGAAGTCTCCGCCCAGATCGTCGGCACCTCGGCCGAGTCTGTCAGGCGCAGTTTGCGCCGTGCTCGCTCGTAGAACGTCGTACGCCCAAGCCGGACGACGTGAGCCGCGCCAGGGCGGGGCTGCAACACGATCCGGTCGCCGCCGCCGACCTGGGCTGCCACCCGCCCGTCGACCTCGACCGCCAGCCTGCCGCTCGACGGCAGGACCTCGAGCACCAGGCTGTCCGTTACAGAGACCACGAGACCCCTGTTGTAGGCCGAGTGCGGCGCCGCGGGCGTCACGAGCAGCGCCTCGAGGGCGGGGCTGACGATCGGGCCGCCCGCGGAGAAGCTATAGGCGGTCGACCCGGTTGGCGTGGCGACCACCACGGCGTCGGCCGCGTAGCTCACGAACGGATGCCCTGCGGCCCACACGCCCACCACGGCCGACGGCTCGCCCGGATACCTGACGAGCGCGACGTCGTTGAAGGCGGTCGCGACCTGGGCGCCGATGTGCGCGTCCACCGCCAGCCGCGGCTCGACCGTGAACTGCTGCCTGTCGATGGCCGACAGCGCCTCAGGCAGGTCTGGCACGTCGACCTCGGCGAGGAAACCCAGCCTGCCGAGATTGACGCCCAGGACGGGCGCGCGCTGGCCGTCGGCCAGCCGCATGGCGCGCAACATGGTCCCGTCGCCGCCGAGGCTCACCAGCAGATCGGAGCGGCTGGCCAGATCTACGGGCGGGACGGGCACGGCCGCGCAGTTCAGCCGGCCGATTTCCTCGGCCATGCCGAGGACCAGGGCGCCGTTGCGGCCAGCCCAGCCCAGCACCGCCTCGACCGCCTCGGCGGAGTCCCGCTGCGGATGGAGAACGATGCCGACGACGTGCACGTTCTAGGCGGGCCGCGCGGCGTCGTCCGTCGCGGGCGACCTGACCGGCACGACAAGCTTCCGGCGGAACGTCTCGATCGGCCAGAGCTCGTCCCAGCCATGGTCTGGGCAGGGAACCCAGCGCTCCTCGTTGTGACTGCCTGCTGGCATGGGGCTCCTTCCCATGGCGCACTTTCCCGGCCGACGCCGCACAGGAACAGGGCTCACGGCACGATGCGCGATGCTTACCCGGACCCGATCGGCCATGAACACAACCAGACCCGAGCGCGACCCGAACTTTGCGAGGCGGAGCAGCGTGCTCGCGCGTAGGCCAGCCGGGAACCGGCGGCAAGGTGCCGATAAGTCCAATACATACCGGGGAATGCTTGGCAGGCTGGGGTCATGACTGTGGGATTCCAGCGGATCAGGGCACGACAGGAACTGCAGCTCGCCGTCGCCCTGTCGCGCGCCGACCGGCCGATGGCGACGGGCTGGTGGACGTTGCTGCTCGTCCGCGGCCTGCTGCCAGCGTGCTTCTCGATCGCCACCGGGGTGCTCGTCGCCGCGATCCAGCGCGGCGGCGGCCTCGCGCTTCCGCTCGCGGTCGTCGGCGTGGTGTTCGTGTTGCTGCAGGTCGTGGCCCCGCTGCACGTGGCGTTGAGCGCGAACCTCGGCGACAGGACGGCGGCCTGGCTGTACGACGAGCTCACGCGGGCGTGCGCGGCCGTTCCTGGCATCGGGCACCTGGAGGACCCGGAACTGGCCGCTGACCTGCAGGTCGCCAGGGATTTCGACCGCGGCATGACCGGTCCGCCGCTGAACACCTCGATGGACTTCATCGCCGGCGGCCTGGTCGACATGGTGGCGGGCCTCGCCCAGGCGTGCGTGCTGTTCGGCTTCGCCTGGTGGGCGCCGCCCGTGCTGGCCGGCGCGTGGCTCGGCACGCACTGGCTGCTGCGCGAGAGCGCCGTCTGGAAGGACCGCAACACCGACGAGGTGCGCCAGGCTCAGCGCGACGCCGACTACGCGTACCGGCTCGCCGTCGACCCGCCCGCGGCCAAGGAGGTGCGGATCTTCGGGCTGCCTGACTGGGTGCTCGAGCGGTTCCTGCGCAGCAGGCGCCGGCTGCACAAGCTGCAGTACGACGCGACCAGGATGCGCGAGCGCTCCGTGCTCGCCAGCTTCGCGCTCGTCCTGGCCGCGAACGTCCTCGTGCTGTGGACGCTCGCGTCCGCGGCGCTCGGTCACCACCTGGCGCTCGGCGGGCTGGTCGCCTACGCGTCGGCGGCCGTCGGCACGTCCATGATCGCTTTTGGAGGCCTTAACTGGGCGCTCGACGGGGCTGCGGCACCTGTAGCCGCTGTCGCGCGCCTGAAAGACGCGATGGCCAGGACCAGCACGGTCGCGTCGGGACAGCGGGCGGCTGACGAGATGCCCGCGCGCCAGATCAGGTTCCGCGACGTGAGCTTCGCCTATCCCGCGGCGCCGTCCCGGCCTGTGCTCGAACACCTCAACCTCGAGATCCCGGCCGGGAGTTCGCTGGCCATCGTCGGCCAGAACGGAGCGGGCAAGACCACGCTGGCCAAGCTGCTGTGCCGGCTGTACGACCCGCAGTCGGGCAGCATCGAGGTGGACGGAGTCGATCTGCGGGACCTGGACCTTGAGTCATGGCGACGGCAGGTCACGGCCGTATTCCAGGACTTCGTGCGGTTCGAACTCAGCCTGCGCGAGAACGTAGCGCCGCGTGAGACAGCCGGCGGTGCGCCTTGTTATGCGGCAAACGGGTCCGCCGCGCTGGACGACAGCGTCAGGGCGGCGCTCATCGAAGCGGGGGCCGGAGGGCTGGCTGACCTGGACACGGTGCTCGCGAAGGGATACGCGGGCGGCACCGAGCTGTCCGGCGGGCAGTGGCAGCGGGTTGCGCTCGCCCGGGCGCTGTCCTCGGTGCGGCTTGGCGCCGGGCTCGTGCTGCTCGACGAGCCGACCGCCCAGCTCGACGTCCGCGGCGAGGCGGAGATCTTCGAGCGGATCCTGGCCGCCACGAGGTCGTGCACGACGATCCTCATCTCGCACCGGTTCTCCACGGTCCGGCACGTCGACCGGATCGCGGTCGTCGAGCACGGGGGCGTCGTCGAGGCGGGCAGCCACGACGAGCTGATGGAAAGACGCGGGCGCTACTGGACGATGTTCTCGCTGCAGGCGCAGCGGTTCGCCGAGGGAACCCCGGAGGAAGGCGAGGAAGAGGTGACGTTCGATGTCCTCTCCTGAGACGCAGTCTGTTGCGCCCGTCATGGACCTCGACAAGCTGCCGCCGGCGCTCGCGTCGATGTGGCGCCTGTGCCGCCTCGGGTTCCGCTACGAGCCCGCGCTGATGGGCGTCGCGTTCGTGCTCGCGCTCGCCGCGGCTGTACCAGACGCGCTGCTCGCTGTGTGGTTCAAGCTGCTCGGCGAGGGGTTCATCGAGCACAAGGACGGGCTGCTGAGGTTCGCGGTCGTGGCGCTCGCGGTGTCGGCGGTCGCGACCTGGCTGCTGCAGACGATCTCGGTCAGGCTGCAGCGGCGGTTCAGGGACAAGGTCACGATCGCGCTCGAGTCGCACGTGGCGCGGCTCCAGGCCACCATAGCCACGATCGCGCACCAGGAGCGGCCCGAGTACCTCGACCGGCTGTCCGTGCTGCGGGAGCAGATCTACACGCTCGACCACATGTACATGTCGGTGTTCTCGACCGCGGGCTGGATCCTGCGGCTCGCGGTCACCGTAGGCCTGCTGGCGAGCGTGAACCCGGTGCTCGTGACCCTGGTCCTGTTCGCGATCCCTACGGTCGCGGCCACGTCGTGGCGGCCGGCCGTCGAGCGCACGGCGCAGGAGCGGGCCGCGCCCTCTGACCGGCTGGCACGGCACGTGTTCCAGCTCTCGGTGACCGCCTCGTCAGGCAAGGAGCTGCGGGTGCTCGGCATCGGCGACGCGCTCGCCGCGCGGCGGCGCGCGTCGTGGGAGCGCTGGTACGGGCCGGTGGCCACGGCGCGCACCCACTCCTCGGCCTGGTACGCGGCAGGCTGGGCGGTGTTCGCGCTCGCCTACGTCGGCGCGATCGTGCTCGTCGCCGCCGGGCCGCAGGCCTCGCCCGCCTCGGCCATCCTCGTGCTCGCGGCCGGCGCCAGGCTCTCGTCCTACGTCGGCGCGACGGTCAGCGAGATCGGCTTCCTGCGTGGCATCTGGATGGACGGCGCGCGGCGGCTTGCCTGGCTCGAGGACTACGCGAGCGCGGTGACCCAGCGGGCCGACCTGCCGGCCCCGGACAGCATCGACAACGGGATCACGCTCGAGCACGTCACGTTCAGCTATCCGGGTGCCGGCAAGCCCGCGCTCCGCGACGTCGACCTGTTCCTGCCCGCCGGGTCTGTCGTCGCGGTCGTGGGCGAGAACGGGGCAGGCAAGTCCACGCTCGTCAAGCTGCTCGCCAAGCTCTACGCGCCGTCGGGCGGCCGGATCATGGTCGACGACACGGACCTGGCCAGGATCGACTCGGCGCAGTGGCGGCAGCGGCTGGCGGGGGCGTTCCAGGACTTCTTCCGTTTCGAGTTCCAGGCCGGGCAGACCATCGGGATCGGCGACCTGCCGCGGCTGGACGTCGAGGACGCGCTCGTCGCCGCCATGGACAGGGCAGGCGCGCGCGACGTCGTCGAGTCGCTGCCTGGCGGGCTCGCGACCCAGCTCGGGCCGACGTGGCAGCAAGGGGTCGACGTCTCCTACGGCCAGTGGCAGAAGCTGGCGCTGGCGCGCGGCTTCATGCGGGACTCGCCGCTGGTCGTCGCCCTGGACGAGCCGACGGCGGCGCTCGACGCCGAGACCGAGCATCAGCTGTTCGAGCGGTACGCGGGCCGGGCACGGCAGGCAAGCAGCGGCGGGAGCATGACGATCCTCGTGTCGCACAGGTTCAGTACCGTCCGGATGGCCGACCTGATCGTGGTGCTCGACGGCGCGCAGGTGGCCGAGGTCGGCAGTCACGACGAGCTGATGGCCAGGGGCGGCAGGTACGCCGAGCTGTACAGGATCCAGGCGAACGCGTACGCATAGGACTCATCGCGGGCTCGGTTATGCTGCGCGTGCCGGGTCCCAGAGCGCGAGGGAGTGCCCATGCCCTACCGAGTCGTGATCATCGGCGCCGGGTTCGGCGGGATCGGCATGGCAATCAGGCTCAAGGAGGCGGGCGTCGAGGACTTCGTCGTCCTCGACCGGGCGGCCGACCTCGGCGGGACCTGGCGCGACAACAGCTACCCAGGGCTGTCCTGCGACGTGCCGTCGCAGCTGTACTCGTTCTCGTTCCGGCCGTGGCGGTGGAGCCGGCGGTATCCCGTGCGCGAGGAGATCCTCGCCTACCTGCACGGCCTCGTCGCCGAGCACGGCCTCGGCGGGCACCTGCGGTTCGGCTGCGGGGTCGGCGCCGCGGACTTCGACGAGGCCAGCGCGCTGTGGACGCTCACGCTTACCGACGGCAGCACGCTCGAGGCGACCGCGATTGTCTGCGCCGTCGGGCAGCTCGGCACGCCCGCGCTGCCCGACATCGGTGGCCGCGAGGAGTTCGCGGGCCCTTCCTGGCACTCGGGCCGCTGGAACCACGACGTCGACCTGGCGGGGCGCCGCGTCGCCGTGATCGGGACGGGCGCGAGCGCGATCCAGTTCGTGCCCGAGATCGCCAAGGTCGCCGGCCACGTCGACGTGTACCAGCGGACCCCTCCTTACGTGCTGCCGAAGGCAGACCGGCCGTACCGCGAGGCCGAGCAGGTCATGTTCGCCCGGCTGCCCGTGGTGCGTAAGGCGGACCGGCTGCGCATCTTCCTCTACGGCGAGCTGCTCACCAGCGGCTTCGTCTTGTCGCAGAAGATGCTCGCCGCGCCGATGCGGCTCTGGCGGCGCCAGCTTGAGGCGCAGATCGCCGACCCCGAGCTGCGCGCCAAGTGCGTCCCCGACTACGTGATGGGCTGCAAGCGGGTGGCGTTCTCCAATGACTGGTACCCGGCGCTCGCGCGCCCCAACGTCGACCTCGTCACCGGCACCATCGAGCGGATCGTCGCGGACGGCGTGGTCACCGCGGACGGCACGACCCGCGCCGCCGACGTGCTCATCTACGGCACCGGGTTCAAGGCGGTCGAGTTCCTCACCCCGATCAGCGTCACCGGGCTCGGCGGCCGGCGGCTCGCCGACGCGTGGCGTGACGGCGCGCAGGCCTACCTCGGCATCAGCGTCTCGGGGTTCCCGAACTTCTTCATCCTCTACGGGCCGAACACCAACCTCGGCGGCAACTCGATCATCTACATGCTCGAGGGCCAGATCGGCTACACGCTCGGCGCGATCCAGGCTCTCGAGAGCGAGCGGCTGGCCTGGCTCGACGTCCGCCCCGACGTGCACGACGCGTTCAACTCCTGGGTGCAGTCGGCCAGCAGGACGTCGGTGTGGGAGACCGGCTGCCACAGCTGGTACACGACGGCCAGCGGGCGCAACACCAACAACTGGCCCGACCACACGTTCTTGTACCGGTACCGGGTCAGGCACTTCGACCTCGGCGCGTACCGCGTGATGCCGAAGCAGCCGGCGCCAGTAGCAGCGAGCACCGCTGCCAGCGCGGCATGAGCGCCGGGCAGCGCGGACGCTGGCTCCGCGAGCTCAGGGTGCCGCCGGCTGTCATGCGGCTCGGGGTCAGGCAGATCGGCAGGCGCTGCCTCAACCCGGACCTGAGCTGGCAAGCGCAGCGGTCGCGGCTCGACCAGCTCGACAAGACCACGCGGCTGCCGCGCGGGACGTCGGTCACCAGGCGGACGATCGGCGGCGTGCGCGCGGAGTTTGTGCTCGCCGGCCCGGTGGTGGCTGGCACGGCTGATTCGTCAGCCACGGTGGTGCACTTTCACGGCGGCGGCTACTGCCTCGGCTCGCCTGGCACGGCCAGGTCCTGGGCGGCGCGGCTGAGCGTGGCAGCGGGCTGCGCGGTCGTGCTGCCCGAGTACCGGCTGGCGCCCGAGCATCGCTTTCCCGCGGGCCTGGAGGACGCAGGCGCCGTCGTCGGGGCGCTCGCCGCCGAGTCAGGGCCGGCCTCGCTCGTTCTCTCCGGTGACTCAGCCGGCGGCGGGCTCGCGCTCGCGCAGGCCCTGTCGATGCGCGAGGCAGGCGAGGACTTGCCCGCTGGCTGCGTCTTGCTGTCGCCGTGGCTCGATCTCGGCCGTAACCGCGACGCCGATCCTGACCTCGTGCGGCGCGACAAGATGCTGACGCCAGCGTGGCTCGACGCCTGCGCTCGCGCCTACGCCGACCCGTCGACCTGGGCGGACCCGCTGATCTCGCCGCTGCGCGCCAAGCACGCGGGGCTGATGCCGCTGCTGATCCAGGCCGGGACCGACGAGTTGCTGGCTCCTGACGCGGATGCACTGGCCGCCAGCGCGGCGGCCGCGGGGGTCGACGTGACGTACACCAGGTGGCCGCGGATGTGGCACGACTTCACGCTGCAGCCTGGCATGCTCGCGGCCGCCGACAGCGCGATTGACCAGGCGGCCTGGTTCGTCCGGCAGGTGACGGCCGCCCGGCCGGCTGGCTGAGCGGCCCGGTGGCTGGGCGTGGCGGCATATGTGCCGTATCTCCATGCCACTTTCACGCGCGGCACACAGCCGCGGACTTTTCTAGGGCCGTGGCGGCCCGGCCGGGGGTGAGCACCTCAGGGTCGGTACGGGGCCGGGCCGCCACGGCACGGGTTACAGGCCGCCGCCCTTGGGCACAGGGGCGCCGTAACAGCAGCGGATATAGCTGAGGAACGACTGCGTGAAGCCCGTCATGTGGGTGTCGTTGGGCAGGATCCTGGCCGAGAAATCCAGCCCGGAGTGGCCGCTCCGGTAGAGCTTGTCGATCAGCCTGGCGAACTGGATGCCGAGGTCGCGGTAGCAGTGCGACCGGCCGGTGATCTCCAGCTCGTTGACCGTCAGGTGCAGCTGCACGTCGCCGAAGCCCGCGCCGCTGTCGGCCAGCCGCTGCTCAAGCAGGAAGATCTGGCTGTCGGGATGCAGCACGCCCGGGCTGCCCGCGCCGTACCTGCGGAACATCGGGCTCTGGCGCATGAGCGCGTACAGCGTGAAGAGCCCACCGTAGGAGTAGCCGAAGAGCCCGGTGGCACCGTCGAGAACCCGGTAGCGGTCCTCTACGACGGGCCTGAGCTCGTCTTCGAGGAACGCCAGGAACTCGGCCGCGCGGCCGTTCTGAATGCTCCTGATGTACTCGTCCTGCTGGTCCTGCGTCCAGCCAGCGGTCTCGGCGTCAGCGGCCACGGCGTCGATGATGCTCTGCGGCGCTGGCTCGCCGGCCGGCACCAGGTCCCTGGTGCGCAGCGTCAGCCACTCCGGCGCCTGGCCTGGCGGATAGCCGACCGTGACCTGCATGTACGGCTGGAACGCGGTGATCAGCTCGAACGCCGTGTGTTCCGCGTACGGCGCCAGCATCGCGGCGGCGACGTTCCCGTCGGTCACGTAGACGGCTGGGTACGCGGTGTCGCCCGCCGGGTCGTAGTCCACCGGGCGCGTGACCCAGATCGCGAACCGGGCGCCCACGTGCGATGAGTCGAGCTCGAAGTAGTCGGTATTGGGAATCGTCACCGCCAGTGGCGGCTGGATCTGCGTCATGGCTGTTCCTTTGAGCCAGTTCATAAATGATGACGGAGGCTAGTGAACCCTGTGTAGACGCCGGCCACCCGGGTAGCGGCCGTAGCTCTGCTCAGAAGCGACGAGCGCTGCTGGCAGGCACCGGACCCGAACAAGGCGATTGGAGCTGCCGCGATGGCGGAACAAGAACCGGCTGGCGATTCCCGCGAGGCGCTGCACGCGGCCAGTGAGCAGCGCACGGTGGAAGCCGCCAGCCGGGACCGGAAGCTCGCAGCGACCGCTTTGATGCGGCTCGGCGCAGACTGCCCGCCTGAGTGGGAGGACGTAGCGACCGAAGTGATCCTGCACTCGCAGTACTCCTGGTCACAGATCGCCGGCAGGCTGGGGGTGACCCGCGGTCAGGCGGTCCACCGGTTCCGGCGCCTGCTCATCGCGGCGAACGTGAGCGACGGCAGCACGCCGGGTCGCGAGCCCGGCCTCAACTTACGGATGACCGACCCGAACGACCCTGGCCGACGTGATCAGTCGCGCAGTGCGACAGTCATCTCGGTTTCCACGGCTGCGTTGGGAGGCATTCGGCCATTCCCACGGCGATTCGTGCCGGGGTTCCCGCGTCGTTGCCGAACACCTGGACGAGCTGATCGGTGCAGCCGTCCATCACGGCACCGCGGGGAGACTGTCGGCCCCGGGCCTGCCATTCACCGTCCTACGCCTCGGACTCGGGGATCGGCGGGCCGACGACCCGAAGCCCGTAGCGGGGGCCGAGTTCGAGCCAGCGCGCGACGTCGTCCGCCGAGACACCCCCGTCTGGCAGGCGCCGTTCGGCGGCAGGGACACCGACCTCGTCGTAGATGCCGAGAAGCCCGCCAGGCAAGGTCAAGGCCAGGAATCGAACCGGCGCGGTGCCCGTTGTGCGGAACGCGTGCGGGACGTGGCGGGGCAGGTAGATGAAGTCGCCGCCGCCCATCCGGACGAGCTGCTCCCCGGCCAGGTACGTCATGGTTCCCTCGAGCAGAAACCAGGCCTCCGCTTCCTGTGTGTGCACATGCAACGGGCTGGCCTGGCCAGGGGGCTGGGTGACGATCGCGGCGTCCAGCAAGCCTGCGGTCTCGCCGGCCGCTGCTAGTCGCTCGAACAGCATCCCCATGGCCCATGTGGCGGGGCCGGTACCTGCCGACCGGGCGACCACCACATCTGCAGCAGCGGGGCCGGATCCGGACGTCCCTGCGGTTGGACTAGTCATGTCAGCTCTCCAGCCTTATTGATCCGATGTTTCTTCGTATGAATCTAGCTTGATACGACCGACGGACAAAGTCAAGCCGGCGGCCGCGGGCTTGACGGCCAGCAACATTCATCCTAGGCTCACGACAATCATCCGATAGAGGATCGGGCAAAAATTCTGAGGAGGCTCCGATGTCCACCGGCCACACTCGCTCGGCCGCCTACGCGGTGATGGAGCGGATTTTCGAAGAGGGCTTCGCCACCGGCAAGGGTTCCGTCGCCGACGACCTGTGCTCGCCCGGCCTAGTTGACCATCAATTCGGCACGGCCGGCCGTGGTGCCGACGCGATCGCACACGTCAAGGACGCGATGCGGGACGTGCACCGGGCCTTCCCCGACGTGAGGTTCACGATCGAGGATGCCGTGGAGTCGGGGGACACGATCTGGGTGCGCGTGCGGGGCCAGGGGACGGCCACCGGCCCCTATTTCGGGCCACCGAGCGGCCGGCCCGTGGACTTCACCGTGATCGACGTGTGCCGTGTCGTGGACGGCCGCATCGTCGAGCACTGGGGAGTGCCGGACCGTTTCGCGGTGCTCGCCCAGACCGGGGTCCTTGACCGGCTCGCGGCCTGACCGCCGGGATCGGCTACTGGCTCGCCGATCGACGGGTTCCGCTTCGCTCCCGGCGCCAGATCCACCACAATGGTCCGTAGTGTCCTCGGATCAACTCATGGAGGATGTGCGGATCATGCCAGCGGACGAGGCGCGCCAGCGCAAGCCTTACTACTCGCCACGCCGGGCGGAGCAGGCGATCGCCACCCGGCGGGCAGTGCTAGAGGCCGCCCGCGATCTGTTCATCGAGCGCGGGTATGCGGTTACGACGGTCGCGGACATCGCCCGCCGCGCCCGTGTCCACGTGGACACGGTGTACGCGGCCGTCGGCCGCAAACCCGCGCTGCTACGCGAAGTACTGGAGACCGCGATCTCCGGTCGTGATCAGGCCGTGCCCGCCACTCAACGCGACTACGTGGCGCGCGTCGAGGCGGCCAGGGGCGCCAGCAAGAAGATCGAGACGTACGTAGCCGCGCTGGTCGACATCCAGCCTCGCCTCGCCCCCGTCTACCTAGCGCTTCGCGACGCCGCCGCTACGGACCCCGACTCCGCCGCGACATGGCGGGATATCAGCGAGCGACGCGCCCGCAACATGCGCGCTTTCGCCGCCGACCTTCGGTCCACTGGCGAGTTGCGCACAGATCTGTCAGACGACGATGTCGCTGACATTGTCTGGAGCATGAACGGCCCCGAGTACTGGACCCTGCTCGTGATCGACCGCGGCTGGACGCCGGAGCGATTCGCCAGCCATCTCACCGACGCCTGGCAACGCCTGTTCCTCGCCCGTGCGCCGCGGAACCGCCACTGACGAGAGGCTTGTCAGGCCGGTCAGGGCCGAGTTGCCGGGTCAGGACGCTGGGGGATCGATCGCATGACCACGGCCATCTCGGGCGGCCGCAGCGCGGACTCGGGCAGCGGCGTGGTGCCTGTCCGCGCCGGCCGCAGCGCGTCGGTGATGAGTGCGAGGTAGCGGCGCCAGATCTCCGGCTTGACCGGCTCGGCATACCTGGCCGTCGCGCTGATCATGAACTCGATGAACAGCATGTCGGTGGGCTGGACGTCGGAGCGCAGATGGCCATCTTTCTGGGCGCGCTGTACCAGCGCGGTGACCAGTGGCTGCATCTTGGCACGGGCGTGGCCGGTCTTGTCGCGTCCGTGGGTGGCGTACATGACGATCTCTTGCAGACCGCGGTCGGTGGCGAGCTGCGTGCACGCGCCCTCGAGGAACGACACCAGGCCCGTCCAAGAGTCCGGCTCGGCCAGCGCCTTCTCGGCCAGCGCGACCATTGCCTGGATGCGCTCTTCAAAGAGCGCCTCGGCCAGCGACTCCTTGTCAGGGAAGTGCCGGTAGACGGTGCCCACGCCGACCTCAGCGTGCCGCGCCACGTCGTCCAGGCTTGCCCGCAGCCCCCGCGTGGTGAATACCTCGGCCGCGGCGCGCAGGATGCGCTGCCGGTTCCGCGCGGCGTCCCGGCGGAGCGGGCGGGGAGCGGGACTCTCGTCAGGCGAGTCTGCCATCTTCTCTTCCCTTGCGATCTGGTGCGGAGGCCGTTTCTCCAATTAGAGGTTGCGCCTCCGGTTAGCGTCTAGTACCGTGAACCGGAGTAGACGCCTCCATGTGGATATGTTACCTCCAGATAGGTGAGAGCGATGAGCGAAACTAGCGTAAGCGCCGGTCCCGCGGGCCGTGTGCCCGACGCGCGGGCCGGCGCAGATCCCGACCCCCGGCGGTGGCTCATCCTGGGCGCCGTCGGCCTCGCCCAGCTCATGGTCGTGCTGGACGCAACGATCGTGAACATCGCGCTGCCGTCCGCGCAGCGGGCCCTGGGCTTTACCACCGCGGACCGCCAGTGGGTGGTCACGGCCTACGCGCTGGCGTTCGGCAGCCTGCTGCTGCTCGGCGGGCGGCTCGGCGACCTGATCGGGCGCAAGATCACGTTCATCACCGGCGCGCTCGGCTTCGCGGCCGCGTCGGCCGTCGGCGGCGCGGCGACCAGTTTCGGCATGCTGATCGCGGCGCGCGCCGCGCAGGGCGCATTCGGCGCGCTGCTGGCGCCGGCGGCGCTGTCGGTATTGTCCACGACGTTCAGCGACCCGAAAGAACGCGGCAAGGCGTTCGGCGTCTACGGCGCGATCGTGGGCGCCGGCGGCGCCATCGGCCTGGTGCTCGGCGGGATCTTGACCGAGTACCTGTCCTGGCGCTGGTGCCTGTACGTGAACCTGATCTTCGCTGGCCTCGCCGGGACCGGGGCGGTCATGCTGCTCAAGCGGCAACCCGCACGCACCGGGTCGCGCCTGGACCTGCCCGGGGCCGCGCTCGTCTCGACCGCGATGTTCTGCCTGGTCTACGGATTCTCCAATGCGGCGACACACACCTGGAGCACGCCGTCCACCTTCGGTTTCCTGGCCGCTGGCGTGGCGCTGCTAGCCGCCTTCGCGATCTGGCAGTCCCGTGCGGCCCGCCCGCTGCTGCCGCCCCGCATCGTGCTCGACCGCAACCGTGGCGGCGCCTACCTGGCAGTGCTGATCGTCGGCGCCGGCATGTTCGGCATCTTCTTGTTCCTCACCTACTACATGCAGCAGACCCTGGGCTACTCCCCGGTGGTCAGCGGGCTCGCCTTCCTGCCCATGATCGCCACAGTGGTGGTGAGCGCCAACCTGTCCAACGTCGTGCTGCTGCCCAGGCTCGGCCCCAAGCCGCTGGTCACCGCCGGCATGCTGCTGGCCGCCGCCAGCCTGGTGTGGCTGACCAGGATAGGCGTGCACTCGGACTACGCGACGGCGGTGCTCGGCCCGCTGATGATCACCGGCCTGGGCTTCGGGTTCACGATCGCGCCGTCGATGAACACCGGGACGTCCGGCGTACCGCCGCAGGACGCGGGCGTGGCCTCGGCCACGCTCAACACCGGCCAGCAGATCGGGGGCTCGATCGGCACCTCGCTGCTCAACACGATCTTCGCAAGCGCGGTGGCACAGTACCTGACCAGCCACCTGAGCCCGGCCACCGTGACGCACGGGCACCCGAAGCCGTCTCTCACCGCGATGTCGCTGATCCACGGCTACACCACCGGGTTCTGGGTCGCGGCGGTCATCTTCGGCGCCGGCGCGGTCATCTGCGGCTCGCTGTTCCGCTCAGGACCGCTCAACGTCGCCGGCGCCCCGCCGGCCGCTCAGGCCCTGGCAGCCGTGCAGGAGCCAAGCCAGGTACCGGCCCTGCACATCTGACCAGGCCCTGCGAGCGCGTCAAGAATGGCCCGCCGCCACGGCGGCCGGGCCTTATGGCGGCACTCGGCCTCCGATGGCCCATGACCGATCGGAAAGTCCTTCTGGCATGTATCAGCTTCCCGTTCTTCTCCTCTGTCGGGTGAGACATCGCAGAGCGGGTGAGGCGGCCACGGTGGTGTCAGCCGAAACCCAGGGGAGGGGAAATGCCGATCCTTTCTAACTCGGGTTCCTGAGAAGCTAGGACCTCATCAAGTCGCGCCGGTCACGACCAGCCGTGGGCGCGGGCGGCGGGGCGGTGCTGTCCCTGACGACCAAGGTGGTCGCCAGCTCGATGTGGCGCGACCCCGCGGCCGCGACGGCGTCGCCTGTCCTGAGCATCCGGAACGCGGTCGCCGCCATCGCGGCGAGGGGCTGGCGGACAGTTGTGAGCGCCGGCGCCGCCCAGGTCGCCACCGGCACGTCGTCGAAGCCGACGACGCTGACGTCGCCTGGAGCGCGCAAGCCGCGCTGACCGAGCGCCTGCAGGACGCCGAACGCCTGCGCGTCGTTGCCGGTCACGATCCCGGTCGGCCGGTCCGCCATGGCGAGCAGCTCCATCGCCTGCCGCCTCCCGCCGTCGACCGAGAACGCGTCGCGGCGGATGAGGCTCTCGTCCGCGGGCAGCCCAGCTTCGAGCATCGCGGCGCGGTAGCCGTCGACGCGTGCCCGGCTCGACCAGAGGCTGGACGGGCCTGCGATGGCGGCGATGCGGCGGTGGCCGAGTTCGACGAGGTGGCGCGTGGCCGTCAGGCCGCCCTGCCAGTTGGTCGTGCCGACCGACAGGACCTCCGATCCTGGTTCGTCCGCCGGGTCGACCACGACGACGGGGATGCCGGCCTCGGCCAGGCGCTCGAGCTCCACGCTGCCGGGCAGGTGCAAGACGCTGATGGCGCCGTGGGTGCCGCGAAAGGCCGCCAGTGCCAGCCAGCGGTCGAACTCGCCGGGGGAGCTCACGGGTGTCACGACGACGCTGTGGCCCCCTTCGGCCGCGGCGATGACGGTGCCGTGGATGAGCTCCTCGGCCCACGGGCTGTGCTCGCCTGTCACGGTGCACTCGCCGGCCCCGAGAAGCAGGTCCACGACCCCGAAACCGAGCGCGGAGCCAGGGTGGTAGCCGTGCCGCCGAAGTTCCTGGGCAATGCGTTCGCGGGTGCTCGGCGCGACGTCAGTCCGGCCGTTGAGCACCTTTGACACCGTGGACAGCGACACGCCCGCGTCGGCGGCGATGCTCGTCAACGTGCCGGCGCTCGGGCCCGCGGCGGCGCGGCCCGGCCTTGCCGGGTCCGGCGCGGCCGGTTTCCTCGCCGCTCTGACGGGCATGAGCCACCTCCTCGGAAGGCCTCGCGGAGCCATCTGTTTCGAAAGTTAGCAAGCGCAAAACTAGTTTGACACCGCCTCTCCGCACAACGATACTAAACCTTGTGCGAAAATCTTTCGAAATAGTATCGGGATCATGTATGGGGATTGAGAGATGATGAGCTATCAGTCGGATCAGGTGCTCCGCAACCTGGAGCCACAGCAGATGACGAGCGCTCAGCAGCGCGAGGTGGACGCCCAGCTTGGCGCCGCGGTGGCGGCTGTCACCAGGCGCGTGGGCAGCGTCACCCGCTGCGTGCGTGCGCGGGCGCGTCAGGCCGCGATGGTCGCCGCGGCGGTCGGCCAGGGGGCCAGGGCCTTTCGAAAACTGGCCGACGAGAGCGCGTCCCCCCGATCCAGCGGCGCCTGCCGGTAGCGCGACAACCTCGCGCTCGGTGCTTAGAGTCAGGCTATGGCAGACATGAGCGTCGATTTCGCCGCTATTGACTTCGGCCAGCGCGACCTGCGCGGCACGGCCCTGTACGGCTTCGTTGAAGACCACTTCCGCAGGCTGCATGAGCCCGCCTATGGCGCGCCGAGCGCCGCGGCCGACGCCGACGGGCGGCCAGACGGCGCTGCCATCGCGTTCACCGGCACGATCTTCACCGAGCTTGCCGGGCTCGGCAAGTCCCGGGTCTGCCTGGCCGAGGGCGGCGCCGTCGCCGTTCTCACGGACGGGCCAGGTGAGCAGACTCATCCCAGGTTCTCGCCCGACGGGACGCTGCTGGCGTACCTGTCAGACGCGGCCCGCGAAGGTGACTTCCAGCTGCGCATCCGGGTCCTGGCCGACGGTTCAGAGCGGACGCCTGACCCGGCCGGCGGGACCGTGGAGTACCTGGAGTTCTCCCCTGACGGCCGGCGGGTCCTGCTTGGCGTGGCAGGGCACGGCGCGGACCGCTCTGGCGGTGAGGGATCGGGGACCACCGCGCGCCTGGCTAGCGACCTGCCCGACTGGATGCCGGAGGCGAACGCCGGACCTGCCGGCGACCAGTGGCGCTCGGCGTGGGTGACCGACGTCGTCAGCGGGGCGACCCGGCAGGTCACCAAGCCGGGGACGAATGTCTGGGAGGCGACGTGGGACGGCCAGGGCGCGCTGCTGGCCGTGACCAGCCCGGCGCCGGGGGAGGAGGCCTGGTACACGGCCAGCCTGCACAGGATCGACCTGGCCACCGGCGCAGAGGACCGGCTGTACGCCGGCGACAACCAGATGGGCTGGCCAGCCGCGTCGCCGTCGGGCGGCCGGTGGGCGATCGTCACCGCCACGTGCTCTGACCGGTGGATCGTCGCGGGCGACCTGCGCGTGGCTGACGGGTCAGGCGCGCCCGTGCCTGTCGACACGCACGGCGCCGACGTCACGGCCGCCCAGTGGCTGGATGAGAGCCGCGTCGGCTACCTGGGCCTGCGCGGCCTGCTGACTGTGGCGGGAATCTACGACGCCGCGACGGGCATGGCAACAGAAACCTGGTCAAGTGCCGAAACGACCGGCGACCGCTATCCGCAGGGCCGGTTCCTGCCGGACGGTTCGGTTGCGTGCGTCGTGCACAGCTATGACCGCTATCCCGAGCTCAGCTTCGTCCGCGGCGGCGACGTCGTCACCGTCGCCTCCCTGCGCCATCCAGGCGCCGACTACCTCGCCGCCGCGGGCGGGAGGATCGAGCCCGTGTCCTGGCCAGCCCCTGACGGGCTGGAGATCCAGGGCCTGCTGTGCGTGCCTGACCGGCCAGGACCGCACCCGCTGATCGTTTTCGTGCACGGCGGGCCCGTGTGGGCATACCGGAGCCGCTGGTCGATGGGCTACGTGTACACCCCGCTGCTGGTGAGGCGCGGCTACGCGGTCCTGCACCCGAACCCGCGCGGCAGCGCCGGGCGCGGCCAGGACTTCGCCCGCGCGGTGCTTGGCGACATGGGCGGCGCGGACACCTACGACTACCTGTCTGGCATCGACGCGCTGGTCGAGCGCGGGATCGCCGACCCTGACCGCGTCGGCGTCACCGGCGGCTCGTACGGCGGCTTCATGTCGGCCTGGCTGATCACGCAGGATCAGCGGTTCGCCGCTGCGGTCCCGATGGCGCCGTGCACCGACTGGTTCTCCCAGCACCACACGACGAACATCCCGTACTTCGACGCGCTGTTCCTCGCCGACAAGCCGCGCGCGCGGACCGGCCGTTACCTCGACAGGAGCCCGCTGCTGTTCGCCGACCAGGTGACGACGCCGACGCTGCAGACCACCGGCGCGCTTGACCGGTGCACCCCGCCGGGCCAGGCCGTGGAGTTCCACACCGCCCTGCTCGAGTGCGGCGTCGAGTCCGCCCTGGCCATCTATCCAGGCGAGGGCCACGGCGTGCGACGGTTCCCCGCGCTCGTCGACCAGTGCGCCAGGTTGCTCGGCTGGTTCGAGCGCCACATGCCCGCCTGAGTCGCCATGACGCAGCGGGTGGTCGTGGTCGGCGCCGGGGCCGTCGGGCTCTCGTGCGCGTTCTATCTGCAGCGCGCCGGGTTCGAGGTCGTCGTGCTCGACGCGGCCGCGGTGGGAGACGGCGCGTCGTGGGGCAACGCGGGGTGGGTGTCGCCGTCGCTGTCGGCGCCCATACCCGGGCCCGCGGCGCTGCGCACCGCGCTCGCCTCGATCGGCAGGCCAGCCAGCCCGCTCTGGCTGCGCCCACAGCCCGATCCTGGCTTCCTGCTGTGGGGGCTTGGCTTCCTGCGGCACTGCACCCGCCGCAGTAGCGAGCGAGGCCTGGCCGCGACGGCGCTGCTGTCCCGCGACGCGTTCGCCTACTTCGACCAGATGCTCGCCGACGGCCTCGAGGTCACTGTGCAACGCCACGGCCTGCTGCTCATCGGCACCTCGGCGGGATCGGTGGAGGCCGAGCTCGAGGAACTCGGCAGGCTTGGCCAGCATCACATCCTGAGCGATGTCACCAGGCTCTCCGCGGCCGAGTGCCGCGAGCGCGAGCCGCTGATCGGCCCCGACGTGGCCGGCGGCATCTTCGTGTCCACCGAGGGTCACCTGGACCCGCGCCAGCTCACCGCGGCCCTCGCGAGGCTGATCACGAGCAGGGGCGCGGTCATCCGCGCCGGCCAGCCCGTCACCGGCTTCGTCAGGCAGGGCGGGCGGATCACCGCCGTGGTCGCCGGCGCGGGGGCGAGCCGGTGCGAGGTACCGGCCGCAAGCGTGGTCATCGCCGCGGGAGCGCACTCCGTGCCCGTGGCCAGGATGCTCGGGGCGCGGCTGCCGATGACCGCAGGTAAGGGGTACAGCTTCTCGGTGGCCGGCGAGCGCGCGCCTGCCGCGCCGATCTACCTGCTCGAGACGAAGGCGGGCGTCACGCCCATGGCCGGCCGGGTGCGGGTCGCCGGCACCATCGAGTTCTCCGGCATCAACGCCCGTCTTGACCCTCGCCGCATCGAAGCGCTGAAGCGCGCCGCGCGCAGCTACCTGCCGGGCCTGGCCTGGGCGGAGATGGCGGAGGAGTGGACCGGTATGCGGCCGATGTGCCCCGACGGC
The DNA here is from genome assembly GCA_036273575.1 of Streptosporangiaceae bacterium. Classification (GTDB taxonomy): domain Bacteria; phylum Actinomycetota; class Actinomycetes; order Streptosporangiales; family Streptosporangiaceae; genus Chersky-822. The sequence goes on along the minus strand of DASUHI010000130.1, from coordinate 10,595 downwards.
CTGCCCGTCCTCGACCGGATCCCCGGCGTCGGCAACGCCTTCCTCGCGACCGGCCACTCGACGCTCGGCATCACGCTGGCCGCGGTGACCGGCGCCCACATGGCGGCGTTCGTCAGGGACGGCATGGCTCCCGACGCGCTGCGGCCATTCCGGTATCCCTCCTACCTCAGCAGGCCGTTATCGCGACTCCGGCTGGTAGGTCAGCAGCAGCACCCCTGTCGTGGTCTTATCGCACTCGGTGAGCCGGAGCCTGATGGGCTCGGCGGCGCCGGAGAACAGCCGCTTTCCTGTTCCGAGCACGAGCGGGTGTACGAACAGCCGGTACTCGTCGACGAGATCGTGCTCGATCAGCGTCCGCACGAGCACGCCGCTGCCAAGAACGGTGACCGATCCGTCGCTTTCCCGCTTGAGGTCGCGCACCGCCGCCGCGACGTCACCCGACAGGATCTGGGTTCCTGGCCAGTCAGCGTGCGTCAGCGTGCTGCTCGCGACGTACTTGGGGCTCGCGTTGAGGGCGGCCGCGATGGGGTTGCTGTCCGGCTCGAACGGCCAGTGCGCCGCCATCTTCTCGTACGTCCTGCGGCCGAACAAGTAAGCCACGTCGTCGCCGAGCCCCCTCGCGGCGGCGCGGCTGGCCACCTCGTCGCCATAAGGCGCCGCCCAGCCGCCGTAGGCGAAGTTGCCGTCGCGATCCTCGTCGGGCGACCCGAGGCTCTGCATGACGCCGTCAAGGGTCACGAACTCGATGACTGCCAGTTTCCGCATCGCGGTTTCCTTCCTGCTGGCCGGCGACGCCGGCGTTCACCGCCTACACGATCGGAGCCCGCCCGGATCGACACCGCGCACGCGCCGGGTAGGGACAGGACACTGGCCGGCACGATGGCGAAGGAGGCCGTGACCATGGATCAGAGGGGCTTCGCCCGCGCGGTGGCGGATCGAACCGGGCTGTCACGCGAAGAATCAGCTGATATCACCTGGGCTGTGCTCGAGGGGCTCGCAGACCAGCTGAGCGGGGGCGAGGCCAGGCGGCTGGCCGCGGATCTGGCTGACATGGGCGGGGCTGTGCGGGCGGGGCGCAGGCGGCGGAGCGAGGCGCGGCCGATCAGGCTCGCCGAGTTCCTCGGCCGGCTCAGCGAGCGCACGGGCCTGAACACCCGCGACGCGCACGCCGGCGCGGGAGCTGTCCTCGCCCAGCTACAGGCGGATCTCGGCGAGGAGCAGTACCGCCACCTGGTCGGCCAGCTTCCCGCTGAGTACGAGGATCTCGCTCAGGGTGCCTGACCGACTGCGCTCGGTCGGCCGAGTGGGGCGGGCGTGCTCGCCGCGTGGGCGTAGCGCCCGACAAACCGGCGCAGGATCTCCGGCGGGTGCCTGACGTCACTGCGATGCGCGTGCGCCTTGAGCTCGCCGGCCTGCTCTGGTTCGAAGTAGCCCGCGTGCTTGTAGACGTCGATCCTGGTACACAGCCCGTGCACGTCTAGTTCAGGATGGAACTGCGTGGCGTATACGTGGGCGCCGATCCTGAACGCCTGCACCGGGCAGGCAGGTGAGGTGGCGAGGACGACCGCGTGGCTTGGCAGCTCGCTGATCGCCTCCTTGTGGCCGACGAACGCGTCGAACGTCGACGGCAGGCCGCCGAGCAGCGCGTCGCGCTGGCCGTCCCTGGTGAGCGTGATCTGAGCCGGCCCGACCGGCTCCGCGTACGTCCTGTCCACCACGGCGCCCTGGTGGGTTCCCAGCGTCCCGATGCCGTAGCAGGCCCCGAGGAACGGGAAGTCGGCGTCGATCACGCGCCCGAGCAGCCCCGCCAGGTCGGTTTCGACCCGCTTTTGCACCGGTGACTTGGACGCGTCAGGATCGCTTGAGTTGAAGGGCCCGCCGCCCAGCAAGATCCCTGACCACTCCCGCAGGTCGACGTCGCCGAGCGGCTTGCGCTCCAGCCTGTGCCTGTGCAGGTCGCGCTCGGCCAGCCCGGAGAAACGAAGGAACGCCTCGTACTCGTTGTCCGCCGCGGCATCTTCCGCGCGCGTGGCCAGCATCAGGAACGGCTTCACGTGATCACCTTAGTGTTTGAGGTATGCAAGTCGACGAGCGAGCACTGCAGTCGAGCCTGCGGCGGCTGCGCGAGGCCGCGTTCGACGCGGACGTGGTCGCCGTGCTGGAGCGCGCCGTCGGGGCCGTGCACCGGGTCTTCGGCTGCGCGGGCGCCGGGGTCATGTTCGTCACCGAGGACGGCCGGCTGTCCTACGTCGCCGCCTCCGACGAAGCGGGCCGCCTGCTCGAGGACGCCCAGGCGCGCGCGGGTCAGGGTCCCTGCTACGACTCCTACGTCTACGCCCGCGAGGTCATCAGCGGCGACGTGCGCACGGACGATCGCTGGCCGAGGCTCGCCGCGCACCTGCCAGGCAAGATCCGCGCGGTGGCCGGCATCCCTGTCGCGCTCGGCGGCAGCCCCGTCGGCACGCTTAACGTCTACCGCGACGAGCCGGCCAGCTGGGACGAGGAGGATCTGCGCGCGCTGCACGCCTACGGCGACCTGATCGCCGAGATTGTCGGCGCCGCCCTCGCCGCCCACGACCACTCGGCGCTGGCCGCTCAGTTGCAGTACGCGCTTGACTATCGCGTGATCATCGAGCGCGCCGTCGGCTACCTGATGGGTGCGCGTGGTCTGGACGCCGTGACCGCCTTCAACGTCATGCGCAAGCGGGCTCGCGACTCTCGGCGCAAGGTGGCCGACGTGGCAGCCGACGTCCTGGCTGGCACGGGAGCGGGCGTGGATGAGGAGGATCGGTCCGGCAACTAGCTGTTCGCGGCTATTTGCGGACGTTCCCCCGCGCGCGGTAGATTTCTCGACCTAGCTCCGCCGTGTGTCCGCGGATCGCCCTTCCCTGGAGGAGACGATCTCGTGGCATGCGCGGACGCGGCTCTGGTAGTCACCGCCGAGCGTGGCGAGAAGCACGTCGTCGTGCGGCTGACCGGCGACCTTGACGTGTCGAACCGCGATCAGCTGCGCGAGGTCCTTGACGCGATGCTGGAGAGCAAGCCGCGGCACGTGATCGTCGACCTGTCCGAGCTGACGTTCGCCGACTGTGCGGGACTGTCGGTGCTGATCGCGGTGCGTGGCTGGCTCGCCGAGCGCGGGCACGTCCTCACGGTCACCGCTCCGCAGCCGATCGTCAGGCGGCTGCTGATGATCACCGGCATGGACGCGCTGTTTCGCCTGGGCGAAGATGAGCACCATGCATGCCGATCCAGCGCAGACCGTGACCGATAGGGACGAGCCGCTTGCGGGCGGCACCGCGGCGCCGCCACGCCGAAGTGCGTCATGGTTCGGCGCACCTGGCAGGGACGGTTTCTTGCACAGGTCCTGGGTGAGGGCAGAGGGGTTCACGCCGGAGGTGTTCGACGGCAGGCCTGTCATCGGGATCGCCAACAGCTTCTCCGAGCTCGCGCCCTGCAACTCGCACCTGCGAGAGCTCGCGGCGGCGGTCAAGCGCGGCGTGTGGCAGGCGGGCGGGTTTCCGTTGGAGTTCCCGACGATGTCGCTCGGCGAGTCGCTGATCCGGCCGACCGCGATGCTCTATCGCAACCTGATGGCGATGGAGGTCGAGGAGTCAATCCGCGCGAACCCGGTCGACGGCGTCGTCCTGCTGTGCGGCTGCGACAAGACCACCCCTGCCATGCTGATGGCCGCGGCGAGCGTGGATCTGCCCGCGATCGTCGTCACGGGCGGCCCGATGCTCAACGGCAGGTTCAGGGGCGGCACGCTCGGATCAGGAACGGCCGTGTGGGCGCTGTCGGAAGACGTGCGCGGCGGCAGGATGACAGAGGCGGACTTCAGCCTCGCCGAGGGTTGCATGAGCCGCTCGCACGGCCACTGCATGACGATGGGCACCGCCTCGACCATGGCCTGCATGACCGAGGCGCTCGGCATGACCCTGCCTGGCGCGGCCGCGATCCCCGCGGTGGACGCGGGACGGACGCGCGTGGCCCAGGCCAGCGGACAGCGGATCACCGCGATGGTGCGCGACGGCCTGCGTCCCAGCGAGGTGCTGACCAGGCAAGCCTTCGAAAACGCGATTGTCACGCTCGCCGCCATCGGCGGCTCGACCAACGCGATCATTCACCTGCTCGCGATCGCCGGCCGCTGCGGCGTGGAACTGAGCCTCGACGACTTCGACGTGCTGAGCCGCGACGTCCCGCTGCTCGCCGACCTGCAGCCGTCGGGCAGGCACCTGATGGAGGACTTCGCCGACGCGGGCGGCCTGCCGGTGATCACCGCCGAGCTGCTGCGCGGCGGCCTGCTGCGGGCCGGCGCCCGCACGGTGACCGGCCGCACGGTCGCCGAGAACATGACAGCGGACGAAGCGGCGACGAGAACCTGGCGGCCCGAGGTGATCAGGACGCTCGCCGACCCGCTGCAGCCAGCGGGCGCGGCGACCGCGGTACTCCGCGGCAACCTCTGCCCGGACGGGGCCGTGATAAAAGTCTCGGCGGCCACCCCGGGGCTGCTCACGCACCGCGGCCGGGCGCTGGTCTTCGACTCTGTCGAGAGCTACCGGCAGGCCGCGGACGACGACGACCTCGACGTCACGCCGGACGACGTGCTCGTGCTCCGCTACGCCGGCCCGCGCGGCTACCCGGGCATGCCCGAGGTCGGGAACCTGCCGCTGCCACGCCGGATGCTGGCCGCGGGCGTGACCGACATGGTGCGGGTCTCCGACGCCAGGATGTCGGGGACCGCCTACGGCACCGTGGTGCTGCACGCCGCGCCGGAGGCCGCCGCGGGCGGCCCGATCGCCCTCGTCAGGACCGGCGACATGATCAGCCTGGACATGCCGGCGCGGACGCTGCACCTCGAGGTGCCCGAGGATGAGCTGCTGCGCCGCCGCGCCGCCTGGTCGCCGCCGCCGCAGCCCGCCAGCCGCGGCTGGGTCAAGCTCTACATCGAGCACGTCCAGCAGGCCGACCGTGGCTGCGACCTTGACTTCCTCGTGGGCAGCTCCGGCTCGGCCGTGCCTCGGCCCAGCCACTAGCCACGAGGCCACTAACAATCGGGCCAGTAAGTCCGGGTGCGCGCAGTCCGGTATCAACGGTGGCAACATAGGCATCGCACGTCGAAATGGTGGTCAGCTCAGGCCGCAGGCAGTCCCGCGGATGGCGGCGGGGGTTCGCCGGGTGGCCTCGGTGGATAAGAGGTGAGGCTCATGCCCGAGCGTGCGCGCGATGACCGTGATGACCGCCCCGGACGCGTCCCAGAGCACGGCGACCCGCTGGGCAGGCGCCAGTTCCTGCGCGGTCTCGCCGCGACGGGCGCGCTGGCCGGGACCGGCGGCTTCCTGGCGGCCTGCTCGTCTGGCGGATCGACGGGCGGCGGGACGTCACCTTCGCCGTCGGCCACCGGTGCCCCGCGCCGCGGCGGCAACCTCAAGGTCGGCCTCACCGGCGGCTCCGGTTCTGACACCCTGGATCCGCATAAGGGCCTGACCTATCTTGACACCGCCCGCGCTCAGTCGCTGTACCAGCCTCTGCTGCAGCTTGACACGCGCGCCCAGACCGAGTTCGTGCTGGCCGAAGACATCAGCCCGCACGGTTCGACGTCGGAGTGGATCATCAAGCTGCGCCCCGGCATCACCTTCCACGACGGAAAGCCGCTGACCGCCGACGACGTCATTTTCACGCTCAGGCGCATCATCACGGGGAAGCTGACCGGCGCCACGCCGCTCGGCCCCATCGACGTGAAGAACCTGAAGGCGCTCGACAAGCACACCGTCCAGGTGCCGATGACCAGCCCGTACGGCAGCTTCCTCGACCAGCTCGCCTACTGGTACTACCTGTACGTCGTGCCAGAGGGCTTCGACCCGAAGAAGCCCAACGGCACGGGCCCGTTCAAGTACCAGAGCTTCACGCCAGGCCAGCGCAGCGTGTTCACGAAGAACCCGGACTACTGGAAGCCTGGCCTGCCGTACGTCGACACGGTCACGATCATCGACTTCAGCGACAGCGCGTCGCTGCAGAACGCCCTCGCGACCGGCGTGATTCACGGTGCCGGAGCGCTCGAGGGCCCGCAGATCACCGCGCTCAAGTCGACGTCAGGCGTGCAGACCGTGGTCTCGCACACGGGCGCGATCACGCCGTTCACGATGCGGGTCGACCAGGCGCCCTTCAACGACGTCCGGGTGCGCCAGGCCATGCGGCTGCTGGTCAACCGCCAGCAGCTGATCAGCTCCGCGCTGAACGGGTACGGGACCGTGGGCGCCGACGTGTCGTCGCCTTATGACCCCAACTACGACACGTCGCTGCACAGGGACGCAGACATCGCGCAGGCGAAACACCTGCTCAAGGCCGCCGGGCAGGAGAACCTGACCGTTCAGCTCGTGACGTCGGCGGTCGCCACGGGAACCGTCGCGATGGCGACGGTGCTGCAGCAGCAGGCCAAGGCCGCGGGCGTGACGATCAACCTCAAGACCGTCGACCCCACGACGTTCTTCGGCCCGAACTACCTGCACTGGACCTTCTCCCAGGACTTCTACAACTACTCGCCGTACCTCGCTCAGGTCGCGCAGTCGCTGCTGCCGACGTCCCCGTTCAACGAGACGCACTGGCACCTGCCGAAGTACGTCGACCTGTACCACCAGGCAAACGCCACCGCGAACACGGCGACCCGCAAGCAGATCGAGCACGAGATGCAGCAGATCGACTTCACCCAGGGCGGCTACATCATCCCCGCGTTCATCGACGCCCTCGACGCGTACAGCACCAAGATCACCGGTTACTCCGCGGCCAAGGTCGGCCAGCCGCTGTCCGACTTCGACTTTGAGCACTACTCGTTCGCGTAGGGAAGGACATCACGCGCATGCAAGGGACTCTGCTCGCCTCAGGGCTCGGCTTCCCCGAGGGCCCGACCGTACTCCCCGACGGCCGGATCGTACTCTGCGACGGCAACACCGGTGAGCTGCTCGTCTGGGCCGACGACGCTATCTCGCACTTCGCGAACACCGGCGGCTCGCCGTGGGGCACCTACCTCGGCACAGACGGCAAGCTGTACGTGAACCAGGGCGGCGACGTGCCAGGCAGCGGCGACTTCAGCGCCGTGCCCGGCATCCAGCGGGTGAGCCTGGACGGCTCGGTGGAGTTCTTGTTCGCCGACGTGGCCGGCTACACGCTGGCCGGCCCGAACCAGTCCGCGTTCGGCCCGGACGGCTGGCTCTGGATCACCGACTCGGGCACTGAGCTCGACGACCGCGCCCCGGTGAAGAGCCCGGGCAGGATCTTCGCGGTCAGCGACGCGTCGGGCTCCGGCGAGATGGTGCTCGAGCGACCTGGCAGCTATCCCAACGGGATCGCGTTCGACGCGCAGGGCACGTTCTACTGGAGCGAGTCGAAGGCGCACCGGGTCTGCCGGCTGGAGAACGGCGAGGCCGTGACGTTCTGCCAGCTCCCTGACACGCATGTGCCCGACGGGATGGCATTCGCCGCCGACGGCAGGCTGTTCGTCGCGAACACTACGTTCGACGGCGTGAGCGTTCTGTCGCCGGACGGGCAAGTGCTGACCGAGATCGACCTCGGCGAGCACTGCACGAACGTCGTGTTCGACGGCTCGACGATGTACGTCACGGCGACCCGCACCCCCGACATCGAGGCGTCGGAGCGCACTGGGTCGTTCTGGCGCGTCGAGACCGACGCCACGGGACTCGCGCTGCTGCCCGGCCAGCTCTAGCGGCGTAGTGCACGCGGTTCAGGTCGGCTGCCGAGAAATTCCCTTAGCTCAACAAGGCTCCCGGGGCTGATGCCGTCAGGCACCGCGAGGCCGGCCCCGGCCAGTGCTTCGGCCAGCCCGTTGCGGCTGCCGATCAGCACGAGGTCGTAGCCGTGCCTGGCGAACTCCTCGGCTTGCTCGGCCACCTCATACAACAGCCGCTGCGCGAGCGCTGCCGGGTAGTCGTCGGCCGGCAGCTGCACCACGCCCCATCCGGCCTGCGCGGCGGCGGCGACGCCGTCGACGCCGCCGGGCGGCGGGTTCACGAAACGGTCAGCCATGAGCGCGACCCGCAGCGACCGGGCGTCGCGCTCCATCAGCCCTCCTTGCCGTCGAGCACGGCCGCGATGCTGGCGGCCTGGGCGGCTTCGTCGTGGCCGGGGATCGCGTGCGTCTCGCCGGCGACTCGGGGGAACCCGATGCCGCGGCTTGCCAGCTCGCGCCTGAGCTCCTCCACGAAGATCCCCTCGCCGCTGACGTGCTCGCCGGTTCCCTCTGGCCACTCGGGCCGGCCGCCGCGGCCCGGGTCGGAACTCGTGATCGTCACGCCCATGGACGGGCTGCCCTCGACGCCGATCAGCACGACGTCCTCGCCCTGCTCGACACGGAGCGCCATCACGTCGGCGACCGCGGTCGCGAGCCTGGCGCAGTGCCGCCTGAAGGCGGCCGTGTCGTACTGCTCGCGCACCGCCCAGAACCTGTTCAGCCCCGCGAACGCCAGCTCGGGGCATGGCATCTGCTCGATCCGCCAGCCCTTGGACCGCAGCACGTCGACGACCGGGGAGTAGACGCCAGCGCAGTGCGCGCCGTCGCCGACCTTGGAGTTCTGGTTCAGCATGCAATGCGCCACGAATGCCACGCCCATGGGGCGAGCATACGTGCCAGGATCGGCCCATGAATGAGCCGAATGCGCCATCTAGGGGGCCAGAGGCCAGCCGGCCAGAAGGGCCGGAGCGAGACTTCGTCGGTTATGGCCCTCATCCGCCGAGGGTGATCTGGCCTGGCGGCGCGCTCGTGGCGGTGAACCTCGTCGTCAACTACGAGGAGGGTGGCGAGTACGCGCTCGGCGACGACGGCTGCAACGACACCTGGGGTGAGTACACGTTCCAGTACGGGCCAGAGATCCGCGACCTCGGCACCGAGACGCACATGGAGTACGGCAGCAGGGTCGGCATCTGGCGGCTGTGCCGGCTCATCGACCACTTCCAGATCCCGGCGACCTTCGCCGCGTGCGCCCGCGCGGTCGAGCGAAACCCGCCGCTCGGCGCGTGGATGGCCGAACGCGACCATGACGTGCTCGGCCACGGCTACCGCTGGTACGGTCCCGACGCCGGCCCGGGCATCACGATGACGCGCGATCAGGAGCAGGCCGAGATCGCCACGGCGGTGCAGTCGCTGCAGCGCACCACGGGCCAGCAGGTGCGAGGGTGGATGGTCAGGTCGTTCCCGACCGTGCACACCAGGGAGCTGCTCATCGAGCACGGCGGCTTCCTGTACGACTCCGACGCGAACAACGACGAGCTGCCCTACTACGTGAGCGCGCTCGGGCAGCCGTTCCTCGTCGTCCCGTACACGAAGGTGCACAACGACGTCCGCTACCTGATCGCGCCGACGTACGCGACGCCGCGGCACTTCGCCGAGGGCCTGCGCCTGGCCCTGGACTACCTGCTCGAGGAGGCTCGGGCGGGCCTCGGCGGCCGGATGATGTCGGTGGGCGTGCACTCCCGGTGGAGCGGCCAGCCGGGACGCGCAGCGGGCCTGCGAGCGTTCATCGAATACGCGCGGAGCCAGCCAGGCGTCGCGTTCATGCGCAGGATCGACATCGCGGAGTTCTGGGCGGCGACGTATCCGCCCGCTACCTAAGCCCCGGCGGCTTCCAGGCGCGGCACGTCGGCCATGAGCTTGGCGGTGTACGGGTCGGCCGGCCGCTCGAGCACCTGCTCGACGGGACCCGACTCGACGACGGTGCCGTCGCGCAGCACGACGGCGTGCTGCGCGACGGACCTGACCAGCGCCAGGTTGTGGGTGATGAACAACATGGCCAGGTGACGCTCGCGCTGCAGCCTGCGCAGCTCCTCCACGATCACCGCCTGCACGGACACGTCGAGCGCGGACGTCACCTCGTCGCAGATCAGCAGGCTCGGCTCCACCACCAGCGCCCTCGCGATCGCGACGCGCTGGCGCTCGCCCCCTGAGAGCTGATCGGGATACCTGGACAGGAAGTCGCGGCTCAGCGACACGTCCTCCAGCGCCCTCGCGGCTCGCTCGGTCCGCTCCCGATACGGAAGGCCGAGCATCTGCTCGAGCGGCTGCGCGACGATCTGGCCCACGGTCTTGCGGGGGTTCAGCGACGTGTAGGGGTTCTGGAAGACGTACTGGATCCGCCGCAGCGCCTCCTCGGGCCGGTCCCGCAGCTTCGCGGGCAGCGGTGTCCCGGAGAACGTGATCTCGCCTGTCCAGTTCGCGTGCAGGCCGACGACGCACCTGGCGAGCGTCGTCTTGCCCGAGCCCGACTCACCGACCAGGGCGACACACCAGTTGGGCGGCACCTCGAGGTCGACGTCGGTGACAACGCGCTCGTGGCCGTAGCTGGCGCTGACCGCGCGCAGCGAGAGGGCCGGAGGTCTGCCGTCGGCCGCCGGGCCGGTCACCGCGGCCCTGGCCGCCACGGCCGCCGACCTGACTTCCAGGGCGCGGACGCAGCGCACCTGGCGGTCGTCGACGAGCACCGGCGCTGGCGGCGCGGCGCGGCACTCGTCGATCGCGAACGTGCAGCGCGGCGCGAAGCTGCAGCCGGGAGGACGGCGGCCGGGGGACACCGCGTGCCCGGGGATGC
>DASUHI010000129.1:0-19221 GCA_036273575.1 Streptosporangiaceae bacterium | reverse complement strand
ATGAAGACCGACACCGAGGGCGCCAGCGGGCAGGCCGAGGCGCGAGCGGCCCGCGCTGCCGCGGGGGCGGTGCCGATCGAGGCCGAGGAACTCGGCGGCTACGAGGGCCTCGCGCTGCGGGTGATCGACGGGCTGGCCGGCCGCCGCGCCGGGAACGTGATCGTGAACACGCGCAACGACGGGGCTCTTGACTTCCTCGAGCCAGACGACGTCGTGGAGGTCCCGGCCAGGGTGGACGCCGGCGGCCTCACCAAGCTCCCGGCGGCAGACCTGCCGGGTTCTTGCCGGTCGCTGGTGCTGGCCGTCAAGGAGTATGAGCGCGGCGTCGTGGAGGCAGCCATGACCGGTGACGCAGGCCTGGCCGCGGTCGCGCTCGCGCAGCACCCGCTGGTTCCGGGCATCACAGCCGCCAGGGAACTGATGGCCGACTACGTCGATCAGCACGGCGAGTACCTCGCCTACCTCCGGTAAAGCGCCGGACCGCGATGACCGATCTCGAGAGCCAGACAGGACCCGGGATGCAGCCGGCGAGACCGCAGCTCATCAGGGCCATGAACGAGCAGATGCTGCTCAATCAGATCCGCCAGCTCGGGCAGTGCTCGCGCGCCGACCTAGCCAGGCTGTCCGGGCTGTCCAAGCCGACCGTCTCGCTCGCGCTCGCCAACGTCGAGCGGTCCGGGCTGGTCAGGACCGCCGGCCAGCGCACCGGCGTGCCAGGCAGGTCGGCCGTGCTGTACGAGATCAGGCCGGAGGCCGGCTACGTGCTCGGACTGGACATCGGCCACGAGTACCTGCGCGGCGCCGTCGCGGACCTGACCGGCGAGATCAGGGCCAAGGCCGAGGCCCGGTGCACGGCCGCGAGCGTCCGCAAGCGGGTCAGCGAGCTGATCCGGCTCGCCGACGGCATCTGCGCGGCCGCTGGCATTTGCCGGGATGAGGTCACCCAGACGGTTCTCGGCACGCCGGGTGTGTACGATCCGCGGCTGGACGCGATCACCCTCACCGGCGAGATGGCTGGCTGGGACCGCCCTGCTGTCCTTTCGGACCTGCGCCGCGCGTTCGGCGCGAACGTGTCCGTGGAAAACGACACGGACGCCGCGGCGCTCGCCGAGCGGGAACACGGGCACGGCCGGGAGTTCGCGAGCTTCGTGTTCGTCTCGATCGGGACCGGCATCGGGATGGGCCTGGTGCTCGGCGGCCAGCTGCACCGCGGTGCGCACGGCGTAGCCGGCGAGATCGCGTTCCTGCCGATCGCCGAGGGGCCTTCCAGGGACGTCGCCGACGAGGAGGTGCGTAGGCGGGGCACCCTCGAGGCAACCGGGTCGGCGGCGGCCATCGTCCGCGCGGCCCGCAAGGCGGGCATGCGGGCTCAGTCGGCGCGGCACGTGTTCGCGGTCGCCGCGGCCGGCGACGAGCGCGCCGCGGCGATCGTCGCGGCCGAGGCCAGGCTCGTGGCGAAGGCCATATGCGCGATCATCGCGGTGGTCGACCCGGGTCTGGTCGTGCTTGGCGGCGGGATCGGCCAGGCGCCGGGGTTCGCGGAGGCGGTGAGCGCGGAGCTCGGGACGATAGCGCCGGTGCTGCCCGAGCTCAGGGTCAGCGCGCTCGGCACGAGCGCGGTCGTCGACGGGTGCCTGGCCTCGGGTGCGGACCTGGCATGGCGCCGGCTCACCGCGCAGCTCGCGCAGCCCCCGACTGAGCAAGCACTGGCCGAGCAAGCACTGGCCGAGCAAGCGCTCGCCGAAACCGAGCCGGACGAGGACGACTCCGCGCTGGCCGTGTCTGCTGGGAACTAGGGATCACCCCTGAGCAGCGGTCAGGTGAACCAGGCGCTGGCCCGCCGCTGCCAGAGGAAGTACACGGCGCCAGCACCGATGAGCCACGTCACGGCCGTGTAGATCAGGTTGGCCACGCCGCCGCCGGTGACAACGCGCAGGATCAGGTTCGCGGTGCCGAGCCCGAACAGGAGCGACGCGACGATCCGCGCCCACTTCAGGCCGCCGCGGTTCGCCCTGGCCATGAAGATCCACGCGCCGACCTCGAGCAGCCCCGACACGACCGCGGTCGTGATAAGGGCGTTCTGGGTGGCGTGCAATTGCGCGACCGTCGCGTGCGGGTGATCGGCTCGCAGCGCGTCCTCGCCGCCGCTGATTACCGCGATCACGCTGATCAGGACGCCGATCGCGGTGACTGCCGCGCCCGCGTACATCAGCCGAACGGCCAGTACGACCGGCCTCGGCGGGTCGGGGCGTTCTGGCGCGCCGCCGCCCGCACGCACGGCCGGTGCCTTGGGCTGGGTCATGTGCTTCCTTGATCGATCTGAGCTGGGAGCTTACCCCTCGAGCGGATCCTTGGGGGTGCCAGGCCGGTACCGCAGCAGCCAGACGTGCTGGCCGCGCGGGCAGCTTGGCCCGTGCAGGGCGGTGCCGGCCAGGCAGAAGTCTTTGGTCTGGCGGAAGCCTACGTTCTCCAGGTACTTGGTCACGCGCTTGTATCTGCCCCACTGGTGGTGATCGGTCCACACGTTCCGCCACTCGACAACCCAGCCGACGTTCAGCGTCTTCAGGTCGGCTCTGGCTGCCGCGAGCCTGGTCGGGTACAGGTGCCCGGCCTTCTCCGCGATGTACAGGTACCGGTAGAACGCGTGGCTCGCGATCCCTTTGATGGCGGCCTTCGAGACCCACGAGGTGTAGGCGATGGCACGCGGGTGCTCGTCGTGCGTTGCGATCAGCAGCGCGCTTGGCGAGATCGGCTGGCCGGTCACGCCCACGCCGCCGCGCAGGCCGAACGGCACGTCGACCACTATGGATTTGCCGTGATCTCTAGCGATGGGCCGGTCGAGCTCGGGCAGCGCCGATTGCATCGTGCCGTTGTAGCCGAAGTTCGACGGGAAGCCGGGCGACGTGGACGGAGCGCCTGACCAGCCGGCCTCCAGCGCTCCGAGCGCGACGATGACGGCGATCAGCGGCCTCGTGCTGCGGCGCATGCTCAGCCATTGCACGGTGAGCCCGGCCAGCATGGCGGCGCCGAGCAGCCCGACCAGCGAGAACCGGTCAGCCTCGCGCAGGCCGGACAGGCCGGGGATGTGGACCAGCCAGGTGTACGGCATCAGGTAGGAGGCGACCACGGGCTTCCACACGCCACCCGCAGGCCCGCCCGCGTACACGACTTTCGTGGCAGGCAGGTGGCCCATCAGCGGCAGGTATTGCGTGCAGAAGTTCCCGTACACCTTGCCAGGCCGGTGATTGATGCCGGCGCTGATCACGCAGTTCCTGCCGACGGTCAGGCTCGTGCCGAGCGCCAGAGCCGCGCACCCGAGCCACAGCCCGGCGAACGCCCAGGTGCTGCGCTTGCGCCAGCCCACCACGATGCCGAGCAACGCAACCGCCGTGAGCACCGCGCCGAACGTCGGCAAGCCCTCGAGCACCTGCTGAGAGTTGTAGTAGCTGTACGAGGACGCCAGGCTGCCGAGCCCGAAGTTCGCGAGCCTGGGCGACGGGGAGAACAGGGTCGGCAGCGAGACGCCGAACTGCGCGTAGTACTGCGCAAGCTGGCCTGCGGGCGGATTGGCGCCGCCAGCCACGATCTGTTGCAGCATGGCGATGAGCTGCGGTATCGCGATCACGAACCCGACCGCCGCCCCGATGCCGAGCGGCTTGACCGCCAGGCGGAGCAGGCCGCGGTGCCGCACAGCGGCCGCGACCAGCCAGGGAACCAGGATCAGGATCGCGAGGACGACCGCGACGACCGTGCTCTCCTGGTTGGTCAGGATCGACGCGCCGAGAGCGACGCCGAGGACGACCGCTGGGGCCGTCTTCTGGCTCCGCCTGAACCGGACCGCGGCCTCGATCGTCACCGGGAGGAAGATCGTCCCGATCGCGATGTTGAGGTGGTACCAGTTCTGCCAGAGCAGCATGGACGCCAGGCCGAAGAACGCGCCCGCGACGATCGCGCCTGGCTCGTTCAGCCAGAGTTTCGCCGTCCGGTACATGGCGTAGCAGAGCAGGCCAGGCGTCACGATCGTCAGCAGCGTGAACGACGCTGACGGTCCGTACAGCACCGTGATCGGCGACATGACCCAGCCAGCAAGCGGCACCAGCGTGCTGAAGGCCAGGTGCGTGCCCACCGGCGCGGCCATGTACGTGGTGAAGAACGGGTTGTGCAGGTGCAGGAGCGAATGCTCGACCCACCAGAGGCTCCAGATGTAGCTCGACGCGTCGGACGTAGCCGGGAGCTTGCCGTCGGCGAGCCACGTGATCCTCGGCCAGGTAGCCGCGATACCAGCTCCCTGGTACACGAGTATCAGGGTCAGGTGGCGCACCCATGTGTGACTGAGAGCCCGCCGCATCCTGCCTGACGTACCGGCCTTGGACTCGTCGGCACCCGTTGACTCGCCGGCGGCCCCGGGAGCCTCGCTCGGGCTGTCATCGTCATCGGTCTCGGTCAGCACGGACGAAGGCTCGCCTGACTGGCCTGAGTCCGGACGCGCCGGATCAGGATGCTTCGGCTGGCCGTCGTCACGGCCTGCACCGATCATCGGACCACCTTGTCTGCGCTCTGACCGAACCCTATATACCGGCTGCGCTGCGCCTCATCCATCGAGCGTTATCTAGGGTTTATCCAGGAATCGACCAGGCCGGGAGCGCGCCACGTGCCGGCCACCAGCGAGCGCCGGACCTGGGCAGTAGCAGCAATCCGCCCGCGGTTCAGCGCCAGCGGCACAGGCTAGAGTCCATCAGGTGGCACTCAGGGAGACCAGCCTACGCCCGCCGCCGCCATGGCTGATCCGATGGGAGATTTTCGCGGTCTTCGCCGTGTCGCTCGGTGCGAGCGCCCTGAACGCGTTCTTGTCCCTGATCGGCTCGCTGCTGCAGAAGAAGTCGCTGGCCGCGCAGCAGGCACTGCTGGTCGGCTCGCTCGCGCAGAACCACTGGCTCGACTTCACGCTGCAGCTGGCCGGCATCGCGGAGAACCTCGCCCCCGTGCTGCTCGTGCTCTACCTGATGGCCAGGTCGGGGGAGCCCGCGTCGACCATAGGCCTGGACACCAGCCAGCCGGGCAAGGACTCGGCCAGGGGCGTGGCGCTCGCGATCCTCATCGGCGGCAGCGGGCTCGGCCTGTACCTGGCCGCTTTTCACCTGGGGTTCAACCTCAACGTGGTGCCGGAGAACCTTCCCGCGGTGTGGTGGCGCTATCCCGTGCTGGTTCTCGACGGGATACAGAACGGCGTGCTCGAAGAGATCGTCGTGCTCGGCTACTTGCTGACCAGGCTCGACCAGCTCGGCTGGTCCCCGGTCGCGGCGGTCGCGGCGAGCGCGCTGCTGCGCGGCAGCTACCACCTGTACCAGGGTTTCGGCGGCTTTCTCGGAAACCTGGCGATGGGCATCATCTTCGGCGCGCTCTATCTGCGCTGGCGCCGCGTCACGCCTATGGTCATCGCCCATTCACTGATCGACATCACGACGTTCGTCGGCTACGCCCTCCTGCACGGGAAGGTCTCCTGGCTGCCCTGACTGCGGGCGGCGTCCCTAGCGCGCGAGGCCGTCGATGACCGCGGCGCCCGGCAGGTCGGCCAGCGTCTTGCCGGCCAGGGCGAGCTTGGACCTGCGCAGCCCGCTGCCGATCACCACCTGCGGCGTCGCGGCAACGGCGGCGTCGACCAGGACCGGCCAGCGGACGGGGAGCCCGATCGGGGTGATCCCGCCGTATTCCATGCCGGTCTGCTCGACGGCCAGGTCGGTGGCCGCGAAGGACGCCTTGCGGACGTCGAGTGCGCGCCGCGCGACGTTGTTGACGTCGGCCCTGGTGGTGGCCAGCACGACGCAGGCCGCGTACCTGACCTCGCCCTCACGCCGCCCGGCGATCACGACGCAGTTGGCCGACTCGGCCAGGGACACGCCGTATCGCTCGCAGAACGCGGCAGTGTCGGCGAGATCGGGGTCGATGGCGACGACGCCGACGTCGGTGGCGGGCCGGGTCCAGGCCGGATCGGCCAGCGCGGCGGCGACCGGCGCGGCGAGCAGGTCAGGCTTGCTGGTCGCCGGGACGAACTCGAGATTGCCCATGGTGAAGGTCACCAGGGAAGTCTAGGACCGCGGTCAGCTGCTCAGGCTGCCGAGCGTCGCGACGACGGCACCCGGGTTGCCGTTCCGCAGCACCTCGACCTTGACGCGCTCGCCCGCCCTGAAGCCGACCAGCGCGCCTTCCAGTTCCGCGATGTCGGGGGTCGCCTGGCCGTTGATGCCGACGATCACGTTGCCTGGCCTGATTCCAGCGTTCGCCGCGGACCCGCCCGGCTTGACGGCGGCCACCGTTACGCCGTCCGGCTTTCCTGCAGAGTTCACGTGCGTCTCGCCCTTGATCTCCAGCGACGCCCGGTCTGACCTTGTTACCTTGCCGTTCCTGATCAGCTGCCTGCTGATCAGGACGACCGTGTTCGAAGGGATGGCGAAGCCGATCCCCTGCGCGGGACCTCCCAGGTCGGGATCGGTGACGGTGAACGTCGGTATCCCGAGCACCTGGCCTGACAGCAGCACGAGCGCGCCGCCGCTGTTGCCAGGGTTGATGGGCGCGCTGGTCTGGACGGCGTTCTCGATGACCGTGGGCGGATGACCGGCAATGGTGGGGCCGGTCACGATGCGGCCGGTTGCGGAGACGATGCCCTGGGTCACGCTGTCGGTCAGGCCGAAAGGGCTGCCCATGGCCAGCACGATGGCGCCGACCTGAGCCTTGGCGGAATTCGCCCAGTGCACGGGCCGCAGCGCGCCCGCGCCCTTCCCGACCTTGATCACCGCGAGGTCGTCGGGCGTGAACACGCCGATCAGCCACGCCTTCATCGGCGTGCTCGCGATCGAGACGCGCACGCGGAACCTCTTGAGCGTGCCGACAACGTGCGCGTTCGTGACGATGTCGCCGCGCCGGTCGAAGACCACGCCAGATCCGGTCATGTCACCAGCCTGGATCTCGACGACCGACGGCAGCGCTTTCGCGATCGTGTGCTCGTACTTCCTTTGCAGCGGCGCTCTGCCCTGCGTCCTGTTATGCGTCATCGATGAGCACGCCGTGGCCGCCGTCGCCGTGATGATCGCGATCATTGTGAGAACGGCCCCCGGCCGCGCGAGGCCGAACCGCCAGGAACCCGGCGACATTCCGACGTACCCCCCATACCCCCGCTGTGCCGATTCGCCGCCCTCTTAGTCTTCCACCATGACGATTTCCGAATCTCCAGGTGAAACCATCGGCCGCTCAGGGATCCGCCCCGACGATGTCTCGGTCGCCGCGCTGCACGACGCGATGGCTGCCGGCGTGCTGACGTCGGCGGAGCTGGTCAGGTTCTACCTAGACAGGATTGAGCGCCACAACCCCGCGCTCGGCGCCGTCATCTCGGTCAGCGACGACGCCGCCGAGCAGGCCAACGCCGCAGACCAGGCACGCGCGGGCGGCGCCGAGCCTGGCCGTCTCGCCGGCATCCCGGTGCTGATCAAGGACAACATCGCGGTGGCCGGGTCGCCAGCCACCGCCGGGTCGCCTGCGCTGCTCGGCGCACCGGCCTCTGACGCCTTCCTGATCGGCGGGCTGCGGGCGGCCGGCGCCGTCATTCTCGGCAAGGCCAACCTGTCCGAGTGGGCGAACTTCCGGTCCACCCAGTCGTCGAGCGGCTGGTCGACGCTGGGCGGGCAGGCCGTGAACCCGCACGGCGCCGGACGCAACCCGTCAGGATCGAGCTCCGGGTCGGCGGTGGCGGTCGCCGCGGGGCTCGCGCCGCTCGCGGTCGGTACCGAGACCGACGGCTCGATCGTGAGCCCGTCGCACGCGTGCGGGATCGTCGGCATCAAGCCGACGGTCGGCTTGGTGAGCCGCACCGGCATCGTGCCGATTTCTGCCGAGCAGGACACCGCGGGGCCGATGACGCGCTCGGTCGCTGACGCCGCCGCGCTGCTCGGCGCGCTGGCAGGAGCCGACCAAGCGGACGCCGTGACCGAGCGTGCCGCCAGCCAGCCGGCCGACTACACTCAGTTCCTCGACCCTGCGGCGCTCGAGGGCGCCAGGATCGGCGTCTGGCGGGAAGGTTCCGCGCGGGCGGTCGCGGCGGCCGCCGCGCTGCTCGACTCCGTCGTCGGCCTGCTGCGCGCGCACGGCGCGGAGATCATCGACCCGGTTGACCTGGCTGACGCGGACAAGATGGGCGAGCCCGAGTTCCTCGCGTTGCGGCACGAGTTCAAGGACGACCTGAACGCGTACCTGGCTGCCCTTGACGGCTCCGTTGGCTCGGGGGGCTCCGTTGGCTCGGGGGGCTCGTATCCGCGGTCGCTCGCGGAGTTGATCGCCTACAACAGCGCGCACGCCGACCGCGTGCTCGTGCATTTCGGGCAGCAGATCTTCGAGCAGGCAGACGCGACCACGGGCAGAGCCGACGAGAAATGGCGGGAGGCCAGGGACGAGGCCAGGCGGATCGCCACGGCGGGCCTGGACGCGGCGCTCAACGAGCACCGGCTGGACGCGGTTCTCGCGCTCAGCGGGAATCCGGCCTGGCTCACCGACTACGTGCTCGGCGACCACTACAGCATCGGGACGTCATCGCCGGCCGCTGTGTCCGGGTATCCGTCGATCACGGTTCCCGCCGGCAGGGTGAGCGGGCTTCCTGTCGGGATCTCGCTGATCGGCCCGGCGTGGAGCGAGCCGAGGCTGATCGCGCTGGCCCACGCGTTCGAGCTGGCCCGCGGCTGAATCGCCGCGCTTTCCCAGTAAGAGCTCCAGTGCCGCTGACCTCCATCATCGCTCGGGGCAAGCGTCGGCCCAGTATCGGTGCGGCACTCATTGCAGTCTCGGCCTATGGGTGTCCCACCGATACCTCGATCCGCGAGCCAGGGCCGGGTGGAAGTACGCAAGTCGAACGATAACCTTGCCGCCATGGAGTCCTGGCCTGCTGTGCGCGTTCCCGAACTGCCCGGACGGGCACCTGAGCCGATGGTCTGGGACACGGCGAGCGGCGGGCTGGCCGAGGCCGCGCGTGACCGACGGGCGACGATCTACGCGTGCGGGATCACGCCGTATGACGCCACCCACATCGGCCACGCGGCGACGTACACGGCCTGGGACCTGCTCGTCCGCGCCTGGAGGGACGCCGGTCACGACGTGCGCTACGTGCAGAACGTCACCGACGTCGACGACCCGCTACTGGAGCGCGCGGCGCGGGACGGCGACGACTGGCGGGAACTCGCCGACCGCGAGATCGACAGGTACCGGTCGGACATGGCGGCGCTGCGCCTGCTGCCGCCCGACCACCTGATCGGCGCCGTCGAAGCGCTTGACTTGATCGAGTCGTTCAGCGGGCTGCTGGCCGACCGGGGCTCGCTCTACGAGCTCGACGGCGACGTGTACTTCTGCCGCTCGGCTGACGCATCATTCGGGTCGGTGTCCCGGCTCGACGTCGGAAACATGATCAAGCTGTCCGCGGAGCGCGGCGGGGATCCCGGCCGGGCAGGCAAGAAGGACCCGCTTGACCCGCTGGTCTGGCTGGCGAGGAAGCCTGACGAGCCGTCCTGGGATTCCAGGTTCGGTCAGGGCCGCCCCGGCTGGCACGTCGAGTGCGCCGCGATCGCGACCAGATACCTCGGCGAGGCGTTCGACGTCCAGGCCGGGGGTTCCGACCTGATCTTCCCGCACCACGAGATGAGCGCGTCGCACGCCAGGGTCGCGCTCGGCGGCGCCGGCTGCGAGGTTTTCGCCCGCCGGTACGCGCACGCGGGAATGGTGCGGCTCGGCGGCGAGAAGATGTCCAAGTCGCTCGGCAACCTCGTCTTCGTGTCTGCGCTGCGGGAGTCCGGCACCGACCCGATGGCGATCAGGCTTGCCGTCCTCGCGCACCACTACCGCGAGGACTGGGACTGGACCGACGAGGGCCTGGCCGCGGCGGCTCGTCGCCTTGAGCGGTGGCGGACCGCGGTGCGTACCGGCCTCGCGGGTTCCGCCGGTCTCGCGAGCCTGGCTACCGAGCCTGGTCCAGCGGGGCCCGGCGAGTCCGTCCCGAGCGACGCCGCCAGGGCCGTGCTCAGCGCGATCCGCAAGCGGATGGCCGACGACCTCGACGCCCCTGGCGCGCTCGCCGTGGTCGATGCCTTTGCGGATCAGATGCTGGCCGCATCTCCCGCCGATGCTGCCGTCGCTGCCGACCGGCCGGCGTCAGCCAGGCTGGTCAGGGACGCCGTGGACGCGCTGCTCGGTGTCGCCTTGTAGCGCAGTCTCGGGTCAAGGCCCGGTTGTTGCCCCTGTGGAGATCCGCCCTGGTTGTTAACAGGCGGACCAGTGAGCCTGCCTTCATCCGCGCGACCGGCAGAGTCTGGATCCATGAACGAATCTCAGTCTCGTGATCCAGACGCGGTCGATCAGAAGACGACCGGCCTGCGCTGCCGGGTGCGGATCGGTTCAGCCGAGGGCGTCCTCGCAGTTGTCCCGCACCTGCTCGGCTTCAAGCCGGCCAACAGCCTGGTCATGCTCGGCATCGGCGGGCCGCACGCCAGAATCAGGCTCGCCTTCCGCTACGATCTGCCCGATCCGCCAGACGACGAGGTCGCCTCCGAAATCGCCGAGCACGCCAGTTCCGTGCTGCGCCGCCAGCACCTGGCCATGGCCATCGTTGCGGGCTACGGTCCAGGCCCTGCCGTGACACCGCTGGTGGACGCCGTCGTACCCGCGTTACGCGAGGCAGGAATCGCCGTCCAGGACGTGCTGAGGGTTGAAGGCGGCAGGTACTGGTCCTATACGTGCGAGGACCCGGGGTGCTGCCCGCCCGCGGGAACGCCGTTCGACGCCTCACGCCATCCGGCTTCCACGGCCCTGGCCGCCGCTGGCCTGACCGTTCGCGCCGACCGGGCGGAGCTCGCTGGCACGCTCGCTCCGGTCGCGGACGTCGCGGCGCCGATGCGAGCGGCTGTCGGTAGGGCGAGGCGGCGAGCAGGGGAGCTGGTCGACCTTGCGGCCGTGGCCGATGGCGGTGACCCGTTCCTGCCGGTCGCCGACGCGGGTCGCCGGTCGGTCAAGCAGGCGATCACCAGGTACCGGCGCGGCGGCAGGCTGACCGACCACGAGGAGATGGCCTGGCTGGGCGTCACGCTCGGCGATCTGCGGGTTCGCGACGACGCGTGGGCGCGAATGGACCCCGGGTTCCACGAGGCGCATCAGCGGCTCTGGGTGGACCTCGTCCGCCATCTGCCGGCCGAGTTCGTGGCGGCACCGGCCGCGCTGCTGGCGTTCACCGCGTGGCAGGGCGGCGACGGGGCCCTGGCCAGCGTCGCGATCGAGCGGGCGCTGGACGCCGATCCCGAGTACTCGATGGCGCACCTCATCGCCGACGCGCTGCATGCGGGCCTGCCGCCGACCGCTGCGCGACTCCCGATGACGCCGAAGCAGGTCGCGGCCAGCTACGCGCGCATGCGCCCGGCACCACCCGACCTCGGTCAGCGTCCCTGGAAGCAGGCGTGCTGATGTCCGGCGCCCTAAACAGGCAGCGATGCCGCGACGAGCGACGCGAGCTCGCAGCCCTGGCGGTAGCGCAGCGCGGCGGCGGGGAGCTCCGCGCGGCGGCCGCTGAGGATCACGGTGAGGGAGCCGGTCCTGCCGTGGCCGCCGTTCGGACCGCCGCCGCCGGGCCGCGATGCGCGGCGGAGTGCCTGAGCCGCGACGGCTGCGGCAGAGCCGAACAGCGCGGCGCCCGGCACAGCGACGCTGATCTGGTCGGCGGCGAGTTCGTATTCTGTGCAGCCCATCACGACGGCGCCGCACCCGCTCGGCGTCCTGGAGGCCGCGTCGGCAATGGCCGTTGCCGTCGCCTCGATGTCGCCCGCGTCAATGGCCGTCGCCAGGCCAGGGCACGCCACCGGGGTGACGGCGGCCGCTCCGCCGAACTCCTCGATCAGCCGGCGCTGATAGTCGCTCGCCGTTGTCGCGACCGTCGCCCAGATCGCCACCGAGCTGGCGACAGCGGCTGCGGGCTTGATCGCCGGCACCGTTCCCACGACCGGGATATCCGGCTCGAACTCGGCCCGCAGCGCGTCGAGCGCGTGCACGCTGCCCGTGTTGCAGGCCATCACGATGACGTCTGGCTCGTAGCTCGCCGCCGCCCTGGCGATCGTCAGCGAGCGCTCCGCGATGTCCTGCGGCGTCCGCGGTCCCCAAGGCATGCCGTCTGGATCCATTGCGATGACCAAATCGGCGTCCGGCCGGAGTTTGTGCAGCTCACTGGCGGCTACCAGCAAGCCGAGCCCGGAATTGAGGAGCGCGAACCGCATCCGCCCACTGTAAGAGATGGGCGGGCGAGTTTTGTTAATCGCCGGTAACAAGACAGTACGGACAGAACAAAGCGAAGACCGAACTAGCCGAGGGCAGGGAGGCCGTCGATGCTGGCGCTGTTGTGCTTGACGCGGTACTCGGCCAGGTCCTCAGCGGAGCGGCGCTCTGACCACCTGGTCAGCAGGTCGCGCTCCTGGGTCAGCTTCATGACGGGGACGGCGTAGCCGCACGAGTCCGCCACGCGGTCGACGTCCACGACGATGATGGCTCGCTGGTTGCCGCGGTCAGTGCCGGTTCCCTCGCCAGGCTCCGCGCTGAACCGGGCGGCGAACTCTGGCCAGTCGGCGTCGTCCGGCAGGACCGGCCTGCCGGTGCCATAGATCCGGAGGATCTTCGGCTGGCGGCCGAACGAGCAGAACATGATCGTGATCCTGCCGTTCTGCCGCAGGTGCGCGATCGTCTCCGCGCCGCTGCCGGTCAGGTCGAGGTATGCGACCGTCAGCGGGTCGAGGACCGCGAACGTGTCGCTGTATCCCTTCGGGGAGAGGTTCACGTGGCCGCCATCGCCCGCCGCGTCCAGGCACGGCGCCGTCGCCACGAAGAACATCGGCTGGCTGGCGATGAACGCGATCAGGCGCTCGTCTAGCTCGGGATAGACCGTAGCCATGCTGCCTCCGTTGGCGCTCCGCGACCCTCCCGGGCAGCGTCCAGACCGCGGTTCGTACGCTGGGGACTGACCAGGCGCTGCTGGGCGTTTGCCAGGGTAGTCCACGACCCTGACCGGAGTGCCAGCGGCAACGATCGGGGGAGTCGGTGGTCACGTGAGCAGGACGTCGCCGGGGGTGCTCGCGCCTCCGCACGAGGTGTTCAGCCCGCAGGAGTGGCGCGAGAACGGGCGGTCCAGGCGGGCTGCGGTGCCGCGATCAAGCCACGCCGCCTGGGTCGCGCCCGCGGACCGGCCCGATCCGCTGGACATCCTCGAGCAGCAGGCAGGGGAGCGGGTTCCCGACCTGGTGCCGATCAGGTACGGCAGGATGATCGCCTCGCCGTTCGCGTACTTCAGGGGTGCCGCGGCGCCGATGGCATGGGACCTCGCGCACGTGCCGACGACGGACATCCACGTGCAGTGCTGCGGCGACGCGCACCTGATGAACTTCGGCATGTTCGCCGCGCCCGACCGCAGGATGGTCTTCGACGTCAACGACTTCGACGAGACGCTCCCCGGGCCGTTCGAGTGGGACGTGAAGCGCCTGGCGGCGAGCTTCGCCGTCGCGGCGCAGGACAACGGGTTCTCGGCCAAGTCCGCCAGGGACTCGGCCAGGAGCGCGGTGCACAGCTACCGCATCGAGATGGCGAACTTCGCCAAGATGCGCTTCCTGGACGCGTGGTACGCCAGGATCGACGTGGAGTCGATGGCTGCGATCTTCGACGCGCTTCAGCCGAAGAAGGCCGCGCGGCGCCGCCGCAGGGACATCGACAAGGCCAGGCGGCGGACGAGTCAGCAGGCCCTGGTCAAGCTCTGCGCGCTGGTCGACGGGGAGTACACGATCAAGCCGGACTATCCGGTGGTCGTCCGGTATCCCGTCGACCTGGACCCGAGCGTCTTCGAGGAGCTGCGCAGCGCCATCGCCTTGTACAAGGAGACGCTCCAGGCCGACGCGCGCGAGGTGCTCAGCCGCTACTACTTCGGCGACTTCGCGCGCAAGGTCGTGGGGGTCGGCTCCGTCGGGACCGAGGCCTTCATCTTGCTGCTGATGGGAGACCGGTCAGACGAGCCATTGTTCCTGCAGCTCAAGGAGGCGCAGGAGTCCGTGCTCGCGGCGTTCGCCGGGCCAAGCGAGTACAAGCACCAAGGCGAGCGCGTGGTCAGGGGGCAACGCCTGACGCAGGCCGCGTCCGATCCGTTCCTGGGCTGGACCAGGGGCATTCCCGCGGACGGGCACGCTCAGAGGGACTACTACGTCAGGCAGCTGCGCGACATGAAGGGCAGCATGGACGTCCCCGTGATGGACGAGGAGCAGCTCGTCTATTACGGGAGGCTGTGCGGCTGGGCGCTGGCCAGGGCGCACGCGAGGACCGGCCGGGCGACGCTGATCAGCGGCTACATGGGCTCTGCCGAGACGTTCGACCACGCCGTCGCCGAGTTCGCTGTCGCCTACGCGGTCCAGAACGAGCGCGACTACCAGCGGCTCGTCAGCGCCGTGGCGTCCGGCCGGGTACACGCGATGACGGGAGTCTGATCGGTCTCGAAGCGCGGGGCTACTGAACGGTAGGATTAACGGAATATGACCAAACCCGCGCAGGTGGCGGCATGGCGGGCGGTGCGGACTCAGGTGGCGAGTAACTGGTGGCGCGGCCCTTCTGGCCGGCCGTTGGCTTCGAGCCCTTCGGGCTGGCTGCTGGCTTCGGGCCCTCCGGGCCTGCCGTTGGCCTCGGGCCCGTCCGGTGGAGGGCAACGTGACAGACCTCGCTGATCAGGGGCAGGACGTCGGCTCCGAGCATCGGGATGCCAGCTCGCCGCTGGCTAGCAGGTACGCCGCTGCCGCCCGGTTGCGGCACGCGTACGCGGCTATTCCGCCTGGCACGCCGGTGCGGCTGGCGAAGTCGACGTCCAACCTGTTCAGGTTCCGCGACCAGGGCCGTCCTGGGCTGGTCACGCTCGACGTCTCCGCGTTCGGCAGCGTGCTGTGCGTCGACCCGGAGACCAGGACCGCGATCGTCGGCGGCATGACAACGTACGAGGACCTGGCCGACGCCACGCTCCGGCACGGGCTGATGCCGCTCGTCGTCCCGCAGCTCAAGACGATCACGCTCGGCGGGGCGGTGTCAGGCCTCGGGATCGAGTCGACGTCGCTGCGCAACGGCCTGCCGCATGAGTCGGTGCTGGAGATGGAGGTACTGACGGGTGACGGCAGGCTCATCAGCGCCGCCCCCGACTCCGAGCACGCGGACCTGTACTGGGGCTTTCCCAACTCGTACGGAACCCTCGGCTACGCGCTCTGGCTCACGATCGCCCTCGAGCCGGTTAAGCCATATGTGCACCTCAGGCACTTCGCGTTCGCGAGCGCTGACGAGGCGATGGCGGCGATCGGCGAGATCGCCCGCGACGGCAGCTACCACGGGCACGCCGCCGACTTCCTCGACGGCACCGCGTTCGGCACCGGCGAGATCTACCTGACCGTCGGCGCGTTCAGCGACATCGCGCCGTGGCTCAGCGACTACACCGGCCAGAACATTTACTACCAGTCCATCCGCGGGCCGCGCGATGACTTCCTGACCATCCGCGACTACCTGTGGCGCTGGGACACCGACTGGTTCTGGTGCTCGCGTGCCTTCGGCGTACAGCGCCCCCTGGTCCGCCGGCTGTGGCCGCGCCGCTACCGGCGCTCAGACGTCTATCGCAAGCTCGTGGCGCTCGACCGGCAGTACAGCCTGACGCGCGCCATCGGCAAGAGCCGCGGCGGGGCAGATGAGGAAGCAGTCATCCAGGACGTCGAGATACCGCTGAGCAGGAGCGCGGAGTTCTACGAGTTCTTCGCCGCGCGCGTCGGCATGAGCCCGGTCTGGCTGTGCCCCTTGCGGCTGCGCGCCGACCGGGCCTGGCCGCTGTACCCGCTGCGGCCCGACGAGGTGTACGTGAACTTCGGATTCTGGGGAAACGTCACGCTGCCGGCGGGAGCGGGCGACGGCTTCTACAACAGGCAGATCGAGGACAAGGTCACCGAGCTCGGCGGGCATAAGGGCTTGTACTCCACCTCGTACTACTCGCCAGAGGAGTTCTCGAGGTTGTACAACGGCCCTGCCTACGACGAGCTCAAGCACGAGTACGACCCCGGCGGTCGCCTCGCCACCTTGTACGACAAGTGCGTCAGGGCCAGGTAGGCGAGACCGGGTGGTGAAAGGAGAAGAGGGGGCATGTCGCTAGCAGACGTGTTCGAGCGTGTCGCAGGGCCGCGGGCCGGAGTTGAGTTCGTCGCGTACGACGGCAGCAGGGCTGGAACTCCTCGATCGCCGGCCATCACGGTCAGGGTGAAGAGCCCGGTCGCCGTGTCCTACCTCGCCCAGGCGCCGGGCGCGCTGGGCCTGGCCAGGGCCTTCATATCGGGCCACCTGGACGTCGACGGCGACATGTACACGGCTCTCTCGCGGCTTTCCACGGCACAGCGCATGGATATGTCCGTGGCCGAGCGGCTCTCCCTGCTCTCCGACCTCGGCGGGCCGAAGCTGCTGCTCAAGCGCGTCGCGCCGCCGCCGCAGGAGGTCAGGGTCAACCGGCGCTGGCTGTCGGGCAGGCGGCATTCGCGTGGCCGAGACGCCAGCGCGATCTCGCACCACTACGACGTGTCGAACACTTTCTACGAGTGGGTGCTCGGCCCGTCGATGGCCTACACGTGCGCGTGTTATCCGGAAGCCGCCGCGACGCTCGAGCAGGCCCAGGCGTACAAGTTCGACCTCGTGGCCAGGAAGATCGCGCTGAAGCCTGGGATGCGGCTGCTCGACGTGGGCTGCGGCTGGGGCGGCATGGTCATGCACGCGGCGCGGGAGTACGGCGTCCGCGCTCTCGGCGTGACGCTGTCAGAACAGCAGGCGCTCTGGGCACAGCGCGCGATCAAGGAGGCCGGGCTCGAGGAACTCGCTGAGGTGCGGCACCTCGACTACCGCGAGGTCACCGAGACGGACTTTGACGCGATCAGCTCGATCGGGCTGACCGAGCACATCGGCAAGGCGCAGCTGCCCGGCTACTTCGGGTTCCTCTACGGCAAGCTCAAACCTGGCGGCCGGTTGCTGAATCACTGCATCACCAGGCCAGACAATGCCGGGCCCGCGGCCGTCACCGATGGGTTCATCTTCCGGTACGTGGTCCCCGACGGTGAGCTGGAAGGGCCAGGGCACCTCGTCTCGCAGATGCACGACGCTGGCTTCGAGGTCAGGCACGAGGAAAACCTGCGGGAGCACTACGCGCGCACGCTGGCCGCCTGGTGCGCCAACCTCGCCGAGCACTGGGACGAGGCGGTCGCCGAGGTCGGCGACGCTACCGCCCGGGTCTGGCGTCTGTACATGGCCGGGTCACGGCTCGGGTTCGAGCAGAACCAGATCCAGCTGCACCAGATCCTCGGCGTCAAGCTCGGCCAGCACGGCGAGTCCGGCATGCCGCTGCGTCCCGACTGGGAGCCCCCGCCGCCCGCTTCCTGATTGTCCCACCCCAACGCTGAACCCCTGCTGGGCTTATATAGCACCAGCAGGGTTCAGCGTTGCATTGCGGCGCGCTGCTAGTGGCGGCGGTAGCTGTCGGCGACGGTGAAGGCCAGGTCAAGGGCCTGGCTGCGGTTGAGCCGCGGGTCGCAGGCCGTCTCGTAGCGCTGGTGCAGGTCATCGGCGACGATCTCGCGGCTGCCACCGACGCACTCGGTGACGTTGTCGCCGGTGAACTCGATGTGAATGCCGCCCGGATGCGTCCCGGCCGCGCGGTGCACGTCGAAGAACGCGTGCAGTTCGGCTAGGACGTCGTCGAACCGCCTCGTCTTGTGACCGCTCGGGGCCTCGAACGTGTTGCCGTGCATAGGGTCACAGATCCACGCGATCGGCGCGCCGTCCGCGGCCACCGCTTTGACCAAGCCGGGCAGGACGTCGCGGATCCGGTCGGCGCCCATCCTGCTGATCAGCGTCAGCCTGCCTGGAACCCGCTCGGGGTTCAGCGCGGCGATCAGCGCGAGCACGTCATCCGCGGTCGCGTCGGGGCCGACCTTCACGCCGATCGGATTGCTGATCGAGCGCGCGAACTCCACGTGCGCGCAGTCCAGTGCCCTGGTCCGCTCGCCGATCCACAAGAAGTGCGCCGACGTGTCGTATGCCAGCCCCGTGCGCGATTCGATCCTGGTCAGCGCGTGCTCGTAGTCCAGCAGCAGGGCTTCGTGGCTGGAGTACAGCTCGACCGTCCGCAGTTCCTGCGGGTCTGCGCCGCACGCCCGCATGAAGCTGAGCGCCCTGTCGATCTCCCCGGCCAGCCGCTCGTAGCGCTGGCCGGCCGGGCTGTCCGCGACGAAGTCCTGATTCCACGCGTGGACCTGATGCAGGCCCGCGTATCCGCCCGTGGTGAACGCGCGGCACAGGTTCAGGGTGACCGCTGAGCTGTGGTAGGCGCGCAGCAGCCGATCAGGATCCGGCGTCCTGGCGGCCGCGCTGAACTCGAAGCCGTTCACGGCGTCGCCGCGGTACGCGGGCAATTCGGTGCCGTTCCTGACCTCGGTCGGCTTCGACCGCGGCTTGGCGAACTGGCCGGCCATCCTGCCGATCTTGACGACCGGCACGCTCGCGCCGTAGGTGAGCACGACCGCCATCTGGAGCAGGGTCTGCAGCTTGGCCCGCACCGCGCCCGCCGTCGACCCCGCGAACGTCTCCGCGCAGTCGCCCCCCTGCAGCACGAACGCCTCGCCCCTGGCGACCGCGGCGAGCCGCTCGGTCAGCTGGTCGCACTCGCCGGCGAACACCAGCGGCGGCAGCTGAGCCAGTTGGGCGGTGACGGCGGCGAGGCGGTCAGGATCGGGCCAGTGCGGCTGCTGCGCGGCGGGACGCTCGCGCCAGCGCGCGGCTCTCGCTGACGCCGCCGGCAGCCCGGCGTCGCCGGCCAGGCCCAGGTCACCGTCCAGGCCGGGCGCGAAGTCGAGCGCATGCTCGGAGGAGGCGGTCGCCGTCATGCTGGCCGCGAGCTGGGGGCAGTCACGGATCACGACTCTAGCTAAGCGCAGCGCGACGAGTGCTCTGGTACCCGGTACCCGGATCGCTTCCTGCCCTGGTCTCGCTTCCGGAGCAGGCTCGCGTCCGGCCCGAGACTGCCGTCAAGACCCGCAGGTCGTGCGCGTGCGATCTGACATCGAGGTCAGCTCGCGGCCAGCCCGCGTTCGCAGAACCGCGCGTTGCCGGTGAGAATGACAG